>NZ_JANNML010000019.1:0-19463 GCF_031397825.1 Nocardioides sp.
CAACAGGTCGACCTCCGCATCACCCCTGCCACCTACGGCTGGCGCTTCGGCGACGGCCAGACCGCCTCGACCACCACCCCGGGCGCCGCCTACCCCGACCTCCAGGTCACCCACGACTACCTCACCGCAGGCACCGTCACCCCCGCGGTCGACACGACGTACACCGCGGACTTCCGCGTCAACGCCGGCGTCTGGCGCCCGGTGCCCGGCACCGTCACCATCCCCGGCGCGACCGTGCCGCTCGAGGTCGTCGAGGCCACCCCGACCCTCGTCGGCTACCGCTGACACTGCGCATCGCGGCCCTTGTCGCAGTGGCGACGGGACCAGGTCTCGACAGTGCGGTTGATCGCACGTGCCAGGCACGTCCGATCAACCGCACTGTTCCCCGCCGCCCCTCATCAGCTCACCCGGGAGCACGCCGCGTCCTGATCGTGCGTCTCGACGGCTTGGGCCCTCTCACTCGTCTTCATCGCCACGTGCCCCTCACTCTCGCCTGGTGAAGGAGACCTTCCGGCCCGGGTGGTGCGTCATCTCGTAGGCCGGGTGGTGGGCGAGGTGGTGATGTCGCGAGCACAGCAGCCGGCCATCGTCGACCGAGGTCCCGCCGCCCTGGGACCAGGGGGTGTCGTGGTGGGCCTCGCACCACGCCGGGGGTCGGTCGCACCCGATGGTGGTGCACCCGCGGTCCCTCGCAGCCAGCGCGAGGCGCTGGGTCTCGGAGTGCAGCCGGCGCTTGCGCCCGACGTCGAGGACCTGCGACTCCCCGCCGAGCACGACCGGGATGACACCTGCCCTGCAGGCGAGCTGCCGGGCCAGGCCGGGGCTGATCATCGTGCCGGTGTCGAGCTGGGCTGCTCGAAGGCCACCCGTCAACGTCTCGTGGCTCATCGTGACGACGACCGTGGCCGGGACGCCCCCGGCATCGGGGACCCGGTCGGTCGGAAAGCGCTCGATGAACTCCCCGAAGGCCTTCCCCATGCCCTCCGGCGTCGCACCCAAGCCGCCGTGTCGAGGTGACGCCAGGGCCTGCAGGACCTTGCGCATCAGGTCGGCCTTCCACGTGGGCAACGTGAACCGGCCATGCGTCCGGCCATGCCCGTCGTCCGACATGGTCAGCCTCTGCGCCGCCTCCGCAGCCCTCTCCTCGGCAGCCAGGTCCTTCGCGAGCTGCGCCTCCCCCACCTCGGGGGCGACCACGTCCAGGACCCGTCGGCCCAGGACCCGCAGGGCTCGCGCGTCATGGTGCTCGGCCTCCGCGAGCAGATGCGCGCGCGCCTGGTCCCGCACCGCGGCGTCAACCTCCGCAGGGAGCGCATCCACAGCGTCCACCACCACCCGGGCCTGCTCCGCACGCAACCCACCCGCCGCCAACGCGGCACCGACCTCGGCATGACGCTCCTCGACCGCCACCGCATGCGTGACCCGCCGGTGCGCCTCCACCGCGGTCATCCGGCTCTCGTGAGCCCACCACGCCGCCACCGACGTCGCCCCCACCTCGTCAACAGCACCCGTGCGGTGCGCATGAGCCAGCAGCGTGATCTCGAGAGCCGCGACCATCGAGGCGACCTCGGTCAGGTCCAGCACCGCCTGGCGGACCTCCGCGTCACGCATCGACCACACCGGCCCCTGGCCCAGCAGCGCGAGCCGGTCCTTCAGATGTCCGAGCGCGACACCGACCGGGTGTCCCCGATCGACGTGCTGCCCGGTGCTGGTCATGGACCCATCGAAGCAGGACCCACCGACAGTAGGACCCCTGAGGACGGCGCGATTCCCCCACCTGGGGTACATCAACCAAAGAAATTTTCGAGCCCGCGCCTCGGTCTCACCGGAGCTCCCACACGACCGGGACCAGCGGGTCGGCGCGGTAGGAGCAGTAGGTGCCCGTGCACACGGTGCGGTCGAGGTGGGCGGCGAGGTCGGGGTGCTGCTCGGCAAGGCGTCGCAGGGCGTAGCGCAGTGAACGCGTGACGCTGCTGCGGGCGCGCTCGGCGCTGCCGCCCGTCGTACGCGGGCGGCCGCCGAGTCCGACGGCGCTGGCGAGCTCGTGGACGAGGTAGTCGCGGTCGCGCTCGGCGAGGGCCAGTCGTCCCAGGTCGTCCATCGAGCGAGCCTCCTCGATGTCCTCGTCGACCTCGCGCAGGCGGCGACGATAGGCCTCCCGGGCCACGTCGTCCAGGACCGGGAGCCCCGCACCGACGTCGACCGAGCCCTCGACACACCCGCCCGGACGCGTGACGACACCCTGCTCCTGCGCGACCAGGTCGAGCACGTGGTGCTCGCGACCGGGCTCGGCGAGCAGACGTTCGAGGTAGCGGAAGCCGACGAGATCGACGAGATCGATCTCCACACCCGCGAGTCCCACTCGACGCAGACCCCCCTGCCGGCGGAACGTCGCGACCGTCGGGCCCACCTCGGAACCCACCTCCGGGAGGAGACCGTCCGCGCCCCCAGACGGCTGGAGCTGCCGGGCGACCCGGGACGCCTGACCCAGCGCGCCGAAGGCGACGAAGGCGGCGTGCGCGCTCTCCCACTCCAGTCGGGCCGGTGCGTGCTGCCCAGCAGCCTGATGCACGTCGCCCAGGACCACCCGCGCCACCGCTGCCTCGTACGGCGCACCCGCCTCGACCCAGCTGCTGATCGCGACCGCACAGCACTCGGCCGCCTGCGGCAGGCGGTCCTGGGCCAGAGCCGCGCGGCCGCGGGCGAAGGAAGCCGTCGCCGCCAGCCCCGTCGTGGGATAGCGCTCGGCGATCGCCTCCAACGCCGACGCCGCACGCTCCAGCGTCACCACGTCGCCCGTGACCGACGCGATGGCCGCCTGCGCCTCCAGCAGCGGGGCCAGGCGCAGCTCGTCGAAGGGCGGACGCTCCTTGGAGGGGATGTCGAGCGGGTGCTCGATGGCGGACGCGATCAGCTCGGCCGCCTCGCCGGGCCTCCCCTGCTCCAGGCGCAGCAGGGCCAGCCCGGGGTGCGGGCACCAGGCGTGCTCGTGCGCGCTCCGGAACGCCTCGTCGGCCCCGTCGAGGTCGCCGGCGCGGAGCCGGATCGTGCCGAGCTCGACGAGCGGCCACCCGAACTCGCGGCGCATCCACGGCCGCAGCTCGGCGCACGCGGCAAGCGCCTCGGTCTCCGCAGCACCGGCCGGCCCGGAGACCCTCAGCAGCTCGGCGCGGTGCACCCGGCAGCGGCCATGGATCGCCCCGAAGGCGACGCCGTGGCGCCAGTGCTCCATGACGTCGGTCCACTCCCGCGCCCGCTCGTGGTGCGCCAGGTTCTGAGCGGCGCAGATGAGCTCGCAATACATCATCCCGGTCGTCAGGGCGTCGACGTCGCCGGACATCAGCACGGCGGCGACCTCGTCGAGGAGCGCCAGGCCGCCCTCGACGTCCCCCGCCGAGATGCGCAGTCGCGCCGCCGCCGTACGCCCGACCACCACAGCGGGCAGCACGTCGTGCCGCTCGCCGAGCTCGATCGACAGCGCCGCCTGCTGCGTCGCGCTCACGGCATCGCCGCTCATGAAGCGCTCGTAGGTGCGCACCATCGCCACCAGGGCGTACGGCGGCACGTCGCCGTGACCTGCCAACAGCCGCTCGGCACGAGCCAACCAGCCCCGCACCGGCGCCATCAGCCCGGTGTCCATCATGAGGTGGAGGGCGACCATCGCCGCCACGCGCGCGGCCTCGACCTCCTCCCCCGCACCGACCAGCAGCCGGTGCGCGTCCTCGTAGGACGACACCGCGGCCTCGAGGTCACCGTCGCCATAGCAGGCGCGGGCCAGCAGCTCCAGCCGAGCTGGGTCCCCGGCCGTCGCCTCATCGGAGCGCAGGTCGTCACGAGCCTCCCGCCACGCTCCACGATCCAGCGCCGCCTGAGCCCGCGCCAGCGCCGTCACTGTCGCATTGTGACACCGCTTGTCACGCCTGAGGAGTGTCAGCAGCACTCCCGCCGGCTCCCGCCGACACCGACTCTCCGAGAGGCACCACCATGCGCATCGACAAGCACGACATCCCGGTCAAGATCGACGTCCCGGGCGCCCGGGCCCGCCACCTCGCCGACTTCGGCGGCGACGCATCCGGCCCGCTCGCTGCGGAGTACTTCTCCCTCGGCGCCGGCACCGACATCGCGCCGTTGCTCGTCGGGCTCGAGGACGACGCCTGCCAGGCGGCGCACTGGGGCTACCTGATCAGCGGTGCCGTGGTCGTCAGCTACACCGACGGCTCGAGCGAGACGGTCACCGGCGGGGACGTCTTCCACTGGCCCGCAGGCCACAGCGTGCGCGTGGAGCAGGACGCCGAGGTGATCCTCTTCAGCCCCGTCGTCGCGCACGCGCGGGTCATGGACCACATGCTCGCGGCGATGGCACAGGCCTGACGTCCGGCCGAGGAGGGCGAGCCCCCGTCGTCAGGTCCTGGCTCGCCCTCCTCAGGCAACGCTCAGCACCACTCTGGACAATGGGTCCATGCGAAGGGGAGCGGGCACCGCGATCGTCGGCGCCGCGGCCGTGGCCGTGGTCGCCGCGGTGGGCTACGGCGTGGTCACCGGCACCGGTCCGCTGGGCCCGGCCTCCGACGAGTGCACCGCGACCGTCGACGGTCACAGCGTCGACCTCACGCTCGAGCAGGCGGAGAACGCCGGACTCATCACCGCCATCTCCATCCGCCGAGGACTGCCGGCGCGGGCGGCGTCGATCGCGCTGGCCACGGCCTACCAGGAGTCCGACCTCTACAACATCGACTACGGCGACCGGGACTCGCTCGGCCTCTTCCAGCAGCGGCCCTCCCAGGGCTGGGGCAGCGAGGAGCAGGTGCTCGACCCGGTCTATGCGACCAACGCGTTCTACGACGCGCTCGCCGAGGTCGACGGCTACGAGGGCCTCGAGATCACCGTGGCCGCGCAGGAGGTGCAGCGATCGGGCTTCCCCGACGCCTACGCCGACCACGAGCTCGACGCGCGCACGATCGCCTCAGCCCTGACCGGCAACTCCCCCGAGGCGTTCAGCTGCGAGATCGACGACGACGCTGAGGCGGCCGACACCGCGCTGCTCGAGACCGGCCTGACCGAGCGGGCCGACGTCGTACGACGGGAGGCGCTGGGGATGTTCGGCGACCTGGCGCTCGGTGGTTTCGCGCCAGGAGGCGTGAGCAGCGGCCACATCGAGGGGTCCGCGCACTACGAGGGACGGGCCGTCGACATCTTCTTCCGCCCGATCAACGCCGAGAACAAGCAGAGCGGCTGGGCGGTCGCGCACTACCTGATGGCCCAGGCCGACCGGCTCGACATCAAGACGATCATCTTCGACGACCGGATCTGGACGGCGAGCCGCTCCGACCAGGGCTGGCGCGACTACGACGCGCCCTCGGGTCCCGGCGACCGGCAGATCCTCGAGCACCGCGACCACGTGCACATCGACGTCTCCGCATGACGCGCGCTCGCGCGGCACTGACCGCCTCCGTCCTCGTCGCGGTGGCCGCCGCCCTCCCCGCCTGCACCGGCGGCTCCGAGCGCGAGCTGCCGGACGAGTGCGGCGGACGCCGCGTGACCATCAGCGGCACGGCCGGGGACGACGTGATCACCGCGACGAGCGCCGACGACGTGATCGCGACCGGCGACGGCGACGACGTCGTCGATGGCCTGGAGGGTGACGACGTGATCTGTGGCGGTGAGGGCCAGGACCGGTTGGACGGCGGGCCGGGCGACGACGAGCTCCATGGTGGGCTCGACTCCCGCGAGTCCGCCGACGACGACTTCTACCGCTGGAACGCCGACACGCTGGTCGGCGGCCCGGGCGACGACCTCCTCGACGGCGGTGTCGACGACCGGCACGAGCCGTCGGAGACCAGCGACACGATCGTCTTCTCGGGCTCTCCCCGAGGCGTCGAGGTCGACCTGGTCGCCGGCACCGCCACCGGGGACGGGACCGACAGGATCGAGGGCCAGGTCCGCCACGTCGAAGGCTCGCCGCACGACGATCGCATCCTGGGATCGGCCGACGACGACATCCTCTACGGCAACGAGGGAGCCGACGAGCTGGTCGGACGCGACGGCTCGGACCTCCTCTACGCCGGGGTGGCCGACAGCAACAGCCGGGACCGTTCGCCCCACGTCCTGATCGGTGGGGAGGGCGCGGACACCTTGGTGGCCGAGTCCGGCGACGACCAGCTCCGGGGAGGCGGCGGCGACGACTCGTTGCAGGGCGGCGCCGGCGTGGACGTGGTGCGCGGCGGCCCCGGAGATGACCACCTCCTCGACCTGCTCGGCTTCGCCCCCGGCCAGGTGGTCGACGGCGGTCCGGGCTCCGGGGACCGCGCCTCCAGCTTCGGCCTCCAGCTGCGCGGACGCTTCGTCCGGGCCGCGGGCGTGATCCACCTGGCCGAGGGTTATCTGCGGGCGCGCTTCGGGGACACGACCGTCGAGGTCGCCTTCACCGGGCTCGAGGACGTGACTGCGCCCGACGGCCGCTGGCGCCTCATCGGCGACCCCGGCTGACGCGACCGGAGCGGCACTCAGGCCAGGCGCGCGACGGCGGCGGCGACCCGCTCGTCGGTGGCGGTGAAGGCGACCCGCACGTGCTGGGAGCCGGCAGCGCCGTAGAAAGACCCGGGCGCCACGAGGATCCCCCGCTCCGCCAGCCACGAGACCGTCGTCCAGCAGTCCTCGTCGCGCGTCGCCCAGAGGTAGAGCGAGGCCTCCGAGTGCTCGATGCGGAACCCCGCACCCTCCAGGGCGGTGCGCAGCGAGGCCCGGCGGGCGGCGTACGTCGCGTGCTGGACCGCGACGTGCTCGTCGTCGTCGAGGGCGGCGATCATCGCGCGCTGCTGGGGGCCGGGCATCTGCAGGCCGAGGTTCTTGCGCACGGCGAGCAGCTCGCCGACGAGCGCCGGGTCACCGGCGACGAAGGCGCAGCGGTAGCCCGCGAGGTTGGAGCGCTTGGAGAGCGAGTGGACCGAGAGGATGCCCTCGTGCGAACCACCCGAGACCGAGGGGTGGAGCACCGAGACGGGCGATGCCTCCCACGCGCACTCGAGGTAGCACTCGTCGGAGACCAGGATCGTGCCGCGCTCGCGGCACCAGTCGACGACCTTCTTGAGGTGCTCGGGGGGCAGGACCCGGCCGCTGGGGTTGGACGGCGAGTTGAGCCAGAGCAGCGCGGGCGTCTCGGGACCGAGCGAGGTCAGCGAGTCGGTGGCCACGGCCCGGGCGCCGACCAGCGCCGCGCCGACCTCGTAGGTCGGGTAGGCCAGCGCCGGGTAGGCGATGAGGTCGCCCGCACCGATGCCGAGGTGGCCGGCCATGGAGCCGATCAGCTCCTTGGAGCCGATCACCGGCAGCACGCCGTCGAGACCGAGGCCCGTGACGCCGTGCCGACGCGCCAGCCAGTCGATGGCGGCCTGGCGCGTCTCGACCAGGCCGATCGTCAGCGGGTAGCCCGGCGAGTCCGCCGCCGCCCGCAGCGCGTCCTGGACGACGGCGGGGGTGGGGTCGACGGGGGTGCCGACCGAGAGGTCGACGTTCCCGTCAGCGTGCTCGCGCGCCGTGGCGGCGTACGACGTCAGGTGGTCCCAGGGGAAGTCCGGGAGCCTCGAGGAGACCGTCGTCCGGACTCCCCGGGTCACTCGTCGTGCTCTTGCGGGTCGAGCGCGGCGACGATCGGGTGGTCCTTGTCGATCTCACCCATCTTGGCCGCGCCACCGGGCGAGCCGAGGTCCTCGAAGAACCCGACGTTGGCGGTGTAGTAGTCCTTCCACTGCTCCGGCACGTCGTCCTCGTAGAAGATCGCCTCGACGGGGCAGACCGGCTCGCACGCACCACAGTCGACGCACTCGTCGGGGTGGATGTAGAGCATCCGCTTGCCCTCGTAGATGCAGTCGACAGGACACTCGTCGACACACGCGCGGTCCTTGAGGTCGACGCACGGCTGGGAGATGACGTAGGTCACCGGGTCCTCCTGAGGACAGTAGATCGGGGCAATCCCTGAGAGCGGGCTCAGCCTAGTATCACCGCGTGCCCGGAGTGCAGGAACCCCACCATGTGGGCGATGTCGGTGTCGGCCAGCACCGCCTGGGACCCCACGTCGTCGGCCAGCGCGTCGTCGTACGACGAGTCGTCCGCGGCGAGACGGGTCCCACCGGTGGCCCGGCGCTGACCGACCTGCTCGGCACCTGTGTCGCGTGGGGGGACGGGGTGTGCGTCGTCCAGCCGGCAGCGGGCGCTCCGGTGCGGATCGAGATCGGCGACATCGTGTCGGGCAAGCCGGTGCCGCAGCGGCCGTCCGTGCGCGACCGCGTGCCGGCCCGTGACGCCCAGGTGCTGGGCCTCGCCCTCTTCGCCGACCTCGAGACCGAGCCGCTCGGCGACTGGGTGCTGCGCCGCTCCCCCACCGCGACCGCGCGCCGGGCCAACTCGGTGCTGGCGTTCGGCGCGTCGGGTCTGTCCGGCGACGAGGCCTACGCCCGGGTCGTCGGCTTCTACGACGGCGTCGACCAACGACCGATCGCGGCCGTGCTGCCCGACTCGGCCGAGTGCTCGCTGTTCGAGGACCGCGGGTGGGTGCCCGAGAGCACCGACGCCGACACGGTCTTCCAGGTGACCTCCGTGTCGCTGGCCGCGCGGGCCCTGCGTGGCGCGGCTGTGACCGACCTCGAGGTCCGGCTCGCGGAGAGCGGCGACCAGGCGATCGCACACGTCGTCGATGGTGACGGTGACGTGCCTGTCGCGGGTGGCGTGGCTGCCTTCGGCCGCGACTGGGTCGGCTTCCGCAGCATCGAGGTCTCCCCCGACCACCGGCGCCGTGGCCTCGGGCTCGCGGTGATGGGCGCCCTCCTCGACTGGGGTGCCCAGCGTGGGGCGACGACGGCGTACCTCCAGGTGCTGGGCGACAACGAGCCGGCCCTCGCGCTCTACGAGAGGCTGGGCTTCCGGGAGCACCACCGCTACCGCTACCTCGCGCGGGCCTGACCGCTGCCGAAGATCCTCTCGGAGTGCGCGACCAGCCACGGCCAGGTCGTGCGGACCAGCAGCAGGAGCAGGCTCCCGGCGATGACCATGCCGGCCACGTTGGCGCCGAGCTGGGCCAGCGAGCCGAGGATCTCGCCCTGGTCCCACACGGCGATGCCCAGGGCGAGGTTGCCCGCAGCAGGCACCGTCGTCACGCTGATGAAGACGCCGACCATCGTGGCGGAGCGCTCGATCGCGAGCGCGAGCGCGCCCGCGGCCCCAGCGAAGAGCGCGACGACGAACGACCACGCGTCGGGGTGCCAGATGAAGCCGGTGTTGGGCCGAGGTCTCGAGACATCGGCGTCGGTGAGCAGGCCGGTCCCGTGCGCGACGAGGGCCATGAGCGTCACGACGAAGATCGCAAAGGCGAAGGAGAGGACGAGCAGGCGCAGGCTCCGTCCGACCAGGCCCCAGCGGCCCAGGACGATGCCGGCGCAGACCGACGCGATCGCGCTGAACTCCGGCCCCACGACCATCGCGCCGATGACGAGCACGGCCGAGTCGGTGACGACCGCGATGCCGGCCAGTGCCACGGCGATCACCAGGAAGACGTGGAAGCTCAACGTGGGCACGGCTCCCGCCTCCGCCTGGCCCTCGACGGACTCCCAGATGACGGCGTCGTCCGGGTGCCCGGGCGCGTCCGCCTCGAGCTGGCGGGCCGTCTCGAACGGCGTGCCGGTCGGCGCCGTGATCACGATGCCGCCCTGCTCGTGCACCCCGAGGTCGCGCAGGCAGGTCAGCACCTCACCAGCGTGCTCGCGCGCCACGTCGCACTCGATGAGGTCGCCCGCGGGCTTCACCACCGCGCCCGGCTGGACGGTCAGGTTGGTGATCGAGTGGTTGTCGAGGAGGAAGTCGCGGACGGCGTCGCTCATCGCGACCGGCGTCGTCAGGCGGAAGTGGACCAGCACGAGCACACGGTACGGTGCCCCGAACCGCTCGCGGCGTACGGAGCGATTCGGGGCACCCGCTCGCAGCGGCAGCAGCGAATGCCCCGAACCGCGACTGTGGGATCAGCCTCAGGAGATGTCGTGCCGGGCGCACGACCCTGGCGGCGGAAGAGGGGTGGCCCGGCGAACCGGGCCACCCCCTATTTCCAGGACGAGTCAGCCGAGGCCGACCGGACTACTGGACACGGGCGATGTTGCTCGTCCCCCTCGTGGTGCGGGCCGTCGCCCTGACGACTGCGAAGTAGCGCGTCGCCCTGGCCCCGTTCTTGTCGGTGACGGTGAACACCTTGACTCCGGTCGCGTTCAGGGCTCCGGTCTTCACCAGGACCCGCCTGCCGTTGGCGAGCCTGAACAGCTGGACCGTCGCACCGAAGGCCTTGGGAGCCTTCACGGTGATCTGGTCCCGACGGCCCTTGTCCCTGCCTGCGGCACGGGGGCTGATGCTGTCCTTGCCGCCGGGCTGTCCACCGGTGAAGGTGACATTGTCCGGCCCCACGGTGTACTGACGCACGAACTCGTCGTTGAAGATGACCGCCGTGATCGACGCCGTCCCCGCCTGGTTGCCGGCGAAGTCGTAGAACGCCTGCCCGGCAGCATTCGTGGTGTCGCTGGCGTTGCCGTCGGAGTCTCCGTCGGCGGAGGGACCCACCCGGAGGAACCCGACGGGCATGCCCTCGATGGGCTGGCCCTCCTGGTCGATCGCGGTGAGGACCTCAGTGACGGCCGAGCCTGCGGGGACCGAGTCCGGACCCTGCTGCGCCAAGGACATCGTCGCCCGGGAGGCGTCGTAGTCCAGCTCGTACCAGTTGATCGCCGCGGTGTTCGCCTCGATGTCAACAGGCACCGTCGTGAAGGCGGCGCCGGGGTTGGCCGGGTCGAATGCCGAGGTCTCCGGGTTGTCGACGTAGATGGACTCCACGGCGTCGGTCAGCTCCACGTTGATCGTCTGGCTCGTCGCCGCATCGGCGAAGGCCTGGATCGCAGGCTGCCCGAGTGCGAATCGGGAGAGAGCGCCTCCCACGACGGCGGCCACCGGCGTGTTGTCGGTCGTGTTGAGCACCTGCGAGGTCGGGTTTCCGAACTGGTCGAAGGTGGAAGCGTCGTAGTCCACGGTCTGTCCAGTGCCGGTCCGGTCGCCGGCTCGCGCCTGCGGCAGGATCGAGGAGTCCTGGTCGCTCGAGAGCGCGACCACGAGCGGGTTGGCCGCACGCGGGTTCAACGGGACGGCGTTGGTCGTCCAGGTGAGGTCGTGCGAGTCACTCTTGCCTCCGGCGGAGGCGGTGATCGAGTCATCCACCAGCCCGTCGTCGTCGAAGCCGGTGTTGCGCTCGATGTTGGCGACGAAGAGCCCCTCACCGTTGTCGTCAGTCGTCACCGCGATGGTCTTGCCGGCCGACGCGAAGTCGATGGGCGCGCCCGGCGCCGGGGTCGGCTCGAACGGGTTGGTGGCGATGTTGACGAAGTTGCCTTGGCTGATGCTCATGTTGACGACGAGGTCGGTCAGGGCGATGCCGTCGGCGTTGAACGCCTCGACGTGGCCGAGGCCGAGACCACCGGGGACCAGAGCGGCCGTGAAGGGCGCAAGCAGCCCATCAGCGGCTGTGCCCGTGTCGTCGTTGATGATCCGGATGACCGCCGGCGCCAGCGAGCGCAGGAAGTCGATCTCCAACGTGACCGGGTCGTTCTCGGTGTCGAGCCCGTTGGGCAGGGCGTCCGACGACACGATGAGCTGGGCGTCGAGCTCCTGGCCGTTGGGCACGGCAGGGTCCTGGACCGCGACACCGAAGGTGCCGTCAGCCAAGGTCACGACGTTGGCCTCGAAGTTCGAGCCGCGCGTGGTGCCGGCCGGTTGTGCCGGCTGCGGCGCCAGGATCGAGTTGCCCGGCCCACCCGTGCCCGAGACGTAGTCGATGTCCAGCGGCCGGTTGGGCAGCGGGTTGTCGAAGTTGTCCTGGACCAGGCTGCCCCGCTGGATCGTGGTCGACCCGACGAGCGCCTGAGCGGTCGAGCCGTTGTCCCACAGCACCGAGGTGGTGTCGGACTCGATGACGTAGGGCGCTGCGATCGCATCACCGGGAGTCGGGTTGGGGTTGCCGTCGTTGTTGACGTAGGAGCTGATCGTGACCGTCTCCGAGTCGTTGTTGTTCGCGACGTAGTTGAACGTCGCCTTGCCGTCGGCTCCGGTCACGAGGTCGACGTAGGCGCCGTTGATGGGCACGATGGCCGGGTTCAGGTTGACCCGGTCGATCTTGTAGCGCACGGTCGCGCCGCTCATCGGATTGCCGTTCTGGTCCTTGACCAGCAACGTGACGTTGGAGTCCTCCTCGTCATCCATCGCCGTGCCCAGCTCGTTGGTGATGGTGACCGTCGTCGCGACGGAGACGTAGCGCGTCTGCCGCACGTCGAAGAGGAAGTCGGTCCCGTTCTCGTAGGTGCCGTTCTCGTTGACGTCCACCACGTAGTAGGACGCCTGAGCGTTGATCGCTGGGTCGCCATCAGTGCCGTTGTCGATGTCAGCCTCGTTGAGGGTGACCTCGAACATGCCGTTGACGTCGGTTGCGCCGGAAAGCACGTCACCGTTGCCGTCGTTGGCTGCTCCAGCCGCGTCGGACTCGTAGAAGTCCAGGCCCTGGATGGTCCTGGTCTTCTGGTCGGTCGCAGTGAAGACGTAGGTCGTGTTGGCGCCGCTCCCTACAGGAACGTTGACGACCGAGCCGGCCTTGAGCGCCTTGGCCACGTTGCTGACCGTCTGGTCGTAGACCGTCACGACCGTGACGTCGTCGCCGCCGCTGAGAGGGGGGTCCAACTCGCTGCCGACTGCCTGCACCACCACGTCGTCCGTGGCGTCGCCGGTGTTGTTGGCACCGATGTCCACGATGCCGGTGAAGGTGCTCAGCCCACCGGGACCGGCAGACAGGATTGCGGAGTTGGCTGCGGTCACGACATCGGGCCCGACCGCGTTGACATCGACGAGGTCACCGCTGGTCGTGCCGCGCACGACGATCTCACCGTTCCACTGACCCGCTTCGGCACGCAGAACATTGGCGAAGTCCACCGCGTCGTTGGTGCCGTTGGTGACCACGACGGGACGCGTGTCCGTGGCGATGACGTTGTTGCCGTTGTCGAGGGCCTGCACCGTGACGCTCCAGGTGCCCGCCGGAGCGGCCCACTCGAAGGCCGCGACCCCGTTGTCCGGGACCACGGTGGCGATGGGGCCTCCGGTGTAGGAGAACCGGACCGAGTTGACCAGGTTGGCGCCGATCGAGTTCGGGAAGCCTGCGAGCAGGGTGACCGTCGTGTTGTTGCCGTCGTTGCGGGTCGACGCGAACCCCGAGCCCTGCGAGTAGAGCGTCAAGGGATTGGTCCCCTGACCCACCGTCTGGGCCTGGGCCGGCGTCATCGCCAGTCCTGTGAGAGCCAGCGCGGAGATGGCCGAGACGGCCAGTCCACGTTTCATGCCGCTGCGATTCATGGTGATCCTTTCGGAATCGTGTGTCAGACCGAAGTCTCGATCTGCATTCAGGAATGCTCAGGCCGAAGCCGAGACGAAGCGTGAGCACTCGTTGCATGAGGGAATGTATGCGGCACTCTGAAAGCGTGCGCATTAGATGCAACAGCACGCAACCAATCGCAATTAAAGAGGGGCATTTCTTGCGTCTCACCTGGCCTGATCTCCGCCACCACCCCTAGATGAGTGGGCAAGGGCCCCTATTTCGGGGGGTATTTGTCGTTATTTCTTGCGGATTATCCCGGCACCTGCAAGAAAGGATTCAAGCGTGGAATACAGGTGTTTTCCATGGCGCAGGCAATTGTCATCTTGTCGGAGTGGACGGGGGTCGCCCTGCCGTGGATGCTTCCGCCTCGGGGGCTAGGAACGACCACGGCGCGTCGCGCCGTGGAACATGGGGAAGGCATCGTTCGTGACCATCGATCACCACGCACTTCCCGTGAGTCGGGCATGGGACGGTGGCCCGGCACCGCCGCGAAAGCGCGGGCGGCCCTACCGGTTGCCCGCTGATCCCACCCCGATCACAGGGCCGATGACCAGCCTGCGACACCGCACCGCTTGGCTCCTCGGCGTCTCGAGGATCCACTCGACCGACCCCGACCTGGCACGCCGGGACCGTTTCATCCAGCAGCTGCAGGCCCGGGGCATCGTGGTGGACTCGACGCGCCTCAGCCGATGGGAGACCGGCCACCTGCCGGTCGCGAGCACCGTCATCGCCGCCTACGAGCAGGTTCTCGATCTCGCGCCTGGCCAGCTCACCCTGGGCGCCACGGCGCTGATACCTACCAGCGACATGCCCCCCCCTGGTCGCGGGCACGTCGAGCACGACACCCACGCGGTGCATGAGCGACTCGACGCCTTGTTCATCCAAGTCCTGGCTGGACGCGCCCCCGGTCACCTATGGATCGAGCTCGCCGAGCTCCTGACCCGGCACCATCACCTCTACCTGCTCCCTGCGACCTGGGCGCAGACCGCAGACCTGCTTGCGCAGGAGCTCGGCAGGTCCACGGGTCTGGCCTACCTCTCCCGCTTCAAGTCCCTGCGCCTGCTCGTGGCCCACCCCGACTCCCGCCGCGCGGCCGTGCGCGCGATCGGCAGCATCGTCACCAACCCGGCCACCGAGTTCGTCACCCACCCCCTCGTCCTGCTCCAGGAGGTGGACGACCCCCAGGCCAACGACCTGCTCCTGCGACTACTGAGTGACAGCCCCTCGCACCGTCGAGCCGGTGCTTCCTGGGCCCTGACGGGCAAGCTGCAACGAGGTCAGCTCAATGAGGTCGAGCTCGACCGCGTCACGACGACGGCCACCGAGATCCTCCGTTGCTCCCGCTCGATGCTGCAGAGCATCGACGCCCTCAACATCTACCTCCAGCTGCCCCTGCTCCACCAGGCACGCCTGATGAGGTCCATCTCCGACACCGAGACCCGAGCTGCGCTCGAGATGGCCAGCACCCAGGCGGAGATCAGCCACCCCGAGACAGCCCGCTCCGTGTCGGCCAGGATGGCAACGACGGTCCAGGAGCGCACACACACCCCGCATGCGGTCGACCCCGATCCCATGCTGCAGCGACTGATCCGCGAGGCGTTCTTCCACGTCTGCCACGCACGCCGCCACCAGGCGGCGCTGCTGCTGGCCGCCAGTCCCTACCGCGGGCAGCTCGGAGCCCCGCTGCTGCTGCATGCGGGCAATGCCGACGAGCTCATGGCCGTCGCTGCCATGACCACGATGACCTACGTGGCCGACGAGGCCCACCGCGCGAGCCTTCTCGAGCGCGGTCTCACCGACCACCGCCTTCCGGTGCGGGTCGCCGCACTCATGGCCCTCAGCCAGGTCGTCGGCTCCGTGAGCCCCGTCGAGGCACATCGCCTGCGGCTCGCGATGCCCTCCAATGGGCCGCTGCGCACGGCGACCATGCACGTCCTGGGGATCGGCGCCGCAACGCTGCTCCCGGGGATCGACGGTGGCGAAGGCCCGGTGGCACAGGCGCCTCGGTGGTGGGGTGGCAGCGGAGCCATCGCCGAGCCCATGGTCCGGAGCTGATCCGGACCCCGTCACCGGGTCCTCGCCACCGGAGCTGGTCACCAAATTTCCGTCGGCCACCCGAGGTGACCCCCGCCCCGTAAGAGCCCGTCGCAACGGCAGAAACTTCCCCAAGGTCCTAGGACCACAGGTCTAGCCGCACCGAAAACAACCCCCCTGGTGGATAACAGACAAGAAACAACAAGCCGCTACCTTACGTGTGTGCGTGATCTGTCACCGTGGCTCGAGTCGGCTCCCGAGGGTCTTCTGGAGGCCTTCGACCACTTCGAGCACGCGCTCGCGAGCGGTGATCCGGCCACAGTCGCTCACTGGTGGGTGCCGGGCTCCGGGGCGACGTACGCCGGACCCGAAGGGCTCGTGATCGGGAGTGACCTGATCACCTCGATGGCCACCACCGCCCATTCCGAGCCCCCTGCGCGCGACGGCCAGGAGATCGGCACGTTCCACCTCCTGCCCATCGACGGCCAGTGCGCCGTCATCACCCTCACGATGCAGGACGAGACCGGCGCCTGGGGCTCCGAGACCCAGGTCTGGGTCAGTCGCGACGACACCTGGCTGGTCACCGCCATCCACACCTCTCCCCCGGGCACGCAGGCCCTCGACACGCGGGTGTGGCGGGCCGTGGGCGACCCGCTCGTCCCGGGCACACCCGACGGGCCGCTGTCCGGGGAGGCCATGGCCGTCAGCGACCTGCTCGCGGTCGCGGGCCAGCAGATCGGCGCCGGCAGCCCGGCCTGGCTGGCGAACGCCTCGGCCGAGGACTGGGACGCGACCGTCGTCTCCGCACTGCTGAACGCCGGCGCGGACCTGCGCGGCATCTGTCGCACCGACGAGCTCGGCTGGTCCGCCTTCGGTGTCAACCCCCACTACGGCACCGCGCCCAACCCCCAAGCGCCGCGCCGCGTGCCGGGCGGCGCCGCATCCGGGGCCGCCAGCGCCGTTGCCCTGGGCCACGCCAGCATCGGGGTGGGTCTCGACACCGGCGGCTCGCTCCAGGTGCCGGCCGCCTACCAGGGCCTCTACTGCCTGCGTACGACGCACGCGTCGTTGTCGCGCGACCGCGTGGTGCCGCTCAGCCCCACCTTCGACGCGATCGGCTGGCTCGCTCGCGACAGCGCCGTCCTCGCGGCCACCGGTGACGTGCTCGTGCCACCGTCGTTGCGACTGGCGCTGGATCGCGACCACAACCGCGTGGTCGTCGTCCCGGAGCTCCTGAGTCTGGCCGCACCCGACGTGGCGGAAGCGGTCGGTGACTACGCCCGCGAGCTCGGCGCGACCGAGGAGTCGTGGGACCTGGGTGAGCTCGAATCCTGGGTGCAGGCGTTCGTCACCGTCCAGGCCGCCGAGGCGTGGCAGGAGCACCGCGAGTGGTTGGCCGAGTGCATCGACGACCTCAGCCCTGCGGTGCGGGTCCGTTTCCTCGCCGGCGCCGCCGTCCCCGCCGACGCGGCAGCAGAGGCAGCCGCGACCGTCGTCAGAGCCGGCGAGACCGTCAGGAAGCTGGTGGCCGACCGGTTCGTCGTGCTCCCGGCCGCTCCGTCCGTCGCTCCCCGTCTCGACGCCGACCTCGCCGCGGCCGAGGCGGCGACCCTGCGGCTGACCTGCTTCGCCAGCCTGGGCGGGCTGCCCGCCCTCACCGTGCCTGTCACCGGGCCCGGGCTGCCGCGTGCGGCCTGCCTCCTGGCTGCTCAAGGCCGCGACCGCGACCTGCTCGCGCTCGCGGTGCGGACTCAGTCGTCGATCGAGCCCGGCGGCCGACAGATCACCGTGTCGGACGCGGTGTAGTCGGTGTGGAACTTCTCCTCGCGCACCACCTCGTCCGACCCCGGCCTGCTGAAGTAGCGGAACACGTCGACCTGGAAGCCGGAGTAGCCGGTGTTGGGGTAGCAGTCGGGCGTGTCCAGCGTGCGCGTCGCGGGTGAGACGTAGGCATAGCGGTCCGAGGTCGAGGTCGTGATGTCCCACGTCTTGGTGGAATACATCGAGACCGTCAGCACCCCCTGCGACGACGGGGTGCTGGGGCTGAGCGAGGCCTTCACCAGCACGCCGTACGTGGTGTCGTTCTGGAAGCGCAGGTCGATCGAACCGAAGGCGACGGTGGCCTCGCGCCCCACGGGGTAGCGGTCGATGTAGAACGAGTGCGGCTTGTGCTCGACGTCCTTGAGCCCGGCGAAGAACGCGGCATTGAAGGTGGTCGTCGCCATCTGGGAGACCCCGCCGCCGAGGTCCTCCTAGAAGATGCCGTGGCTGATGATGAAGCCCTCGGTGAACCCGTTCTCGCGAGTGCGCTCGCCGACGATGTCGTTGAGGGAGAAGGTCTCGCCGGGCTCGAGCACGGTGCCGTCCACGATCTCGGCGGCCCGGCCGATGTTGATGTTGCGGTAGTCGGCGTAGGGGAAGTAGGTCGTGAACGTCGACACCTGCTCGCGGATCTTGAGCGCACGAGCTTCCTTGGTCGTGAAGTCGGCGTCGACGACGGTCGCCTCGACCTCCATCTCGCGCTCGCCCTCGGGCCGCGTGACCAGGGTCAGGAACGCCTCCGTGACGACCGAAGGCTCGTAGGTGACCCCCGGCTTGGCCGGCACCACGCGCGGCTTGTCGTCGACGACCTCGAAGGACGCATCCACGGGCGCGCCGTCCTGACTGATCCCCTCGGAGACCAGCGCGGTCAGCCGGTCGGTGTCGAGCTCGGGCACCAGCACGCCCTCCTCGGCCCTCATCCCCAGCACCCGGGCGAACTCGCGCGGCTGCAGCCGCACGGGCGAGTCGCCGAAGACCAGCGTGACCGAGCTCGACAGCGCCGGGTTGGCGAAGTCGTCGAGCGCGCTCTGCACGTCGGCCATGTCGATGTCGGGTGCGATGTCGGTCAGGGTGAGCTCGACGTCCGCCTCGTCGGAGAGGTACGCCGAGACGAGGGCCTCGCGCGCGGCCTCCGGGTCGAGCCCCTCGCCCACGACGGGGTCGGTCACGACGATCTCGCCGCGCCGGAAGTCGACGGCCCCGTCGACGGGCTCGCTGCCGAGGTCGCCGCCGAGCCGCTCCACCAGCGCGTCGAGCTTGCCCTCGTCGACGCTCACGACGGCGTCGAGGTCGTCGCCACCGGTGTAGTAGTCCCAGAGTCGCTGGGGCTGCCAGCTCTGCTCACCACCGGCCTCGGCGACCGAGGCGAGGTAGTCGACCGACAGGCCCGCATCCTCGGGCTGCACGGCCTCGGTCCGGTCACCGACCGTGACGGTGATGGGGGCGTCGACCCTGTCGACCAGCCCCTCCTCCAGCGCCTGGGCGGCCTGGGCCTGCGTGCGCCCGCCGATGCTGACGCCGGCGACGGTCGTGCCGCGCGGCACCTTGTCACCCGCGGCGAGGTAGGCGGCGGCGTAGCCACCCCCCACCAGCAGGGCCAGCCCCACCAGGACGAGCAGCACCACGCGGCCCCCGTTGCGCTCGGGGCGCGGGTCGGACTCGCTGGGCGTCGTGTCGTCCCACAGGCTCATCGCGTCAGTCTACGAAGGACGGCCCCTCACTTCCGGAGGCGCCCCCCGGCCCGGAAAGTCGGCGCCGGCAGCGTCGCCAGGCTGAAGATCAGCACCGCCACGCCGAAGCCGAGCAGCGCATAGCCCTGGGCGTCGGCGGAGATCACGTAGTCGCCCTCGGGGCGGGGGACGGACAGGTAGGCCGCCATCGCCGCCCAGCCGGCACCGAACGCCGCGCGCAGCCACCACCCGGGCGGCAGCGCCCACAGCGCCGCGGAGGTGGCGACGACGCCGAGGAGCAGTCCCCACCACAGCGGGTGCAGGGCGACGCTCGCGAGCCCGACGGCCGCGCCGCCCAGCAGCAGCGCGAGCGCCGACAGGAGCTTCACCGGCCCCTCAGATGCCGGCGAAGAGGTCGGTCTCGATGCCGTCCCGGTTGAGCTCGCCGGGCGAGCCCTTGACGATGCGGTAGTACTCGATCCCCCACGCCGTCGCGCCCA
>NZ_JANNML010000154.1:0-5934 GCF_031397825.1 Nocardioides sp.
GACAGACGAAGCAGATCAGGTCGACCTCGGCGCTGGGCTCGGTGAAGGGGAAGTACGACGGGCGGAAGCGCGTGGTGATGCCCTCGCCGAACATCTGGGTGGCGAAGTGGTCGAGGGTGCCCTTGAGGTGGGCCATGGAGATGCCCTCGTCGATCGCGAGCCCCTCGACCTGGTGGAAGACCGGGCTGTGGGTGGCGTCGTACTCGTCGGTGCGGAAGACCCGGCCGGGGCACACGACGTAGATCGGCGGCGTGCGCGTGAGCATGGTGCGCGCCTGGACAGGTGAGGTGTGGGTGCGCAGGACCATCGCGTTGTCGGACGGGTCGGTCCAGAACGTGTCCTGCATGGTGCGCGCCGGGTGGTCGGGACCGAGGTTGAGAGCGTCGAAGTTGAGCCACTCCGCCTCGAGGACGGGGCCCTCGGCGACCTCCCAGCCCATGGCGACGAAGATGTCGGCGATCAGCTCGGAGCCGGTGGTGATCGGGTGCCGCGCGCCGCTGGGCAGGCGGTCGGTCGGGAGCGTGACGTCGACGGTCTCCTCGACCAGCATCCGCTCCTCGTGCTCGGCCTCGAGCACCTCCTGGCGGGCGGCGAACGCCTGGTTGACCTTGCCGCGGGCCTGGCCGATGCGCTGGCCGGCGTCCTTGCGCGCCTGGGGCGGCAGCGCACCGATCTCGCGGTTGGCCAGGGCCAGCGGCGAGCGGTCACCAGCGTGGTCGGTCCGGGCCTGCTTGAGCGCCTCGAGGTCGCTCGCCTCGGCGATCGCCGCCAGGGCGGCGTCGCGGGCTGCCTCGACCTCTTCGGGCTGCAAGGTGCTGACCTCCACGGGGTCGTAGTCGGTATTGGGTCCTGACACGGAGCCAAGTCTAGGAAGACGTGGCCCCGGCCGCTCAGCGGGGACCGGTGCGGTCCTCGGCGGGCCAGGTCAGGACGAGGCGGGCACCACCTCCGGGGGCGTCGTCGATGACGACGGTGCCGCCGTGGGAGCGGACCAGGCCGTTGACGAGGTAGAGACCGAGGCCGGAGCCGCCCCGCACGCCGCCGCGCCAGAACTTGGTGAACACGCGCCGCCGCAGCTCCTCGGGAATGCCGGCGCCCTCGTCGTCGACGAGGAGGATCACCCCGGCGAACTCGGCGGTCGGGGGCAGGGGGGTCAGCGTCACGCGGACGGTGCCCTCGCCGTGGCGCACGCCGTTCTCGATCAGGTTGGTGACGACCTGGGTGAACTTGTCGGGGTCGACGCTGATCTCGGGCAGCTCACCGTCGACGACCAGCTCGACGGGGCGCGAGGTGCCCGCCTGGACCGAGTCGACGATGCGCTGCACCAGCACGGCCGCGTCGGAGGGCCGGGGGTAGAGCTGGAGCCGACCCGTGTCGATGCGGGCCACGTCGAGCAGCTCGGCGATCAACCGGCTCAGCCGGTCGGAGTCGGCGCTGACCGTGGTCAGCATCAGCTTCTTCTGGTCGTCGCTCAGCTTGTCCCAGCGGTTGAGGAGCGCCTGGACGAAGCCCTTCACCCCCGTCAGGGGCGAGCGGAGCTCGTGGGCGACGGTGGCGACGAGGTCGGAGCGCTCCCGGTCGAGACGGGCGCGGCCCCGGCCCGAGCGCAGGGTCACCGCCACGCGGGACACCGGGTCGCGCAGCGACTCACGGTGGAGACGGGCGGCCACGAGGACCTCGGTGCCGTCGGGCAGCAGCCACGGCTGCTCGGGGACGGCCGTGCGCGTCGCCAGCCCGTCGTACGGCGTGTTGCAGGCGTGCCACGCCTGGCCGTCCTGGTCCTGGAGGGCGAGGACCTCGCCCAGCGGGCGGCCGACCAGCTCGGTCGGCCTCGTCCCGAGCATCCGCCCGGCGACGCTGGACACGAGGACCACGACGCCGTCGGCACCGGCGACCACGACGCCGTCAGGCAGGGTGTCGGCCAGCTCCTGCGCGCTCTCGATGCTCCCGGTCACGGGTGCACCCTACGAGGCGCCCGGCCTCGTGCGGCCTGGCGCTGGGCATCACAGGCGGGTCACGATGAGGGTCGGGGGCGAACACCCCGCCGGATCCTGGCGTCGGTCTCTGCGACACCCGATCTCGAACGCCTCTCGGAGGAGACACCTTGCGTCCAGGAACCACGCGGGTCCTCGCGGCCCTGCTCACCGCCGCCGTCGTCGGCACGGGGATCGACGCGATGGCGATCGACTCGCCCCGGCGCGCGTCGTCGTACGCCGCCGAGACGGCGCCCGCGTCCTACCGCCACCTCAAGGCCCGGGTCTTCCGCGCCCCCGGTCTGGGGACGATCGCCGTCGGGGCACCCACGCCGCGCCGCGTGACGGTGCAGCGGCTCGACGAGGCCAGCGGCACCTGGTCCGAGCCGCGGCTGGTCTTCCTCGGCACCGACGGGGTGACCTGTGGCGACATCTCGGGGCGCGCCTCGGCCGGCGGCGTGGCGCTGCTGCTGGAGTGCGACTCGTCCTACTCGGAGGACCAGGCGCCCGCCGACAGCGTCGCGCTGATCACGCGCAACCTGCGCACGTGGAGCCGGCACGACCTGCCCGGCGAGTCGTACGGCGCCCCGGCGATCTCGCCGCAGGGGGCGTACGCCGCCTGGCCGGCCGCCGGGCTCGGCGACTTCGTCGAGTGGGGCCAGGACACCGGCTTCTCGGGGCTGCGGACCACGTCCTACGACGGCGACACCGGCGGCTCGACCCTGGTCGTCACCGACGACGGGACCGTGAGCGTGCTGGGACCCCAGAGCACTCCCGCGGGCTGCGTCGTCGGCGTGCACGAGCGGACGCTCGCGGGCGAGCGGCGCTCCTCGCAGGTCGAGGGTGTCGACCCCGGCTGCACCGAGGGGAGCCTGGTCAACCGCAACGCCCTCGAGGTCGTGGGGGGCGGCTCCGACCGCTCCTCGCGCTTCGTCGTCGGGCGGGCCGACACCTCCTCGCCGTGGGTGGTGCTGACCAGCCGCGCGCCGGCCTCCGCCCCCGGCCTGGTCGACGACCAGGGCTCGCCGCGGCGGGTCATCTACACCTCGTTCTCCGACGTGCCGGGCCAGCCGCTGGTCGCCTACGGCAGCCCCGACCGACAGCGGATCTTCACCCAGCGCTACGACGAGGACGCGCAGGAGTGGGGCGCCCGCACGCAGGTCTACGACCACGGCTTCCCGGCCTGCGCGGGCGAGGGCACCTTCGGGCAGCGCCGCAGCGCGGTCCACGCGATCACGCTGCACTGCTACCGCGCTCGGCGCCCGGGCGGCGACTACCCGCCGGCCACCGACGGCTACCAGACCGCGCCGCCGTTCCAGCTGCAGGCACTGCTCAGCGTCGACGGCGTGACCTGGCGCACCGTGGACCTGGCCGGGCGCCCCCTGGGCCGGTCCGCGGACCGCAGGCTGGTCGCCGCGCCAGGTCGCCGGTCGACCACGATCGTGTCTCCCGAGGGCTTCACGGTCCTGCCCGTGCGGGCAGCTTCGCGCTGCGGCTTCGTCCACCCCATCGGGCCCCAGCGGTTGCTGCGCCTGCACGGGTCGGTCGGCTCCGACTGGCCGCATCTGCTCCAGCGCTTCGAGGACGATCGCTGGCGCACCATCCAGCGAGTCCGGATGCCGAGCGAGGGCTACTGCACGCAGGTCCGCTCGATCGAGGACTTCTTCCCCACGAGCTATCTGCTCTCGGGCAAGGGCGGGCGCGTCGCGCTGCGCGTCGTACGCCGTGACGGTGCGTGGCGGGTGGTGCGGGTCGGCGGGTCCTGAGGAGGGCGGCTGCCTGAGGGCGCCCGCTCCACCCAGGGATGCAGGCGACACGCCACTTCCCACGGCGGGCACCCCGTGGGAGGTGGCGTGTCACCGTGGGAAGTCGCAGCGTGCGTCCTTCCGCTCGCTGCTCGAGCGTGGGGAGTGGCGGTTCATCGACATACCTTGATGAAGCGGACGCCACGTCCGCTCGCGGCGCCGCCTCAGCGAGCGCGCTGGGCGGTGGCGGAGGCGTAGAGGCAGAGCGCGGCGGCGGTGGAGAGGTTGAGGCTCTCGGCGCGGCCGTGGATCGGGATCGCCACCCGGTGGTCGGCGAGCGCCGCCAGCTCCGCCGGGAGTCCCCACGCCTCGTTGCCGAAGAGCCAGGCGGTGGGCTGGGTCAGCAGGTCGCCGGCCTCGTAGAGGTCGACGTCGCCCCCACCATCAGCAGCGAGCACGACGAGCCCGGCGGCCTTCGCGGCCCGCACGGCCGCTGCCGCATCAGGCTCGACGGCGAGCGGCAGGTGGAACAGGCTGCCGACGCTGGCGCGGACGGTCTTGGGGTTGTAGGGGTCGACCGAGCTGCCGGCCATGACGACGAGGTCGGCGCCGGCGGCGTCGGCGCTGCGGATGACCGTGCCGGCGTTGCCGGGGTCCCGCACGTCGGCGCACAGCGCCACCAACCGCGGGGCGGGGTCGAGCAGGTGCTCCAGCGGACGGTCGAGGAAGCGGCAGACCGCGACCACGCCGGCCGGGCTGACGCTGTCGCTCAGCGAGGCCAGCGCACGCTCGTCGACGAGGGTCCACACGGGAGCCGTGGCGACGAGGTCGGCGTGCTGGTCGGTGGCGGCGGGGGTCGCGAAGACCTCCACCACGCACCCGGGGCGCGAGAGAGCCCCCTCGACGGCCTTCGGGCCGTCGGCAAGGAACAGCCGCCGCTCGGAGCGGTCCGAGCGGCGGCTGAGCCTGCGCGTGTCCTTGACCCGGCTGTTCCCTGCGGTGAGGGGCGAGCCCGGGGTCGCGGGCTGCGCGTCGTGCGAGGTCAGGCGGACGCCTCGGCCTTGGGCGCGTTGACGTCCTCGGGCAGCGCGGCCTTCGCGGTCTCGACGAGCGCGTTGAACGTGGCGATGTCGTTGACAGCCAGGTCAGCCAGGATCTTGCGGTCGACCTCGACACCAGCGAGGTTGAGGCCCTGGATGAAGCGGTTGTAGGTCATGCCCTGCGCACGCGCGGCGGCGTTGATGCGCTGGATCCACAGCTTGCGGAAGTTGCCCTTGTTCTTGCGGCGGTCGTTGTAGCTGTAGACCAGGGAGTGGGTGACCTGCTCCTTGGCCTTGCGGTAGAGACGCGAGCGCTGGCCGCGGTAGCCCGCTGCGCGCTCGAGGGTGGTACGACGCTTCTTCTGGGCGTTCACTGCCCTCTTGACGCGTGCCATGGTGGTACTCCTTGATGCTCGTGCTCAGTGGTCAGAGTCCTGCTCGACCATCGAAATGGGGGTGGACGAGGGTCAGATGCCGAGCATCTTCTTGGCGCGCTTGGTGTCGGCCTTGGCGACCACCACCGTGCCGGTCAGGCGGCGCGTGACCTTGGAGGGCTTCTTCTCCAGGTTGTGGCGCTTGCCCGCCTTCTCGCGAAGGATCTTGCCGGTGCCCGTCACGCGGAAGCGCTTGCCGGCACCGGAGTGGCTCTTGTTCTTCGGCATCTCAATCTCTTTCTTGTCGGTCGTGGTCACGGCACGCGTGACCACCGATCGGCGGTCAGGACCGGCGCGGGGCCGGTCCGGGTCTCAGGCCTCGATCTCGGGATCGAGGTTCTCGGAGCGGCCGCGCTCCTTCTTCTGCGCGACCGGTCCTGCAGCGTGGGCGGCGTCGCGCTCGGCCTTCTCGGCGTCCACGACGGCAGCACGCTCGGCCATCTTGGTCTCCTTGTCGGCGAGCATGTCGACCTTGGCGTCGGCCTTCTTCTTGTGCGGGCCGAGCACCATGATCATGTTGCGGCCGTCCTGCTTGGGCGAGGACTCGACGAAGCCCAGCTCCGTGACGTCCTCGGCCAGGCGCTGCAGCAGCCGGAAGCCCAGCTCGGGGCGGTGCTGCTCGCGACCGCGGAACATGATCGTGATCTTGACCTTGTCGCCGGCCTTGAGGAAGCGGACGACGTGACCCTTCTTGGTCTCGTAGTCGTGCGCGTCGATCTTGGGACGAAGCTTCATCTCCTTG
>NZ_JANNML010000165.1:0-7151 GCF_031397825.1 Nocardioides sp.
GGCGCTACCCCGGCGTCGAGGCCGTTCGCGACGCCGGCCAGACGCCCTGCGAGGACGCCGGCCGCTCGGTCGCCGACGACGCGCTCAACTTCCAGTGGGGCTACGAGGGTCCGAGCAAGGAGCAGTGGGCCGCCGGCCAGACCTACGGTCGCTGCTGGGCGCCGGACTGAGGCTGGTCCTCGGCTCCGGGGGTTGCGGATTGGTCACCAACCGCAGGCCCAGCGGCCCGATCGTTGCGGTTGGTGACCAAACCGCAGGGGTCGGGACCACCGCGCGCCCGGTCTCGCCCGGCCGTCAGAAGCCGAGCTTGCGCAGCTGCCGAGGGTCGCGCTGCCAGTCCTTGGCGATCTTGATGTGCAGGTCGAGGTAGACCGGGGTCCCGAGGAGAGCCTCGATCTGGAGGCGAGCGGCCTTGCCGACGTCGCGCAGGCGGGCGCCCTTGTGGCCGATCATGATCCCCTTCTGGGAGTCGCGCTCGACGTAGAGGTTGGCGTGGATGTCGAGCAGCGGCCGGTCGGCGTCGCGGCCCTCACGCAGTCCCCGCTCCTCGACGACCACCGCGATCGAGTGCGGGAGCTCGTCGCGGACGCCCTCGAGGGCAGCCTCGCGGATCAGCTCGGCGACGATCGCCTCCTCGGGCGCGTCGCTGAGGTCCCCGTCGGGATAGAGCTGGGGGCCGTCCGGCAGAAGGCCGACGAGGAGGTCCTCGAGCAGGGAGACCTGGTCACCGGCCTTGGCGGAGACGGGCACGATCTCGGCCCACTCGATGCCGGCGCCGGCGCCGGCCTTCTGGATGTCGAGGAGGTGCTCACCGATCTGCTCGCCGGTGGCGAGGTCGGTCTTGGTCGCGATGGCGACCTTGATGGTGCGCTTGACCTTGGCCATCTCGGCGATGATGAAACGGTCGCCGGGGCCGATCTTCTCGTTGGCCGGCAGGCACACGGCGACCACGTCGACCTCGCCGAGCGTGGTCTTGACCAGGTCGTTGAGGCGCTCGCCCAGCAGCGTGCGCGGGCGGTGCAGCCCCGGGGTGTCGACCAGGATGAGCTGGGCGTCGGGCCGGTGCACGATCCCGCGTACGACGGTGCGCGTCGTCTGCGGCTTGGAGGAGGTGATCACCACCTTGCTGCCGACGAGGGCGTTGGTGAGCGTCGACTTGCCGGCGTTGGGGCGGCCGACGAACGACACGAAGCCGCTCTTGTGCTCGGCCGTCGGGGGGATCTCGGGCTGGTCGTGCTCGGGGTCAGGCATCTCGCACCTTGTCGTAGTCGGCCCAGATCTCGTCGTCGCTCTTGCCTGCTGCCTTGCCCGCGCGCCAGATCGGTCCGGGGTCGACCGCGCGCGGTTGGCGGGCGGTGACGCCGCGCCAGTAGCCCATGACGTCGTAGGCCGTGCTGGGCAGCCGACGCTCCCGCATCAGGTGCTTGCGGACGGCCCGCATCTGCGCGGACTCCCCCGCCATCCAGAAGTAGCCGTCGCCCTCGGGCCAGTCGATCGACTCGACGACCGAGGCCAGGCGGCTCTCGCCGTCGTGGGGGGCGTCGAGCCAGTGCACGGAGCTGTAGGTGGGCAGGTAGTCCGACAGGTCGTCGGGCACCTCAGCCCAGACGTAGGTCGGCACCGAGACCGAGGCGGTGATGCGCGCCATCGCCGGCATGGCGGTCAGGTCGCCCACGAGGATCACCCAGGCTGCGTCTGCGGGCATCGCGAAGGAGCCCTTGGGCTCGGTGAGCGTGACGGTCTGCCCGACGCAGTCGCCCTGCACCCACTCGGTCACGAGCCCCACGTCATGCACGACGACGTCGATCACGAGCTCGCCTTCGGCCCAGGAGCGCACCGTGTAGTAGCGGCTCTGGAACTGCCCGGGCACGACCAGCCCGACCCACTCGTCGGCGATGCCGGTCGAGGCGAAGTCGGCCAGCCCCGGCCCACCGAGCACGAGGCGCGACAGGTGGTCGGAGACCCGGGCGCGGCTCAGCACCTGCGCGTCGTACTGCCTGGCCTTGGTGCTCACCCCAGGACTCTAGTGCTCCCCGCTCACCACGAGGGCCGGAGGGGGAAGCCGTCGGCACCGTCGTCGGACGTGCGGACCGCGAGGACCTGGTGCAGCTGGATCTCGTTCCACTCGAAGGCGAGGCGCGAACCGGTCATGTAGAGGCCCCACACACGGGCGTTGCCGATGCCGACCTCGTCGACGGCGGCGTCCCAGTTGTCCACCAGGTTGCGTCCCCAGTCGCGCAGCGTCATGGCGTAGTGCTGGCGCAGGTTCTCCGAGTGCATGACCTCCAGGCCGGCGTCCTGCGCCTCCGTGATGATCGTCCCGGAGCCGGTGAGCTCCCCGTCGGGAAAGACGTAGCGGTCGATGAAGGCCCCGATCTCCTCGCGGTGGTTGTGGTGGCGCGCGATCGAGTGGTTGAGCAGGCGGCCCTCGGGCTTGAGGTGGTCGCGCAGGAACCCGAAGTACGACGGGTACTGGCGCACTCCGATGTGCTCGGTCAGCCCGATGGAGCTGATCGCGTCGAAGCCGGTCTCGAGGACGTCGCGGTAGTCACTGTGCCGGATCTCCACCAGGTCGCCGAGGCCGTCGCGGTCGACGGCCTCCTTGCCCCAGTCGGCCTGCTGCTGCGAGAGCGTGACGCCGAGCGCCTTCACGCCGTACTCACGAGCGGCGTGGCGGACCATGCCGCCCCAGCCGCAGCCGACGTCGAGCAACCGCTGTCCCGGCTTGAGGTCGAGCTTGCGGCAGACCAGGTCGAACTTCTCGGCCTGTGCCTCCTCCAGCGTCGCGTCGGCGTGGGGGTAGACGGCGCAGGTGTAGGCCATGGAGGGGCCCAGGACGTGGCGGTAGAACGCGTTGGACACGTCGTAGTGGCGGTGGATCGCCTCAGCGTCGCGGGTCATCGAGTGCCGCAGGCCCTCCACCGCCCGACGCCAACGGGGCAGGTGCTCCTGCGGCGGCGGTGGCGGGGGCTTGAGGTGCGACAACCCGAGCCCGCGCAGCAGCGTGAGAGCCTCGGTGGCCGACGGCTTGCGGAAGCGCAGCCGGTTCTTGAGCAGCACCATCACGTCGTAGGGGTCACCGGGGTGGACCCCGTGGACGACGAGGTCGCCGGAGACGTAGGCGCGCGCCATCCCGAGGTCACCGGGCGCGGTGAGCAGGTAGGCGAGGCCGCGCTGGTTGACCAGCTCGAGGCCGATCGAGGCGTCGGCCGGGCCGGCCGCGCTGCCGTCGTAGGCCGTGAAGCGCACGGGCATCCCGTCGCGCAGCAGGTCCGCGACCGCGTCACCGATCTTGATGGTCGTCATCTCTTCCTCACTGCCTTGTCGTAGAGGGTCGTCAGCCGGGAGTCGGGGTCGTAGCGGTGCTTGACGGCAGCGAGGTTGGCGCCGTCGTAGAGCGCGTCGAAGGTCTCCTGGTCGTAGAACGCCTCGGAGTAGAGCGACTTGTGCCCCCCGAGCTCGTGGACCTTCTGCTCGATCGCCCGGTTGAGCGGACCCTCGGGGGCGTGGTCGCCGACGTGGACGGTGCCCCAGAAGCCGACGTTGACGTAGGTCTCCCCCGGCTCGAGGGGATAGGTGCGCCACCGCGACCCGTCGTGGGTCCCGGTCGACACGAGGGGGCAGAGCCACACCGGCCGCATGCCGATCTCGGTGTCGAACCACACCAGGAAATCGGGCAACCGGTCGACGGGCACCTCGACGTCCTGGATGACGCGCTCGCGCATCAGGCGCCCGGCCCGGCGGTCCAGCCGGTCGGCGACGGAGAAGCGCCGGTCGAGGCCGAGCAGCCGGTGGTAGACGTCGGAGCGGCGCAGGTGCCGCGGCCACACCCGGCGGACCAACGGGTGCAGCGCCCCGAAGGCGCCGGAGCACCAGAACCAGTCGGTGTCCCACCGCCACAGGTAGTCGTAGATGGTCAGCAGGTCGGTCTCGCGCTCCTGCAGCGAGCGGAAGAAGACCTGCTGCCCGGCGTAGTCGCTGGGCGTCACCGCGTCGGGGCGATCGCTCCAGCGCGCCAGCGTGAGGTAGTGCTCGTCGGGCGAGAAGGCCACCCCGTCCAGCCCGTCCACCCGCTCGCCGTCGTATTCGCCCGTGGCCACGATCTCGGCGATCGTCGTGGCGAGCAGGGTGGCGTCGTCGAAGCGCACGTGCCGCAGCGCGACGTACGAGGGCACTCGCTCGAGGGCGATCCGCAACCGGGTGGCATAGCCCAGGGACCCGTAGGAGTTGGGGAAGGTGTCGAACAGGTCGTCACCCGGGGTGCACGTGACCACCTCGCCGGCTCCGGTGAGGACGTCCATCTCGAGCACCGACTCGTGAGGGAGCCCGCTGCGGAAGCTGGTGGACTCGATGCCCAGGCCGGTGACCGCACCTCCGAGCGTGATCGTGCGCAGCTGGGGCACCACCAGCGGGATCAGCCCGTGCGGGAGCGTCGCGTCGACGAGGTGCTCGTAGGTGCACATGCCCTGCACCTCGGCCGTCAACGACGCGGCGTCGACCTCGATCACCCCGGTCAGGCCCGAGACGTCGAGACCGGGCGTGCTCACCGCCTGGCGGGGCCGGAAGAGGTTGGAGGTCTGCTTGGCGAGCCGGACCGGCTCCCCCCGCGGGATCGCGGCGGCAGAGGACACGAGGCGCGCCACGGCGCGCTCGTGCTGTTCCCAGGCCCTCCCAGAGCTCATGGCTGCACGCTAGCGCCCCTCGGCTGCCGCCGTGTTGCAGAGCCTCGGAGAACGTCAGGTCGTCGTGGTGGCCGCGATCATCCCGCGGGCATCGCCCCGGTGGACGACGACGCCTGCGCCCCCGAGGTCCCGCAGGGCAGCGAGGTCGACACCGGCGACCTGGTCGGCCTCGCCCAGGACGACCGCGGCCTCGAGCCCGCGAGAGCCGGACGCGACCGCCATGGCCACGCAGACGTGCAGCGCCGACAGCGACAGCGACGGCAGCGCCACCGACGCAGCGGCGTAGGTGCGACCGTCGGCGTCACGGATCGCAGCGCCCTCCGCGGCCCCGGTGCGGGCACGCGTGGCGCGCGCGAGGGTGACCAGCTTGGAGTCCTCGGTGCTGAGGTCACTCATGGGCGGGCTCCATCTCGGCGGCAGCAGTGGCAGGGGCAGTGACGGGAGCTGCGACGGGAGTAGCGACAGCGGCAGGTGCCTGGGCAGAGGGGTCGACCCTGGCGATCAGCACGGTGCCGACCTTGTTGCGACGACCCGAGGCGTCCTCGGCCAGGAAGCGGAGACCGTGGGCCTCGACGGCGGACCCGGGGATCGGGACCCGGCCGAGGTGCTTGGCCATGAGGCCGCCGACGCTGTCGACGTCCTCCTCCTCCACGTCGAAGCCGAAGAGCTCGTCGAGGTCGTCGACCGGGTAGCGCGAGGAGACCCGGACGACGCCGTCACTGACGGTCTCGGTCTCGATCTCGTCCTCGTCGTACTCGTCGGTGATCTCGCCGACGATCTCCTCGAGCAGGTCCTCGATCGTGATCAGCCCGGCGGTGCCGCCGTACTCGTCGACGACGACGGCGATGTGCTGGCGCCGTGCCTGCATCTCGCGCAGCAGCGCGTCGACCGGCTTCGACTCGGGCACCCAGTGCACGGGACGCATGACCTCCTCGATGCGCTCGGTGAACTCCACGTCCGGCGCCTCGAAGTCGCGTCGGACGATGTCCTTGAGGTAGGCGAAGCCGCGGATGTCGTCGAGGTTCTCGCCGATGACCGGGACCCGGGAGTAGCCGCTGCGCAGGAACAGCGACATGGTCTGGCGCAGGTTCTTGAAGTGCTCGATGTAGACCACGTCGTTGCGCGGCACCATCACCTCACGGACCGAGGTGTCGCCGAGCTCGAAGACCGAGTGGATCATCTTGCGCTCACCCGACTCGATCAGCGCCGAGGCCTCGGCCATGTCGACCATCTCGCGCAGCTCGGTCTCGCTGGAGAACGGTCCCTCGCGGAAGCCCCGGCCCGGGGTGATCGCGTTGCCGACCAGGATCAGCACCCGGGGCAGCGGGCCGAGGACGGTCGTGAAGAGCGCCAACGGGCCGGCCGAGAGCAGCGCGACCGACTCCGAGTGCTGACGACCCAGGGTGCGTGGGGCGACCCCGATGACGACGAAAGACACGACCAGCATCGACCCGATCGCCACCAGCACGGCGAGGATCCAGGAGCCGTCGACGAGCTCGTCGATCTGGAGGGTGACCAGGACGATCGCAGAGATCTCGCAGAGCAGCCGCAGCAGCAGGGCGGTGTTGAGGTAGCGGGGGGCGTCCTCGAGCAGCGCCACGAGTCGCTGGGCGCCGGCCCGCTCCTCGGCCACGAGCTCGAGCGCGCGCGCCTTGGAGAACGACGCCAGGGCAGCGTCGGCGGCCGTGAAGAGGCCGGCGAGGAGGACCAGTGCGGCTGCTGTGACCAGCAGCCCGATATCGCCGGAGCTCATGGCTCGGGCACCGGCTCGGCCGCCGGGTGGGCCGTGGCCGGGTCGCGCCAGGAGGCGAGCAGCCGGTCCTGGAGCCCGAACATCTCCGCGTGCTCCTCCGGCTCGGCGTGGTCGTAGCCGAGGAGGTGGAGGATGCCGTGCACCGTGAGGAGCTCGATCTCGGCGACGGTGCCGTGACCGGCCTCGGCGCCTTGGCGCGCCGCGATCGCCGGACAGAGCATGAGGTCGCCCAGGACCCCCTCCTCGGGCTCCTCGTTGACCAGCCCGGGCCGCAGCTCGTCCATGGGGAAGGCGAGCACGTCGGTGGGGCCCTCCTTCTCCATCCACTGCTCGTTGAGCTGGGCGATGGTGTCCTCGTCGACGGCCTTGATGCAGAGCTCGGCGAGGGGGTGGACGCGCATCTGGTCCATCACGAAGCGCGAGAGCCGGGCCAGACCCGTCACGTCGATCTCGTGACCGGACTCGTTGAGCACCTCGATGCTCATCTCGCTCACTGCCGATCGCCGCGGGGAGCGGCCTGCAGGCCACCTCGGGCGTCGAACTCGTCGTAGGCCTGGACGATCTTGCCGACCAGGCGGTGACGGACGACGTCGCTGGAGGTGAGCCGGTTGAAGGAGATGTCCTCGACCTCGTCGAGGATGCCCTCGATCACGCGCAGCCCCGACTTGGTGCCGCTGGGCAGGTCCACCTGGGTCACGTCACCGGTCACCACGATC
>NZ_JANNML010000171.1:0-15697 GCF_031397825.1 Nocardioides sp.
GGCTACGGCTTCATGAACGAGTACCGCGTGGCCCGGGCCTGGCGCGACGCTCGTGTCTCCAAGATCTGGGCCGGCTCCAACGAGATCATGAAGGAGCTCATCGGGCGCGACCTGGGGCTCTGATGCGTCCGCCCAGCCCAGCCTCACCTTCCTTGCGAGCGCCGTGGCGACCCAGGAGGATCGAGCCATGAGTGCTGAGACGGTCGACGTCGAGGTCGGGCCCCACGACGACGAGCCGCACGGCGAGGGCCTGCGCAGCCGGCTCAACTGGCTGCGCGCGGGGGTGCTCGGCGCCAACGACGGGATCGTGTCGACGGCCGGGCTCGTGGTCGGCGTCGCAGGTGCCACGACCGACCGCACGGCGATCGTGGTCGCGGGTGTGGCCGGGCTGGTCGCCGGGGCGATGAGCATGGCGGCCGGCGAGTACGTCTCGGTCAGCACCCAGCGCGACTCCGAGAAGGCCCTGCTCGAGAAGGAGCGCCGCGAGCTGCGCGAGGAGCCCGAGGAGGAGCTCGCCGAGCTCGCCTCGCTCTACCAGGACAAGGGCCTGGACCAGGCGACGGCGCTCGAGGTCGCCCGTCAGCTCACCGCGAAGGACGCGCTCAAGGCGCACGCCGACATCGAGCTCGGCATCGACCCTGACGACCTCACCTCCGCGTGGAACGCCGCCTTCGCCTCGATGATCGCCTTCACGCTTGGGGCGCTGCTGCCGTTGCTCACGATCGCGTTCCTCCCGGAGTCCACCCGCGTCGCCGTCACCGTGGTCTCGGTCGCCGTCGCCCTCGCGATCACCGGCTGGGCGAGCGCCCGCTTCGGCTACGGACCGGCGGGCCGCGCCGTCGCCCGCAACGTGGGCGGTGGCATCTTCGCCATGGCCGTCACCTACGGGATCGGGACCCTGCTCGGCACCAACATCTGACATGGGTCAGCGGATGTTCGTCGCGCTGGTGCCGCCCGACGAGGTGCTCGAGCACCTCGACGAGTTCCTCGCACCCCGACGTGAGGCAGCGACCTTCCGGTGGTCGCTCCCGGAGCACCTGCACGTCACGCTCGCCTTCATGGCATCGGTCCCGGAGCACCGGCTCGACGACCTCGTCGAGCGGCTCGGCCTCGCGGCCGCCCGTCGTACGCCGTTCGAGACGCGGGTCGTCGGTGGCGGCGCGTTCCCCGACGTCGCGCGCGCCCGCGTGCTGTACGCCGGGTTGTCGCTGACCGGGGGTGTGCGTCAGGAGGTCGACCGGTTGGCCGCGGGCCTGCGCATCGCGGCGTCAACCGCCGGCACGGAGATCGACGGGCAGCGCTTCCACCCCCACGTGACCGTGGCGCGGCTCGGGCGGCCCACCGAGGTGACCCGCTGGGTGCAGCTCCTCGACGGCTACGAGGGTCCGTCCTGGCAGGTCGACGAGGTCAGCCTGGTCGCCTCCCACCTCGGTGAGGGACCGCGCAAGCGACCGCGCTACGAGGTGGTCGAGGCCTTCCCGCTGGGTTCCCGTTAGGCGGGCAGCGCCCGGACGATGTCCTCGACCCGCTCCTTGGCGTCGCCGAAGAGCATCCGCGAGTTGTCCTTGAAGAACAGCGGATTCTGCACGCCGGCGTAGCCGGTCGCCATGGAGCGCTTGAAGACGATGACGTCGTGGGCGTTCCACACCTCCAGCACGGGCATGCCGGCGATGGGCGAGCCAGGCTCGTCGAGCGCGGCCGGGTTGACGGTGTCGTTGGCGCCGATGACCAGCACCACGTCGGTCGAGGGGAAGTCGGGGTTGATCTCGTCCATCTCGAGCACGATGTCGTAGGGCACCCTGGCCTCGGCGAGCAGGACGTTCATGTGGCCGGGCAGGCGCCCGGCGACCGGGTGGATCCCGAACCGTACGTCGATCCCGCGGGCGCGCAGCTTGGCCGTGAGCTCGGCGACGGGATACTGCGCCTGGGCGACGGCCATGCCGTAGCCCGGCGTGATCACCACGCTCGACGCCCCCGCGAGGAGCTCGGCCGCCTCGGCGGCCTGGATCTCGCGGTGCTCGCCGTAGTCGCGGGCCTCGCCGGAGACAGCGCCGTCGGAGCCGAAGCCGCCGGCGATGACGGAGATGAACGAGCGGTTCATCGCCTTGCACATGATGTAGGACAGGATCGCGCCGGAGGAGCCGACGAGCGAGCCGGTGATGATCAGCAGGTCGTTGTCGAGCAGGAAGCCCGCGGCCGCAGCCGCCCAGCCCGAATAGCTGTTGAGCATCGAGACGACCACCGGCATGTCGCCACCGCCGATGGCGGCGACCAGGTGGAAGCCGAGGAGCAGGGCGAGGGCGGTCATGAGCAACAGCGGGACGATGCCGCGCTCGTGGTCGTTCATGAACCACACGAGCAGCGCCAGCGACAGCACGATGATCGCGAGGTTGAGCAGGTGACGACCGGGCAGCGCGAGCGGGGTCGACTTCATCTTGGCGCTGAGCTTGAGGTTGGCGACGATCGAGCCGGTGAAGGTCACGGCACCGATGAAGACGCCGATGAAGACCTCGACCTCGTGGATCGCGCCGAGGGACCCGGTGGTCGGGGCCTCCGGGTCGAGGAAGGAGTTGATGCCGACCAGCACCGCGGCCAGGCCGACGAAGCTGTGCAGGATCGCGACCAGCTCGGGCATCCCGGTCATCTCGACGGTGCGAGCCCGCCACGCGCCGATCGCGGCACCGATGGCCATCGCGACGACGATCAGGGCAAGCGTCGAGCCGAGACCCCGCCAGTGGTCGAGGGGGTCGGGAAGCTCGGCCTGGCGAGCGGCGAGCAGCACGGTCGCGACCAGGGCGATGGCCATGCCGGCCATGCCGGCGAGGTTGCCGCGCTTGGCGGTCTCGTGCTTGGAGAGCCCGGCGAGGGCGCCGATGAAGAGCACCGCGGCGATGAGGTAGCCGCCCTGCACCAGCCCCGGCAGCTTGTCGGAGGTCAGGAAGTCGCTCATGTCAGTCCTTCCGGAACATCTCGAGCATCCGGAGGGTCACGAGGAACCCGCCGAAGATGTTGATGCTCGCGACGAGCACGGCCACGGTGGCGAGGATCGCGATCGCCGGGTTGGTGCTGCCCACCTGGAGGATGCCGCCGACCAGGATGATCCCGGAGATGGCGTTGGTCTCGCTCATGAGCGGGGTGTGCAGGGCGTGTGCCACGTTGGAGATCACGTAGTAGCCCACGAACACCGCCAGGGCGAAGACCGTGAAGTGGTTGAGGAACACCGCAGGGGCGTAGGCCGCGAGGGCGAGGAAGGTGACGGCCCCCAGCGCGGCGGCGTAGGTCGTGCGGCGGGGATCGGGCGGTGGCTTGGGGGCGACCGGCTCCGCAGGAGGTGCGGCGGCCACCGGTGCCGCTGACACCTGCACCGGCGGCGGAGGCCACATCAGGGTGCCGTCGTGGACGACGGTGATGCCGCGCTGGACGACGTCGTCGAAGTCCAGGGTGAGCTGGCCGTCCTTGCCGGGCGTCAGCAGCTTGAAGAGGTTGACGACGTTGGTGCCGTAGAGCTGGGAGGTCTGGGCGGCCAGCCGGCTGGCCAGGTCGGTCCAGCCGAGGATGGTGACCAGGTTGTCGGTGACGACCCGCTCGTCGGTCTGGGTCAGCTCGCAGTTGCCGCCGTGGGCCGCGGCCATGTCGACGATGCCGCTGCCGTTCTTCATGGCGGCGACGGTCGGGGCGCGCACGAGCACCGGCGCCGGCCGGCCGGGGATCAGTGCGGTGGTGATGACGATGTCGGCGGCGCGCACCTCCTCGTCGTACATCGCAGCGGTGGCGGCCTCCTGCTCGGCGGTCATCTCCTTGGCATATCCGTCGGAAGAAGCTGCGGCCTCCATGGCTGGGTCGTCAATCGTGACGAACTGGGCGCCCATCGACTCGACCTGCTCGGCGACCTCGGGGCGCACGTCGAAGGCGCGGACGATCGCGCCCATCGACCCGGCCGCGCCGATCGCGGCCAGCCCGGCGACGCCGGCGCCGACGACGAAGACCTTCGCGGGCGGGACCTTGCCGGCCGCGGTGACCTGGCCGGTGAACTGGCGACCGAAGGCGTGGGCGGCCTCGATCACGGCGCGGTAGCCCGCGACGTTGGCCATGGAGGAGAGCACGTCGAGCGACTGCGCGCGCGAGATCCGGGGGACGGCGTCCATCGCCAGGGCGGTCACGCCCGCGGCGGTCAGCTGCTCGACGAGCTCGGGGCTGCGCGCGGGAGCCATCAGCGACACGATCGTCGCGGAGGGTCGCAGGAGGCTGATCTCGGCCGGTGTCGGGGCGTTGACCTTGACGATGACGTCGCACGACCAGGCGTCGTCGGCGGATCCCACCGTGATGTCGGCCGCCTCGAACGCGCTGTCCGGCTGGTCGGCGAGGAAGCCGGCGCCGGACTCCACGACGACGTCGTAGCCGAGCGCCGTCAGCTGGGCTGCGGTGATCGCGGTGGCGGCGACGAGGGTCTCGCCGGCCTTGGACTCGCGCGGGATGCCGATGCGCACGGATACCTCCTGGGGTTGACCGTGCGTCAACCTACACAGGGGCCCTCGTGACCGGGGTCACGTCCGGCGCGTGGGCGGCCGCTGCGACGCGGTGGTCACTGCGCCAGCCCGTAGAGCCGGTCGCCGGCGTCGCCGAGGCCCGGGACGATGTAGCCCTTCTCGTTGAGCTTCTCGTCCATGGCCGCCGTGACGACGGTGACGGGGACGTCGAGGCCGGACAGCTCGTCCTCGAGGCGCTGGCAGCCCTCGGGGGCGGCGAGCAGGCAGATCGCGGTGATGTCGTCGGCGCCGCGGTCGGTGAGGAACGTGATGGCGGCGGCGAGCGTGCCGCCGGTCGCCAGCATCGGGTCCAGGACGTAGCACTGACGGCCCGAGAGGTCATCCGGCAGCCGCTCTGCGTACGTCGACGCCTCGAGCGTCTCCTCGTTGCGCATCATCCCCAGGAAGCCGACCTCGGCCGTCGGCAGCAGCCGCATCATCCCGTCGAGCATCCCCAGCCCGGCGCGGAGGATCGGCACGACCAGCGGCTTGGGCGTGGCCAGCCTGACCCCGGTGGTGGGGGACACGGGCGTCTCGATGTCGTGCGCCTCGACGCGGACGTCGCGGGTGGCCTCGTAGGCCAGCAGTGTCACGAGCTCGTCGGTCAGCGCCCGGAAGGTCGGCGAGTCCGTCCTGATGTCGCGCAGCGTGGTGAGCTTGTGGGCGACGAGCGGGTGGTCGACGACGTGGGTGCGCATGGGAAAACCCTAGTGGGCGGACTGGCCCCGGTGCCTCCGGCGTGCCACTCTGGGCGGGCGACATCCACCTGCAGGACGGAGGGGAGCAGATGACCGATCAGCTCGAAGGCATCGACTACGCCCTCGCCGCCTACCGCGAGGAGGGTGTCTGGCAGGTCCAGGAGATGGTCCACGACCACCTCGTGGACGTCGACGCGCTCGCCCACGCCCTGCGCCGCTTCCCCGGTGACGGTGGCGCCGTGGGACTGGTGGCGATCGACGAGGACTTCTTCCTCATCGTGCGCGTGGCCGGCGCCAGCACCCGGGTCCTTCTCTCCGACATCACCGCCGCGGCCGAGTGGGAGCTCGCGGGCTCGGCGGTCGACTTCCTGCACCTGCCGATGCCCGAGGACGACGACGAGCCGGCCCCCGCCGGAGACCTCGACCTGCTCGGGGACCTCGGGCTCAACGCCATGGACCTCGCGATCCTGCTCGACGACCTCGATCTCTACCCCGACGACGCACTCTCCGACATCGCCCGCAGCCTCGGGTTCGGCGAGCAGTTCGACGACGCGGTCGGCCTCACCAGCGCGTGAGTCCCACCGCCCCGTGGCGCGAGCCGATGCTCGCTGCCCTCGACGAGGCGCGCGCCGCGCTGATGACCGGCGACGTGCCCATCGGCGCGGTCGTGCTCGACCCTTCCGGCGCCGTGATCGCGACGGGGCGCAACGTCCGTGAGGCCGACGGTGACCCGACCGGTCACGCCGAGGTCGTCGCGCTCCGCGCCGCGGCGCAGGTCCGGGGCGAGTGGCGGCTGGACGGGTGCACGCTCGTGGTGACCCTCGAGCCGTGCACGATGTGCGCCGGCGCGGCCGTGCTGAGCCGGGTGTCCCGGATCGTCTTCGGGGCCTTCGACGAGAAGGCCGGCGCCGTCGGGAGCCTCTGGGACGTCGTGCGCGACCGGCGGCTCAACCACCGGCCCGAGGTCGTCTCCGGGGTGCTGGCGGCCGAGTCGAGCGTCCTGCTCGACGACTTCTTCCGTGCCCGGCGGTGATCCGGCAGTGTCGGTTGTGGGTGAACGGGTTGTGAACCCCCTTCATTAGGGGGCGCGATCATGCCCCCAGGGGTAACAATGGGGTGTGATCCGTCGGAGCCTTCTCGCAGCCCTCGCCACGGCCGCCGTGGTGACGGCCGCGCCCGCGCAGGCTGACTCGACGGTCACCGTGCGCGGCACGTCGTTCCCCGACGCGGGGGCCGGCTTCTCCTACGTCGGCTGCGGGGCGCTCCACGACCGCGGCGCCGAGACCCTCGCCCCGACGATCGGCTTCGGACCGGCGCTGCCCCCGACCGGGATGCGCAGCCTCGGCTACGACCTCGCCGGTGGCTCGGCGATGGGCGCGCTCTTCTCGGTCGAGTCGCTGCTCGACACGACCACCGCGAGCCTGGCGGCCTACGCCGAGGACGGCGGGAGCGGGGTGGCCTACGTCGGCTACCAGGCGCCCGCCGACGGCGGCACCAGCGCCGCGTGGTTCGGCCGGGCCGAGCTTGTCCTGGTCCCGGGCGGCTGGCAGGAGGTCGACGCGACCGACCTGTTCTACGTCTGGTCCAAGCTCGACATGACGACCGGAGCCCTGCTGGAGCAGGGGCCCGAGCTCCCCTCGGACGTCGCGACCTTCACCGCCGAGCACGGCGGGGACGCCCCCGGGCTCTTCACCGTGGGCTACGGCTGCGACGGCGCGCCGTTCAGCATGGACACGCTGCGCCTGGGCACCCCGGGTGACGTCACGACCTACGACCTCGAGGGCATGGCCACCAGCACCGCCATGGGCATGCCCGGAGAGCAGACCGCGATCACCGCCGGCGAGCGCCTCGCCCTGCGCGGGACGATGCAGGTGATCGCTGGCGGCACCCGCGTCCCGGGCGCGAGCCTGATCCTGGAGCAGCAGGCGTTCGGCACCACGTTCTGGGAGACCGTCGACGTCGTCGACGGCGCCGACCCCACGGTGACGGTGGAGCCGTTGCGCCGCACGCTCTACCGCTGGCGCTTCGTCGACCGCCCCCTGGCCGAGGGCAGCGTCTCGTCGCCCTTCGTCGTCGAGGTCGCCCCCGTCGTCGAGGCCCACGTCGACGGCGATCGCGTCGTCGGCTCGGCGATCCCGGCAGTGCCGGGCACGCCCGTCACGCTCTGGCGCTCGCTGGACGGCGGCGACGCCGAGCCGGTCGGGCGGGGGGCCGTGGGCGACGCCGGTGCCTTCGAGGTGGTGCTGCCCGAGGGGCGCGGTCGCTTCTACGTGACGCTCCCGGCCGTGCCCGGCAGCCTGTCGGCGACCTCCTCGATCGTGCTGCCGCAGCCCGCGGTGCCGCCGCAGCCCTAGACCACGCCGCCGGCCGGCGCATACTCCAGGTGCAGGACGCCGTTGGCGATGGTCGTCGAGGAGAGCAGCGTCAGCGGGGTCTTCGCGGTGTCCTCGAAGAGGCGCTGCCCGCTGCCCACGACGACCGGATGCATCAGCAGCGCGAGCGTGTCGACCAGGCCCATCGCCAGCAGCGACCGCACCAGCGTCGCGCTGCCGGAGATGCCGATGTCACCGTCGGTGTCGGCCCTGATCGCGCGCAGCTGGGCCTCGATCTCCTCGGGGCTGCCCGTGACGAGCGTCGTGTTCTCCCAGGTCGCCTCGGTGAGCGTCGTGGAGACGACGTACTTGGGGATCGCCTTGATGAAGGGGCCGAAGCCGTCGTCGTCGGTGTTGTCAGCCCAGTAGGCCGACCATTCCTCGTAGAGCGTGCGCCCCATCAGGAAGCCGGTGCAGGTCGCCATGCCGCGACCCATGACTCCGCCCATCTCGTCGCTCCAGTAGTCGAAGTGCCACTGGTCCGGTGACTCGACGACGCCGTCGAGCGAGATGAAGAAGTTGCTGATGATGGAAGCCATGGCGCTCACCCTGCCAGGGCCGACGCCGCCTTCGCCAGGGCCTCGACGCGCGCCCAGTCGCCGTCGCGCAGCACGTCGGCCGGGGTGAGCCACGATCCGCCGACGCAGCCGACGTTGGGCAGCGCGAGGTAGTCGCCGGCGCTCGCCGCGGTGATGCCGCCGGTCGGGCAGAAGCGGGCAGCAGGCACGGGCGAGGAGATCGCCTGGAGGAACGCGGCACCGCCCGAGGCCTCGGCGGGGAAGAACTTCATCTCGGTGAGGCCGGCCTCGAGCACGGTGAGGACCTCCGAGACGGTGGCCGTGCCGGGCAGGAACGGCAGTCCCGTGTCGATCATCGCCGCGAGCAGCGACGAGGTGGCGCCGGGGGAGACGAGGAAGCGGGCGCCGGCGTCCTGGGCCTCCCGGGCCTGCGCCGGGGTGACGATGGTGCCGGCGCCGACCAGGATCTCGGGCACCTCGGTCGCGATCACGCGGATCGCCTCGAGCGCGACCGGGGTGCGCAGGGTCAGCTCGATCGCCGGAAGTCCGCCGTCGACGAGGGCCCGGGCGACGGGCACGGCGTCCTCGAGCCGGTCGATCACCACGACCGGCATCACCGGCACGGCGTCGAGCAGGCTGGCGGGGCGCGGGAGCTCAGACGTGCTGGACAAGGGGGACCTCCGTGAGGGGAACGCCGTAGCTGCCGAAGACGCTGGCGCCGGTGTCGGCCGCGCCGACCGTCGCGCGGAAGGTGGCGAAGAGCTCGCGGCCGGTGCCGGCCCACTCGTCGCCGTCGAGGGCGCGACCGGTCGCGACGCGCTCGTGCAGGTCGGGCACGTCGATCCCGAGCAGGCCGCGCTCGGCGTCGACGGTGACCAGGTCGCCGTCGCGCACCTTGGCCAAGGGGCCGCCGAGGGCGGCCTCGGGCGTCACGTGGATGGCGGCCGGCACCTTGCCCGACGCCCCGGACATGCGCCCGTCGGTGACGATCGCGACCTTCTGGCCCCGGTCCTGGAGGACCCCGAGGGACGGGGTGAGCTTGTGCAGCTCGGGCATGCCGTTGGCGGCCGGGCCCTGGTAGCGGATCACGGCCACCAGGTCGCGACCGTCGAGTCGGCCCTCGCCGAAGGCGACCAGGAAGTCGTCCTGGTCGTCGAAGACCAGGGCGGGGGCCGTGACGACGCGGTGCTCCGGCTTGACGGCCGAGACCTTGATGACGCCCGTGCCGAGCGGGCCGGTGAGCACCTTGAGGCCGCCGTCGGCGGAGAACGGGTCGTCGGCCGGGCGCAGCACGTCGCGGTCGAGGCTGACCTCGGTGCCCTCCTGCCAGGTGAGCTCGCCCCCGTGGGCACCGCGCAGCACCGGCTCGCGGGTGTAGTGGCTCAGGCCGCGACCCATGATCGTCCGCACGTCCTCGTGCAGCAGGCCGTGCTGCAGCAGCGTCCTGATCAGGAAGCCGATGCCGCCAGCGGCGTGGAAGTGGTTCACGTCGGCGGAGCCGTTGGGATAGATCCGGCACAGCGACGGCACGACCGCCGACAGGTCCGAGAGGTCCCGCCAGGTCAGCGCAACGCCCGCGGCGCGGGCGATCGCGACCAGGTGCATCGTGTGGTTGGTCGAGCCGCCGCTGGCGAGCAGCGCGACGCAGGCGTTGACGATCGCCTTCTCGTCCACCACCTCGCCGATCGGCGTCGCCTCGTCGGCTGCGCCCTGGTGGGTGATCCCCACCGCGCGCGCCGCTGCGGCTCGGGTGAGGGCCTCGCGCAGGGGCGTGCCGGGGTTGACGAAGGAGGAGCCCGGCAGGTGCAGTCCCAGCACCTCCATCAGCAGCTGGTTGGAGTTGGCGGTGCCGTAGAAGGTGCAGGTGCCGCGGGAGTGGTAGGAGGCCGCCTCGGCCTCGAGCAGCTCGTCGCGACCGACCTTGCCCTCGGCGTGCAGCTGGCGCACGCGGGCCTTCTCCGAGTTGGGCAGGCCCGAGGCCATCGGTCCGGCTGGGACGAAGACGGTCGGAAGGTGACCGAAGGACAGGGCCCCGATCAGCATGCCGGGCACGATCTTGTCGCAGACGCCGAGCATCAGCGCCCCGTCGAACATGTCGTGGCTCAGCGCGATCGCGGTCGACATGGCAATCACGTCACGGCTGTAGAGCGAGAGCTGCATGCCGTCGCGACCCTGGGTGATGCCGTCGCACATCGCCGGCACGCCACCCGCGACCTGGGCGATGCCGCCCGCGCGGACGGTCGCCTGCTTGAGCACCGGCGGGTAGTCGCCGTAGGGCTGGTGGGCCGAGAGCATGTCGTTGAAGCTCGTGACGATCGCCAGGTTGGGCTTGGTGCGTCCGCGCAGCGCGACCTTCTCGTCGGGCTCCGCGGCCGCGAAGCCGTGCGCGATGTTGGCGCAGCCGAGCCTGCCGCGTGCGGGGCCCTGGTCGGCGGCCGTGCGGATGCGGGAGAGGTACGCCGAGCGGCTGGGGCGGCTGCGCTCCTCCAGGCGGGCGGTCACCTCCGCCACGACGGGGTGGATGCTGCTGGGACGGGGGGGAGGGCTGGGGGTGGGGCTCATGCGTCGGACTCCTGCCAGTGTCGGCCGTCGCGCTCGAGGAGCATGGCGGCTGCCGAGGGCCCGCTGGTGCCGGCCGGGTAGCGCTTGGGGCGATCGGGTGCGGTCTGCCACCGCCGGAGGATCGGCTCGACCCAGGTCCACGCGGCCTCGACCTCGTCGCGGCGCATGAAGAGGGTCGGGTTACCGCGGATGACGTCCATCAGCAGCCGCTCGTAGGCGTCGGGGGAGCGCTCGGTGAAGGTCGTCGCATAGCTCAGGTCGAGCGAGACCGGCCGCAGCCGGATGCCACCCGGGCCGGGCTCCTTGGCCGTCATGTGCAAGCGCATGCCCTCGTCGGGCTGGACCTGGATGTGCAGCCGGTTGGCCGACGTGACGCCCTCGCTGTGGGGGAACATCGCGTGCGGCGGCTCCTTGAAGACCACCACGATCTCCGACATCCGGCGGTCCATCCGCTTGCCGGTGCGCAGGTAGAACGGCACGCCGGCCCAGCGCCAGTTCTGCACCTCGGCGCGCACGGCGACGAAGGTCTCGGTGCTGCTCCCGGGGTGGCCGATGTCGTCGGTGTAGGACGGCACGGCCACGCCGTCGACGAGCCCGGCGGTGTAGCGGCCGCGCACCGTGCTCCGGTCGACGTCCTCGGGGCTCATCGGCTTGAGTGCCTGGAGCACCTTGAGCTTCTCGTCGCGCACGGTCTCGCGCCCGACGTAGGTCGGCGGCTCCATCGCGACGAGGCAGAGCAGCTGGAGCAGGTGGTTCTGCACCATGTCGCGCAGCGCGCCGGAGGTGTCGTAGTAGCCGCCGCGGTCACCGACCCCGAGGGTCTCGGAGACGGTGATCTGCACGTGGTCGACCCAGCGGGAGTTCCACAACGGCTCGAGGAAGGTGTTGGCGAAGCGTGTGACCAGCAGGTTCTGCACGCTCTCCTTCCCGAGGTAGTGGTCGATGCGGAAGATCTGCTGCTCGGAGAACACCCGGCCGACGGCGTCGTTGACCGCGCGGGCCGACTCCAGGTCGGTGCCGATCGGCTTCTCCATCACCACCCGCGAGGAGTCCTCGACGACCCCGGCGGCGCCGAGCCGCTCGCAGGTCGGCCCGAAGAGCGCCGGGGCGATCGCGAGATAGAACACCCGCACGACCTCCTCGCCGCTCTCCGGGTCCTGGTCGGGGCGGTCCTTGAGCAGGTCGTGGAGCAGGTGCCAGCCCTCGGGGTCGCGGGAGTCGAGGGTGAGGTGGCGGACGCGCTCGACCAGGCGTCGTCCGGCGTCCTCGTCGAGCTCGTCGGCGGTCACGTGGGTGTGCAGGGCCTCGCGGACCGCGTGGCGGTAGCCCTCGTCGTCGACGTCGGTGCGCGAGACCCCGATGATCCGGGTGCCCGCGGGCAGCTGGCCCTCGAGCTCACGCTGGTAGAGGGCGGGCAGGAGCTTGCGCAGGGCCAGGTCGCCGGTGCCGCCGAAGACCGTGAAGTCGCACGGTGGCAGGCCGGCGGAGAGCTCGGTGGCGGGAAGGGTCACCACTCAACGGTAGGACCGAAGAGTGCTCTCGGCAAGCATAACTTCGGCATTATTTAGACAGAAGTGGGTGGAATGGACGATCCACACGGGCTCAAGCGCCTAGGATCGAGGACATGACCTCCGCCGGCGACGTCCTCGAGCTCGTACGCTCGGGGCGGGCGAGCACCCGCTCGCAGCTCCGGGTGCAGACAGGCCTGTCGCGCACGGCCGTCGTCGCCCGGGTCACGGCGCTCGCCGAGGCGGGACTGCTGCTCGTGGGCGAGGAGCTCGCCTCGACCGGGGGTCGCCCGCCGGGCAGCATCGTCTTCAACAAGGACGCCGGGGTCGTGCTGGCCGCGGCGATCGGCCGCTCCCGCTCGCAGCTGGCGGTCTTCGACCTGCTCGGCGCCGAGCTCGCGGCCTCTGCCGTGGACCACGAGGTGGGGGCCGGGCCCGAGGTCGTCATGCCGGCGGTCGCGACCCACCTGGGCCGACTCCTGGACGAGGTCGCGGCCGGTCGACCGGTGCTGTCGATCGGGATCAGCCTGCCCGGCACCGTCGACCCCGTGCGCGGCGTCAGCGTCGACTCGCCCGTCATGGGCGGCTGGGACGGTGCCGACCTGACCCACTACCTCGCCGACGTCGCCCAGGCGCCGACCTTCGTCGGCAACGACGCCGACGTGCTCGCCCGCTCCGAGCGCCTGGGTCACGCGACCGGCTTCTCCGACCTCATCGTCGTCAAGGCCTCGACCGGTCTCGGGCTCGGCATCATCGCCGAGGGGCGGGTCGTCTCGGGGCACCTCGGCGGGGCCGGCGAGATCGGCCACACCAAGGTGGACGCCGCCGCCGGCCGACCCTGCCGCTGCGGTGACACCGGCTGCCTGGAGACCCTGGCCGGCGGGTGGGCCCTGGTCGCCCGGCTGACCGAGTCCGGCCGACGGGTCGACCACGTGCGTGACCTGGTGGCGCTGGCCGCGGCCGGCGACGCCGACGCCAAGCAGCTGCTGCGAGAGAGCGGTCGCCAGCTCGGCGAGGTCCTCGCCGTCGCCATCAACCTCCTCAACCCCCAGGCGGTCGTCATCGGGGGCGACATGGCCGCGGTCTTCGACGTCTACGCCGCGGGGGTGCGCGAGAGCGTCTACGCCCGGGCGTCGGCGCTGGCCACCCGCGACCTGCAGTTCCTCCCGTCCACCTTCGGCGACCGAGCCGGTCTGGTCGGCTGCGCGTCCATGGCGCTGGAGCAGGTGCTCAGCCCGGGGGCGGTCGACGCCCGCCTGTTGGAGCGGTCCCCGGTCGGCACCCGCTAGCGTTCGCGGGTGCCCCGCCCGCTGCCCGCCCTCGTGATCGGCGGGGAGCCCGGCCCGGTGCTCCACGTGCTCCCCCTGGGGGCGACCGTCCACCGGCTCGAGGTCGGCTCGCAGGTGCGTCACAACGTGGTGCTCGGCCACGCCACGGCGGAGGAGTACCTCGTGTCGCGCGACTTCGTCGGCGGCCTGATCGGTCGCTACGCCAACCGCATCGCGGGCGGCCGCTTCGAGATCGACGGGGTCGAGCACGAGGTGTGCACCAACGACCGCGGTCACGCGCTGCACGGCGGACCCGACGGTTTCCACCGCCGGGTGTGGGAGGTGGTGTCCCACACCGACGACGAGGTCGTGCTGGCCCTGGAGAGCCCTGATGGCGACCAGGGCTACCCGGGGCGGCTGTCGGCGCAGGTGCGCTACGCCGTCGTCGGTGACACGGTCGTCGTGGAGATGACGGCGACCACCGAAGCGCCGACGCTGGTCAACCTGACCCAGCACACCTACCTCGACCTCGACGGCCAGGGCGGCGTCGGTGACGTGCGCGACCACCTGTTGCGCGTCGCCGCCGACCGGGTCACCCCCACCGACGCTGCCGGCATCCCGCGCGGCGAGCACGAGGCCGTCGCGGGCACCCGCTTCGACCTGCGCGAGCAGGTCCGGCTGGGGGACGTCGTCGACGACGGCATCGACCACCACTACGTCCTCGAGGGACGCGGCCTGCGGCCGGCCGCGGAGCTCACGTCTCGTCGTACGGGGATCTCGGTGGTGGTGGCGACCGACCAGCCCGGGCTGCAGGTCTACACCGGGCAGGGCTTCGACGGCTCCCGGCGCTCGATCGAGGGCGTGCCCTACGGGCCCTTCGCCGGGATCGCGCTCGAGCCGCAGCTGGCGCCGGACTCGCCGCACCACGAGGGGCCCGACTGGCCCTCGGCCGTCCTGCGACCGGGCGAGACCTACTCCTCGGCCCTGGAGTGGCGCTTCCACGGCGGATGACCCGTCCGGTCCGACGGGTGGGGGCGTGATTAGTACAGATCACCATCGCGGCCGGGGTCGTCGCCGGACTACGTTCCGCCCATGACGCTCCCCTCCTTCCGCCAGGTGCTCCGCCCTGCCGCCGCTGCCTCCCTCAGCCTCGCCCTCGCCCTGGGGCTCGGCGCCTGCGGCGGTGACGACGAGCCGGCCGACAGCAGCGCCGGTGAGTCCAGCTCGCCCGCCGACGACGCGACCGCGGACGAGGAGGCTGGCGGGGAGGCTGGCGAGGAGGCTGGCGAGGAGGAGGCCCCGGACGAAGAGGCCCCCGCCGACTCGCCCGCCGGAGGCGTGACCTACGTCGACTCGACCGAGCCGGCGGCCGACACGATCGTGGTCGACGAGGGCGGCTTCACCGCCGACACCTCCACCGTGGAGGTCGGCGACGTGGTGCTCTTCATCCCCGGCGACGAGGGGATCTACGGCGTCATCGTGGGTGACCTGGACGGCTACACCGTCACCACGGGCCTCAACGGCGCCTTCCGCTTCGACCTCCCCGGCACCTACGCCGTGCGCGAGGACATCACCGGCAACACCGCGACGATCACCGTCGAGTAGTCCCGACCCAGATTTCACCGTCGCGCCAGCGCTCCGGTAACCTTCCCGGCGGTGGCGTGTCCGAGCGGCCGAAGGTGCATCACTCGAAATGATGTGTGGGGTCAAACCCACCGTGGGTTCAAATCCCACCGCCACCGCCAGGAGGTTCTGACAAAGAGCAGAACCGGTAGGTGACGAATCCCGCCCAGGGCTCAACCTGGGCGGGACTTCGTGCGTCCGGGGTCTCTTGGCGGGGCGTGTGGGTGACGGTCGCCGGGGCAGGACGAGACGACGGGTGCGTGCGGTCAGCGCCCGGGCGGGTTGAGCTCAACCAGGCGTGGGCGACATATCTGCCCGGGCTACTAGTGACCCGGATCTGAGATTCGCTGCATAAGTCGCCCGATGCTGTCGAGTATCTGTTCGGCGGTCTTGGTCCACACGAATGGCTTGGGGTTGGCGTTCCAGGCTGTGACCCACTTGCGGATGTCGGCCTCGAGGGCTTGGACAGTGCGGTGGTCGGAGCGTTGCAGGAGGTCGGCGGTGACGTAGCCGAAGAACCGTTCGACCAGGTTGAGCCAGGAGGAGTAGGTCGGGGTGAAGTGCAGGTGGAACCGGGGGTGTTCGACCAGCCAGGCCTTAATGAGGGGGTGCTTGTGGGTGC
>NZ_JANNML010000041.1:0-41714 GCF_031397825.1 Nocardioides sp.
ACGCTCCACCGCCTCGGCATCCAGGCCTTCGAGCCCCAGCTGATCGAGGGCAAGGCCATCCAGATCCACCCGCTCGTCTGCACGGCGTTCAACGCCGACTTCGACGGTGACCAGATGGCGGTGCACCTGCCGCTGTCGGCCGAGGCCCAGGCCGAGGCGCGGATCCTGATGCTCTCGACCAACAACATCCTCAAGCCGTCGGACGGCCGTCCGGTGACCATGCCTACCCAGGACATGATCATCGGCCTGTTCTTCCTGACGACCGACCGTGAGGACGAGCCAGGAGCCGGCCGCGCCTTCTCGTCGCCGGCCGAGGCGATCATGGCCTACGACAAGGGCGAGATCTCGGTCCAGAGCAAGGTCAAGATCCGCTTCAACGACATCGTGCCGCCGCTCGAGCTCGAGCTCGGTCCCGACTGGGAGGAGGGTCAGTCCCTGACCCTCGAGACCACGCTGGGCCGCGCCCTGTTCAACGACACCCTGCCGGCCGACTACCCCTTCGTGAACTACGAGGTGGGCAAGAAGGCCCTGGGTGCGATCGTCAACGACCTGGCCGAGCGCTACACCAAGGTCGAGGTGGCTGCCTCGCTCGACGCGCTCAAGGACACCGGCTTCGCCTGGGCGACCCGCTCGGGTGTGACGGTCTCGATCGACGACGTCACGACGCCGGCCAACAAGATCCAGATCCTCTCGCGCTTCGAGGAGCAGGCCGCCAAGGTCCAGAAGCAGTTCGAGCGCGGCCTGGTGACCGACGACGAGCGTCGCCAGGAGCTCATCGAGATCTGGACGGAGGCCTCCAAGGAGGTCGGGGACGCGATGGAGGCGACCTTCGAGCGCTCCAACCCGATCTACATGATGGTCGACTCCGGAGCATCCGGAAACATGAACCAGATCCGTCAGGTCGGCGCCATGCGAGGCCTGGTGGCCAACCCGAAGGGCGAGATCATCCCTCGCCCGATCAAGGCCAACTTCCGTGAGGGCCTGTCGGTGCTCGAGTACTTCATCTCGACCCACGGTGCCCGCAAGGGTCTGGCCGACACCGCGCTGCGCACCGCTGACTCGGGCTACCTGACCCGTCGTCTGGTGGACGTGTCGCAGGACGTCATCATCCGTGAGGACGACTGCGGCACCGAGCGTGGCCTGCCCAAGGTCATCGGCGTCAAGGGCGAGGACGGTGTCGTGCGCAAGGACGACAACGCCGAGACCGCCGCCTACGCCCGCTCGGCGTCCAGCGAGGTCACCCACCCCGAGACCGGCGACGTGCTGGTCGAGGCGGGCGGCGACCTCGGTGACGTCAAGATCGGTGAGCTCGTGGCTGCCGGTGTCGAGGTCGTCAAGGTCCGGTCCGTGCTGACCTGTGACGCCAAGACCGGCACCTGCGCCAAGTGCTACGGCCGTTCGCTGGCCACCGGCAAGCTCGTCGACATCGGTGAGGCGGTCGGCATCATCGCCGCCCAGTCCATCGGTGAGCCCGGCACGCAGCTGACCATGCGCACCTTCCACACCGGTGGTGTGGCCTCGGCCGACGACATCACGCAGGGTCTGCCCCGCGTGGTCGAGCTCTTCGAGGCCCGCTCGCCCAAGGGCCGGACCCCGATCTCGGAGTCCGCCGGTCGCGTGGAGATCGAGGACACCGACAAGTCCCGCAAGGTGCTGGTCACCCCGGACGACGGCTCCGAGGTCCAGGAGATCCCGGTGTCGAAGCGTTCGCGCCTCAACGTCGAGGACGGCCAGCACATCGAGGTCGGGCACCACCTGACGTCCGGTACGCCGGACCCGCAGGACGTGCTGCGCATCCTCGGCGTGCGCAAGGCGCAGGAGCACCTCGTGGACGAGGTCCAGGCTGTCTACCGCAGCCAGGGCGTGTCGATCCACGACAAGCACATCGAGATCATCGTGCGCCAGATGCTGCGTCGCGTCACGGTCATCGAGTCGGGCGAGACGAACCTGCTCCCCTCCGACCTGGTCGACCGCACGCGCTTCGAGGAGGAGAACCGTCGGGTCGTCTCCGAGGGCGGCAAGCCGGCCTCGGGTCGTCCGGTGCTCATGGGCATCACGAAGGCCTCGCTCGCGACCGAGTCGTGGCTCTCCGCGGCCTCCTTCCAGGAGACCACCCGCGTCCTCACCGACGCGGCGATCCACGGACGCTCCGACTCGTTGCGTGGCCTGAAGGAGAACGTGATCATCGGCAAGCTGATCCCGGCCGGCACCGGTCTGGAGCGGTACCGCAACATCCGGGTGGAGCCCACCGAGGAAGCCCGCGCTGCGGCCTACTCCGTCACGGGCTACGACTCCTACGACTACGAGTTCGGCAACGCCGGCTCCGGTCAGGCTGTTGCGCTTGACGACTTCGACTTCGGTTCCTACCAGAACTGAGTGCTAGTCCGACAAGGCCCGCCCACGCTCGCGTGGGCGGGCCTTGGTGCGTCCAGATCCAGTCGCGGACGTGGGGGAGCCTCCCGGTGGCCTGCAACATCGCGCCGGCTCGGCGTACGGCCTGCAACATCGCGCCGGCTCGGCGTACGGCCTGCAACATCGCGCCGGCTCGGCGTACGGCCTGCAACATCGCGCCGGCTCGGCGTCCCGCTTGAGGTCCTTCACCGCCTGGGTGGGAGAATCGGGGGGTGAGCAGCGCACCTTCCCAGACCGACGTCCTCGTCGTCGGCGCCGGCCCCGCCGGATCAGCCGCAGCCGCCTGGGCGGCTCGTGGTGGGGCCGACGTCGTGCTGACCGATGCGGCGGTCTTCCCCCGGGACAAGACGTGCGGTGACGGGCTCACGCCTCGTGCCACGGGCGAGCTGATGAAGCTCGGGCTGGAGGACTGGCTGCGGGCCCACACGGTCAACCAGGGCCTGCGCGCCCACGGGTTCGGCCAGACCCTGCTGCTGCCCTGGCCGGGTGGCACCCTGCCCTCCTGGGGCAGTGCGGTGCCCCGCATGGAGCTCGACGACCACCTGCGCACGACGGCCATCAAGGCGGGCGCGACGGCGCTCGACGGGGTGCGTGCCGTCGACGTACGACGTGAGGGTGACCGGGTGGCCGCCGTCGTCTTCGAGCGGGGCGGGCGCGACGGTGAGCGCTTCGAGATCGCCTGTCGTCGGCTCGTGGTCGCTGACGGCGTCCGCTCGCCGCTGGGCAAGGTGCTGGGTCGCGAATGGCACCGCGACACCGTCTACGGCGTCGCAGGTCGCGCCTACATGGACTCCACCCGGGCCGACGACCCGTGGATCAGCTCCCACCTCGAGCTGCGCGGCGAGGACGGCGAGATCCTCTCCGGCTACGGCTGGCTCTTCCCGCTCGGCGACGGACAGGTCAACGTCGGCGTCGGCACGCTGGCCACCGCCAAGCGGCCTGCCAACATCGCGATCAAGCCCCTGATGTCCTTCTACGCCGACGAGCGCCGCGAGGAGTTCGGGCTGACCGGCGAGCTGCGGATGCCGACGTCGGCGCTGCTGCCGATGGGTGGGGCCGTCTCCGGGGTCGCCGGCCGCAACTGGGCCCTCATCGGCGACGCCGCCGGATGCGTCAACCCGCTCAACGGCGAAGGCATCGACTACGGCCTCGAGACGGGCCGCTTCGTCGCGCAGATGATGACCGAGACCGACGACCTCTCCGAGGCGTGGCCGGCGATGCTGCGCGAGCACTACGGCGAGTCCTTCTCGGTCGCCCGCCGCCTGGCCGGCTTCGTCACCGTTCCCCGGCTGCTGCCGACGCTCGGACCGGCCGGGATGCGCTCGGACTGGCTGATGACCCTGGCGCTGCGCTGGATGGGCAACCTGGTGACCGACGAGGACCGCGACCGCTCGGCCCGGGTCTGGCGCTGGGCCGGGCGCCGCTCCCTGGCGCTCGACCACCGCCCTCCGTTCACGTGAGCGGCGGGCGCGAGCCGTGGTACGGCGCCACGATCGTGCTCGGCAAGGTCGTCCTGCGCTCGCTGCAGGTCACCACGCGCTGGGAAGGTGAGGAGCACGTCCCGGCCACGGGTCCGGTGGTGCTCGCGGCCACGCACGTGTCCTTCCCGGACTTCGTGTTCATCGGTCGCTCCCTGCTCGACAGCGGCCGCCGGGTGCGCTTCATGTGCCGCCACGAGATCTGGGACGCCCCGGTCGCCGGCCGGGCGATGGAGCGAATGGGGCACATCCCCGTCGACCGGCAGGCCCCGGCGGCGGCGTACCTCCAGGCGCGGCGGCTGCTGGGCCAGGGGGAGGCGGTGTGCGTCTTCCCCGAGGGTGGGATCTCGGCGGCCTACACGACGCGCGCCCTGATGCCCGGGGCGGTCGCGCTGGCGCGGGAGAGCGGCGCGCCGCTCGTGCCGGTCTGGCTGTGGGGCAGCCACCGGCTGTGGCCTCAGAAGCGGTCCCTCGAGGACCCGCTGCCGCGGCCCGACCTGACCCGCGGCCGCCTGGTCGACGTGCGGTTCGGCGCACCCGTGCACGTGGCTCCGGACGCGGACCTCGTGGAGTCGACCCGTGACCTCGGCCGCCGGCTGCACGAGGGGCTCGAGACGCTCCAGCGCCTGCCCGAGCACCGGCCGCGACCGGGGGAGCGGGCACCGTGGTACCCCGCGCACCTGGGCGGTCACGCCGTGGAGCGGCAGGTGTCGTTCCTGCTGGACGGGATGCCCCGATCGGCCGTGCAGCCGACCTGGGGGCCGGGCCTCGAGGACCGGGAGCCGTAGATTGGCGCCCATGCGGGAGCAGGTGCAGCGGGTCGCCGCCTATGCGGTCATCCTGCGGGACGGGGAGATCCTGCTCAGCCGGTTGGCGCCGCGCCTGGCCCGCGAGGAGCTGTGGACGCTGCCCGGTGGCGGGCTGGACCACGGGGAGGACCCGCGCGACGCGGTCGTGCGCGAGGTGCGCGAGGAGACCGGCCTCGCGGTGACCATCGGGCCGACGGCGCAGACCTTCTCCTTCCACCAGCCCGACGCCTGGCGCAAGGGACGTCGCGCGGACGCCCACAGCCTGCGCATCGTCTACGACGGGTGGGTGCCGGTCGACGCGCCCGAGCCGCGCGTCGTCGAGGTCGACGGCTCGACCGTCGACGCGGCCTGGCACCCGGTCGCCGACGTCCTGGCCGGCACGATCCCGGTGGTGGGGCTGGTCAAGGAGGCGCTGGCGGCCCATGGGCCGGCCCGGCTCCAGCGCACGGCGGCCTACGCCCTGCTGGTGCGTGACGACGCAGTGCTGCTGACCCGGGTGTCCCCGCGCGGCTTCCACACCGGGCTGTGGGCGCTGCCCGGAGGCGGGATCGACCAGGGTGAGGCGCCCCGTGACGCGGTGCTGCGCGAGGTGCGTGAGGAGACAGGTCTGACCTGTGTGGTCACCGACGTGCTCGCCGTCGACGACGAGCGGGTCCGTGGTACCGCTCCCTCCGGGCGTGACGAGGACTTCCACGCGATCGGGATCGTCTTCCGTGCCGCCCTGTCCGACGGCGCGGACCCGCTCGACCTCAGCGTCGAGGACGGCGGCACCACCGATGCCGCGGCGTGGGTGCCGCTCGCCGACGTCGGGTCGGGCGCCGTGCCGGTCGTGCCGCTGGTGCGCGCCGCCCTTGCGGCGTGGGAGGGCGGTCAGCGCGCGTAGTGCGCCGCCGCCACCTCGCACAGGTTGAGCCGTGGGTCGGGGTTGTTGACGACGTCATAGCTCGACACGAGCAGCCACCGCTCGGCCTGACCCACCCGCAGGCGCAGGCGCAGCGTCCCGTTGCGTGGCATCGGCACGGGGCCGAGCGTCGCGGGGACGGTCTCGCCGTAGGTGTAGGTGCGCGTGGTGACGTGGTCCTCCACCCATCCCTCGCCGGTCACCCGCTCGACGTAGAGGTCGGCGTCGGCGGCGCCCGGGCTGATGCTCAGCGTCTGCGCGGCTCCGGTGGGGTCCACCTCGTCGCGGCACTCCAGGCTCAGGTCGCCGAAGCCGGGGATCGGTGTGGTCTGACGGTCGTGACCCACGGCGTCCGCGGAGCCGCGCCAGGTGATGCCCGCACGGGTGTCGAGCTGGGTCGTGACGACGGCGTCGATCCGGCACGAGCGGTAGTCGGCCGGGTGGCGGAAGCCGTTCCAGAACCAGGAGAGCTCGAAGGTGGTCACCGGCTTGGGTGCGAACGCGGTGCCCGGCTGGTTGCGTCCCGGACGCTGGCTGATGATCCCGTTGATGGTGCCCGACGAGTAGTTCTCGATCGGGGTGCGCTGGTTGAGGCCCTCGGCCGCGTAGTAGCCCGTGCCACCCGTGCCGTCGTCGAGGGCGTGCGCCCAGCGGTAGATCCGGGGGGTCTTCACCGCCACCACGTTGTGCTCGTTCTTCACCTCGAACTTCTGCAGCCACATCTGCGTCTCGAGACCGCGGTCCTCGGTGTGCAGCCGGATCAACGTCGCGTTGCCCTTGCAGATGAGCGCGAGCTCGCCGATGCCCGGGACCACGGCGTTCCTGGAGTAGACCTTGCGCCGGGTCGAGGGGTCCCACGACACCGTCACGTGCTGCACCAGGCTGCGGGCGGTCGAGGAGCCGCGGACCTGCGAGACGGCCGGGGCCTGGCGCTCGGCTGCCGCCCCGGCAGCGACCGACGCCGGCAGGAGCAACCCGGTGGACCCCAGCAGGACCAGGGCGAGCAGGGCCGGCAGCGACCGGCATCGGGATCCGCGCACGACGCTAGAACGGCGCGACGGCGAGCTCGCACAGGTTGAGCCGCGCGTTGCCGTTGTTGGTCACGTAGTAGGAGGACACGATGAAGCGCCGCTCGATCCCGCCGACGCGGAAGAAGAGGCGCACGATGCCGTTGCGAGGCATCGGGATCGGCCCGACCTTGCCGGTCTCGGGGTCGAATCCCTTCGAGAAGGGGTCGATGTGGTCATCCACGTCACCCTCGCCGGTCACGGTCTCGGCGTAGACGTCCGCGTTGTCGACGTCCGGCACCAGGCTGATCGACTGGATGCCGCCGGCGCCGTCGTCGTTGGTGCCGCAGCGCACGTTGAGCTGGCCGATCGAGGGCAGCCGTGAGCTCTGGAGCACGGTGTCGACCGCGTCGGCCTCCCCGTGCCAGTTGACGCCCAGGCGGGTCGGGAAGGTCGTCTTGAAGACCGCGTCGAACTGGCAGAAACGGTACTCCGGCGGGTGGTGGAAGCCGTTCCAGTACCAGTTCAGGCTGAACGACGTGACGGGCGGCATCGGTGCACCTGCGGCGGCCTGGTGGCGACCCGGGCGCTGGCTGATGATGCCGTCGACGTAGCCCGACGAGTAGTTCTCGATGGGGGAGACCTGGTTGAGGCCCTCGTGGGCGAAGGCGCCGGTGCCGCCGGTGCCGTCGTCGAAGGCGTGCGCGTAGCGGTAGATGCGCACGGTCTTGGTCGCCACCACGTTGCGCCGGTTCTTGACCTCGTGCTTGGCCAACCACATCTGGGTCTCGGCTGAGCGGTCGTTGGCGAAGATCCGGATCATGGTGGTGTTGGGCCTGCAGACCAGCGTGACCTCACCGATGCCCGGGATGGTCGCCGACTTCGTCTGGACCGGGTCCTTCCACCCACCGTCCCACTTCAGCGTGACCTTCTGCACCCGTCGTACGGCGGTGCTGGTCGCGCGCGCCTGCAGACGCGGGGCCGGGCCGCCCGCGACGGTCCCGAGGCGTGACGTCTGCTCGACCCGGGCCGCCCCACGGTCGGCATCGGCCCGCACCGCCGTGGTCCCGACCGTCACCAGGGCGGCCGTCAGGACGGCCACCACCAGGGTGGCGGAGCGGGACGCGATGCTCATCGAGCCGGCTTCTCCTCAGGCTGCTGCTGCGGCGCCTGGGTCGTGACCTCTTCGTCGGGGCTGACCAGGATCACCGGGGTCTCGCCCCGCAACCAGCTGTTCTGGAGGGTGATGATGTTGGCCGGCAGGCCGACCAGCCGGGCGTCGGCCGCGAGCTTCTCGGACTGGTTGACGTAGAACGTGAGGAACTCGTTGACCTCGCGGCGCTGGAGCGACCGGGTGGTGGTCGTGATCAGCAGCTGACGGGCGAGCGGGTACTCACCGCTGACGATCGTGCGCTGGCTGGGGAAGATGCAGTTGCGCTCCCCGTCGGGCAACGTGATCTCGAAGGGCCTCAGCTGGTCCTCGTAGAGCTCGTAGTAGCTGAACCGGAAGAACGCCACGTTGCCGCGGGTGCCGTCGATGACGCGCTTGGCGTCACGGGCCAGGCCGAAGAGCTCGAGCGCGGCGGCCCGTCGCTCGGCGACCCGGTTCTTGGCGGCGCGGGCGGCGTCGCGTGCGACGAAGGCGTCGGAGAGGCGCTGCTGGTCGCGCGCCCTGTCCTCGGGCGACCGCTTGTCGCGGATCCCCTTCTCCACCTCGGCCTTGGCGGCCCTGACCTCGGAGGCCGCGTCGCGCAGCACCTGCCAGGAGACCTCGAGCTGGCTGTTGAGCTCGGTGCGCTTGCGCGCGCGCTCGGGGTAGCGGTCGGCGAGCGCGTGCTCGCGGGTGTCGCCGACGACCCAGATGCGGGCGCCGTTGTCGGAGTCGAAGGCCTGGTAGTCCGACCGGAGGTTGGTCAGGCTGGGCTCCGGGGCGTCCAGCACGTAGCGCCCGAAGAAGCCGAAGGCGTTGTTGTCGGGCGTCGGGCCGCCGGTCTCGAGGCGTACGTCGTCCAGCGCGAGCTGGGACCAGCTGGTCACCGGCGAGCCGGCCCGGAACATGTCCTGGACCTGGGCGGTGGTCAGGCAGTCGCCACCCACGTCCGTCTCGGACTTGATCGCGAGCACGACCGCGTCCGCCGCGACCTGGAACTGCACGACGTCGAGGCCGACGGCACGGCACGCGTCCCACTCCGCGCGGCTGATCGGGCGCGAGGAGTCGACCAGGTCGATCTCACCGGCGCACAACCGCTGGAAGGCACGGTCCTCGCCGGTCTCGGCGTAGGTGACGTCGGTGGTGCTGCCGTTGAACTCGTAGCGTCGGGCCGCCTCGGCGGTCAGTGAGCCGCTGGACCCCTCGATGTCCACGACACCGCCGGGACGGCTCGGCAGCTCGGCGTTGCGCTTGTTGATGAGCTCCTGCTCGTCGGTGTTCTGCCGGTAGCGCGCCGCTTCCTGCTGGGCGACGGTGTCCGACGCCTCGGGGGTCTGGTCCGAGCAGGCGCTCAGGACCAGCACGGCCGTCACGAGGAGGGCGACGAGGGCGTGCGGTCGACGGCTGCTGCGCATCACTGGACTCCCTGGCTGGTGGTGCTGCCGGTCGGGCTGGTGACGAGACCGTTCTCGTCGACGACGTCCTCCGGGGGGTACTCGTAGCGCTTGCCGAGCTGGACGACCTCGAAGTCGTCGAGGTGCAGGCCCTGGAGCTCGTTGCCGTTGAGGTAGGTCGCGGTGACGTCCCGCTGGGCGTAGAGGGTCGGGACGGCGGCGCGGTCGACGACGATGGCTCCGTAGGTGCGCAGGGCCGCGACGATGGCGTCGGCGTAGCGACGCTGCTGGGCGGTCATCTTGATCGGCTTCTTGGTCAACGGGTCCACGGGGCGGGGCGGGATGACGTCAGCCTTGAGACGGATCCGGGCACCCTCGGGGATCGAGCGCTCGTTGCCGTTGCCGTCGGTCGAGGAAGCGGGCTGGACGAACCAGTTGGCGGCGGGGCCGGGCAGGCTGATCGCCAGTGCGTGGTCGATCAGTCCGGCCTCGAGCTCGTCGGGGCTGATCAGCCCGGCGAACAGGGGCAGGCCGGAGCCGCGGGCGCTGACGACCTGCGGGGCGCCGTAGCCGGTCCCGTTGAGGTCCCACTCGCGCATGAAGTGGTAGGAGATGCTGCCGTCGGACTCGCGGCGCGCACGCCACAGGTCGTAGGCCACCGAGCTGGTGGTGTCGAAGATCGTGAACCAGCCGTCGTAGCGCGGGTCGGGGTCCACGTCGGCAGGGATGTTGAGCACCACGGTGTCATCACCGTCGCCGCACTTGACCTGGCGGCACACCACGTCGGTGGGCTCGCCGCCGGCCACCACGGCCGTGGTCCACGCCTCGGTGTTGATGTAGACGCCCTCGGTGATCTCCCGGTCGCAGAGCCGCAGGTCGTTGCCCGCGTCGGCCTCCTCGCAGACGCCGACGCGGATCTTGGCGAGCCGGATCATCTCGTCGGAGGCGGCATCGAGCTCGCGGTCGTCGATGCGGTTGTTCCACGGGGACTTCTCGCTGAAGAACCGTTGCTCGGTGACGATCGTGCCACCGTCGCCGGTCACCGGGTCGATCGTGACCTGGGGGCCTGCGGCGTCGATCTCGGCCGTCGAGCGGCCGGAGGGCTCGTCGTCGCCGCCGCACCCGGCGAGGGCGAGCGTGCCCACCACGGCCAGCGCGACGAGGGCGTGGTGTCGCCGACGGCGACCGCGGACCTGGCTGTTCATGACGGCGAGGGGAGGTCGTGGGCCTCGGATGCTTCGGAGACCTCGGCGACGGATGTCTCGATCGACTCGGCGAACCGGGAGAGGGAGGTGTTGATCTCGCTGAGGAGCCGGCCCTCCGCGGCCGATCCGGCAGCACCACCGGTGCGCATGCGGGCCGCCGTGAGGATCGCGTGCGCCTCGCGCCGGGCGTGCAGGCGGATCAGCTCGGCGTCGAGCTCGGCCTGGGCCGTCACCAGCTCGCAGCGGCGGGCCGTCTCGAGCTCGACGGCCTCGAGGTGACGCACGTGCGCCTCACCGGCGCGCTGCATGCGGTCGATGACGGTCGCGGCGATCTCCTCGACCGAGATGGCCAGGTGCGGCAGCTCCTCGGCGAGCGAGTCGGCCGCCGGCGGCGCCGGCAGGGGTACGTCGACGGGGACGGCGAGCAGCTCCGGCTCCGGCTCCGGCAGGGGCTCGACCTCCGCGATGGGCTCGGGCAGGGGCTCGGCCTCGGCAACGGGTTCGGGCTCCACGACGGGCTCGGGCTCGGGCTCCACGACGGGCTCGGGCTCGGGCTCCACGACGAGCAGGGGCTCCACCTCGACGACGGTCTCGGCGATCGGCTCGGGCGCCACGGGTGCCAGTGGCGCCGTGGCTGCACCGCCCTCCTCGACGAGGTCGGTGACGAAGGGAGCGGTGAAGTCGACGCGGCCGATGCGTTCGTCCTTGGTGCTGGTGGCCAGGATGTCGTTCAGGGACGGCGCCGGGGTGACGGTCTGGCCCGGATGGGTGGTGGTCATCGGTCTGCCCCCTCCACGGGAGTGGTGGTGATGCCCTGTCCAGGGATGGACAGGGCGGCGGGGTCCTCGTCGCCGAGCGAGTCGGCACCGCGTCGGAAGCCGGAGGGCACGCTGACCAGGACGTAGCGGTCGGTGCGGTAGGCCTCGGTGAGGAAGGCGTTGCTGCCGTCGACGGCATCCTCGTAGAGGTTGCTGAGCAGGTCCTCCGAGGAGCCGGTGGAGAGCAGCATGTAGTCCACGTGTGCCGCAGGGTCCTTGGCCGCGCTCAGCCACGGGCCGTCGGACTTGTCCACGCGGTCGAAGAACAGCGCCGGGTCGCCGGTGAGCAGGATGACCGCCGACGTCTGCGCGTTGTCGGTCAGGATGGAGCTGTTGAGGCTGACGTTGTCCTTGATCCAGGTCGCCATGGCCTGCTCGGACACGTAGCCGACGGTGGAGCCGTCCGGTGTGGTGGCGCCCTCCTGCGACTGGCGGGTCGAGACGGCGGCGGCGAAGGTGGACTCCAGGCCCTGGTACTTGTAGGTCTTCATCGCCTGGAAGGTCCACGGGATGCTGATGATCAGCCCCGCCACCAGCAGGGCGCTGACCAGCGTGGCGCCGTCGCCCGCGGAGCGGGCCAGCCAGATCGCGCCGATCATCGAGAACAGCAGGATCGGCAGCGCGTTGCGCATGACCATGGGCGAGTCGGTGAGCTTGAGTGCCACCGAGACGGCCGGGACGATGATCGAGAGGAACAAGATCACGGCCAGCCACAGCGCGAGGCTGTTGCGGCGCGCGATGCCCGCGAACACGAGCGCGGGCAGCACGACGATGGCGATCGGTGCGCCGTAGAGGACCAGTCGTCCGGTGTACTCCAGCAGCTCGACGGCCGAGAAGCTCTCCAGTCCGCCCGAGGAGGCCGAGTCGCTGCTGGCGGTGATCCAGTTGAAGGGCTTGAGGACCAGGATCAGGTTGAAGACCGACCACAGGGCGATGACGTAGACCGTCGGGGCGGCGAACCCCACGGTGGTGCCCTCGATCTCGGTGCCGTCGGCGCCGAGCCGGGCCAGGATGGCCCCGACCATGACGGCGCTCACGACGAACCACAGCAGGCTGCTGTAGCCCGAGAGCGCGGCGACCGCGAAGGCCAGGCCCGCGATCATGACGAAGCGGATGTCGGCGGTGACGTACCACGCGAAGAGCGCACCGAGCGCGGCCACCACGAAGGCCAGCCACATGAAGTGGCGTGCCCCGCTGGCGGCGTACAGGGCGATGAGCGGGTTGAGCCCGAAGGCGACCAGGACGATGACCCGCAGCGGGGCGAGGACCTGCGCCCGGCGCATCATCGTGTTGAAGATGACCATCGTGAAGGCGGCGAAGACGGAGGAGGCCAGGGGCACCGCGATCAGCGAGCTGGCCAGGGCGGGGACGATCGTCAGCGGCGAGATCAGCAGGATCGTCAGCGGCGGGTAGTCGAAGCCGACGGAGGAGAGCTTGGGCGGGTCGTTGTGCCAGATCATCAGGGCTCGGTTGAAGCGGTCGAGGGTCTCGAAGCCCACGACGTGCATGTCCACCACGAGCCAGTAGCCGAACCAGGTGTAGGCGACCAGGAACAGGCCGAACACCAGTGCGCTCTCCCACCAGCGGCGCTCGATGTCGTCGGGGCGCCGTCCGACGGACTGCACGACCCCGGCCAGCCGCTCGCGCGTCGTGACCACGTGCACCGTGGCGACGTCGGGCTCCGGCTGGTCCAGCTGGGCGGTCATGACGACCCCTCGTCCAGGCCGTGCTCGGTCTTCTCCCAGTAGAAGGGGTTGGTGAAGAGCTGGATGAAGCCCTTCCAGGCAGCCCAGCTCATCAGGCCCCAGTAGAGCGGGGAGAGCAGCGCGGTGCGCGTGATGCCGAACTCCCCGCGTTGGAGGCTGCCGGCGACGTTGAGGTAGACGAAGATGAAGTTGCCGATGAAGAGCATCGCACTGGCGACGTAGAAGACGATGCCCGGGAAGAGCTGCTCGATGAAGCCCCACTGGGTGAGGACGTAGAGCGTGGTCAGGCCCCAGAAGATGGGGTTCATCAGCAGGACGAAGGCGGAGCCCATGGTGAGGTTGAAGCTCATGAAGCCGCGCAGACCGGTCTGCGAGAGCAGGGTGAACGGGTTGCGCATGTGGACCAACCAGGTCTGGTAGTAGCCCTTGTTCCAGCGCGAGCGCTGCCGGATCCAGTTGCCGACGTTGGAGTTGGCCTCCTCCAGCGTGGTGGAGTCGATCATCGCCGTGCGGTAGCCCTCGCGGTGCAGCCGGATGCCGAGGTCGGCGTCCTCGGTGACGTTGAAGGGGTCCCAGGCGCCGAGCTCGCGCAGCGTGGAGGTGATGAAGTGGTTGGACGTGCCTCCCAGCGGGATCGGCGACTCCGAGGCGCCCATGGCGGGCAGCACCAGCTCGAAGTGCATCGAGTACTCGTTGGCGAACCATGCGGTCAGCAGGTTCTGGTCCTGGTTGAAGTGGTTGAGCTTGGCCTGGATGCACACGACGTTGGCCGGCACGTGGTCGAAGGCGAGCAGAGCCTTCTTGAGCTGGTCCGGGTCAGGGCGGTCCTCGGCGTCGAAGATCACGCAGTGCGTCCCTGTGGAGAGCTGCAATCCGTAGTTGCAGGCCTTGGGCTTGGTCTTGGGCAGGCTGTCGGGCACGACGACGAGGTGGAAGTGCGGTGGCAGCTCCAGGGAGATGATCTTGTCGATCGTCTCGTCGTCGTCCTCCTCGCAGAGCAGCTTGACGTCGAGACGCGTGCGCGGGTAGTCCAGCGCGTTGATGTCACGCACCAGGCGCGACACGATCCCGGCCTCCTTGTAGAGAGGGACGAGGATCGTGTAGACGGGCAGGTGCCGCTCGTCGAGGGAGGCGATCTCGGCGTCCGTGACGTCGGTCTCCAGGTGCGTGCCGAGGGCGCGCAGGGTGAGGCGGAACTTGTAGACCGACACGATCAGGTAGATGAAGCTGCAGAAGCCGACGATGCCGATCAGTGTGTTGACCGGCCAGATGACCCCGCACAGCACGAGCGCGACGATCGTCATGACGAGCACGGCCTTCTGGGTGCCCGTGACGACGACGTGGGCCGACGACTCGGGACGGCTCTCCATCAGCCCACGCGTCGAGATCTCGGCGTAGTGGGCGCTGTGGACCCGCTGGATCAGCTGGTCGAGCTCGGTGCGGTTGGCCAGCAGCTGGCGGAACGACGACCCCAGGGCGCGTTCGACCTCGGTGGCGTCGTCGTCGAGCAGGGGGCGCGCCACCGCGAGCAGGACGATGTCGTCGGTCTCCGCGACAGGGATCGCCTGGAGTCGCAGCGCGAGAGGCTCGGGCAGGCGGCGGGCCACCTCGAGGTCCGGCTCGAAGTCGCCCAGGCCGACGCGCTGCATCTGGTGCAGCTCCGACAGGGCGGCGACGAGGACGTCCTCGCTGATCGACTCGTGGGACACGAGGATGTCGCCGAGCGGGTCGCCCGTGCGTGCGTACTCCAGCATGGCGCGCTGCAGCTGCTCGGAGCTGACCAGGCCGCTGCGGGTGAGCATCTGGGCCATCTGCATCCGCGCGCGACGGGCGTCGGGTGTCTCGACCTCCGACTCGACGGGAGGGTAGGCCACGTCGATCGCTGCCACGATCTCGTTGACGGTGTGGCGGACCAGCTGCACCGGTCGGTCCAGGCGCTCCGCGACCACCTGCTCGGTGATGGCGTCGTCGGCGTCGGCGGCAGCGACCAGCACGGTGCCGTCCTCCACGCCGTAGGGCAGGACCCGGAAGGTGCGACAGATCCCCTCGGGGATCAGGTGGCGCACGTCGGCGTCGACGCCGTCCCCGATGCGGGTCGCGGTGCGGACCGTCGTGCGGGTGGTGGTGCGGGTCTCAGACTGGGTCGTCTGAGGGGTCGTCACTGGGTGCCCGCCCCGAAGCCGGAGGCGGCCTGACCGGAGCCGGCGGGGCTGCCCGGCCCGGACGAGGTGGTGCGGTTCTCGCGGGGGCGCATCACCGTGTAGGCGACGAAGGCCAGCAGCAGCGCCAGCAACGGTGCGATGAGGAAGGCCAGGAACACGGCGGCGAAGACGACCAGCGTCAGGAGGACGCCGACGGTGGCGGCTCCGACCGATTTCCCGGCTGGTCGTGACGCGGACGTCTGGACTGTCATACGTCCATCGTCTCGGACCGGCTCCTACGCCGGATCCACGTCGGGGTAACAGTTGGGTGTTACCGAGACGGCTCTGACCAGGGCTTTCGTGTAGAACCCGTGAAGAAGGACCGCACCAGCTCGCCGTAGGGCGAAGGGGTGCTCCCACTTCCACGGATGAGTGACACAGGGTCGTTGTCGTGGGCAGCCCAGACCCAGAAGATCGTGCCGATCTGGTGCCTCCGGGCCCAGGCCAGGTAGGGCGCCAGGTCGCCGCCCTCGGGGTCGCTGGGGCGGAGATCGGTGGTCACCACCGGCACCACGTCGGCCAGCGGCGCGACCACGGAGTCCCAGCAGCGGGCGTCGACGCAGGCGCCGACGCCGTCCAGGTGGAACGCCGCGACGAGCTGGTCGTCCTCGGGCGCGAGCTCGCGCCAGTGGGTGAGGTCGGTGCCGTCGGCGAGCCCCGGGAGCAGGATGGGCTGGCGGGCACCGGCGTCGCGGATGGTCCGCACGATGCGGTCCATGCCCTGGGCGGGGAAGGTCAGCCCCCCGTGGGGCGTGGTGTCCCCGTCCTCGACCGGTGCCTCGCACCCGCCGTCGCGCCAGCAGAGCCAGCTGGGGTCGAAGACGCGACGACCGGCCGCGTCCGTGCGGGACCCGGGGGAGTCGAAGGCCTCGAAGAGGACCGAGGGGTGGTCGCGGAAGGCCGTGGCCACGGACGACCAGAAGACCAGCGACTCGGAGTCGGGCATCGCCAGGCTGCCGTACTCGTCGGCGCCCAGGCGCTTGCGGCTGTGCAGGTCGAGGACGACCACGAGGCCGGCGCGGTTGAGGGTGTCGACGAACCCGCCGACGGCGGCGCGGTAGTCCTGCGCCGTGCGCTCGTCCTGGGCATCGCTGACCGGTGCGCCCCGGGTCCCGAGCCAGCAGTCCTGGTTGAGGGGCAGGCGCACGGTCGTGGCGCCCCAGGCCGCGATGGCACCCGCCTCGTCGGCGGCCGGGTCGGCGCCAGGCAGCAGGTCGAGCGTCGAGAGGCCCCAACCCTGGGCGCAGGCGTACTCGAAGCTGCTCCAGGTGACCCCCCGGGGCACGAACTCCCGGCCGGTGCGGCTGTCGACGAGTCGCTGGTGGTCCACGACAGGGCGGGGGGCGGGGAGGCCCCCACCATCCTGGCCGGACCCGGCGTCGGCGAGGGTCAGGGCCGCAGCGCCGCTGCCGAATCCGACCAGCAGCGCCACGGCCAGCGCCCAGCGCGTCACCAACGACATGGAAGGCCCCCCTCTCCGGCGCTCATCGTAGGGCCGCGGACACCGGTGGGTGGGGTCTCTTGGATATCTTGAGGTCGTGACCGAGACCGTCTTCACCTACGCCTCACCCGCCCTCAAGTTCGGATCGGGGGCGTCGGCGGAGATCGGCCACGACCTGGCCGGCTGGGGTGCGCGGAAGGTGCTGCTGGTCACCGACCCGGGCGTCGCCGCCACGGGGCACCCGGCGCGCATCGCCGACCAGATGGCCGCCTTCGACCTGGCGGTCACGACGTACGACGGAGCGCGGGTCGAGCCGACCGACGAGTCCCTCGAGGCGGCCATCGCGTTCGCCCGCGACGCCGGGCCCTTCGACGCCATCGTCGCGGTGGGTGGTGGGTCGGCCATCGACACGGCGAAGGCCGTCAACCTGCTCACGACCAACCCGGGTGTGCTGATGGACTACATCAACGCCCCCGTGGGCAAGGCCCGGGCGCCGATCAACCCCCTCCTGCCGCTGGTGGCGGTGCCCACCACGACCGGCACGGGCAGCGAGAGCACCACCATCTGCGTGCTCGACGTGCTCGCGCTGAAGGTCAAGACGGGCATCAGCCACGCCCTGCTGCGACCGCGTCTGGCGGTGGTCGACCCGTCCCTCACGCTCACCCAGCCGACGATGGTGACCGCGGCCTCGGGCATGGACATCCTCTGCCACGCCCTCGAGAGCTACACCGCCCGTTGGTACGGCGACTTCGACGCCAAGCGCCCCGAGCAGCGGGTGCCCTACTGCGGGGCCAACCCGGTCGCCGACGTCTGGTCGGAGAGGGCCTTGTCGATGCTGGCCGGCTCCTTCCGCGCCGCGGTCCGCGACGGCTCCGACACCACCGCCCGCGAGCAGATGGCGCTCGCCGCCACGTTCGCGGGTCTCGGCTTCGGCAACGCCGGTGTCCACATCCCGCACGCCAACGCCTACCCGATCGCCGGGCGGGTGCGCACCTTCCGTCCCGAGGGCTACCCCGACGACGAGGCGATCGTCCCGCACGGCATGGCCGTCTCGCTCACCGCACCCGAGGCGTTCCGCTTCACCTTCGACGCCTCTCCCGAGCGGCACCTGCACGCCGCGCGGCTCCTCGAGCCGGACCTGCCGACGGGTGCCGGTGACGGGCCGGACGTGCTGCCGGGGGTGCTTGCCCGGCTGATGCGCGACATCGGCATCCCCAACGGTCTCGGCGAGGTCGGCTTCGGCGAGGGAGACGTCGGGGACCTGGTCACCGGAGCGCTCCAGCAGCAGCGCCTGCTCGCCACGGCACCCAAGCCCGTGACCGACGACGACCTCGCGACCGTCTTCCAGGGCTCGATGGAGCACTGGTGAGCGCTCCCGACCTCGTCGCCGAGCTCCGGCGCCGTGGCGTCACCGACGTCGACGACTCCGTGCTGGCCCGTGCCCTCTACTCCTCCGACGCCTCGCTCTACCGGGTCGTGCCGCAGGTCGTCGCGCGGCCGCGGCACCAGGACGAGCTGGCGGCCATCCTCGATGTCTCGCGCACCGCCTCGGTGCCGCTGACCATGCGCGGCGCCGGCACGTCCATCGCCGGCAACGCGGTCGGTGAGGGCATCGTCGTCGACGTCGCCCGCCACCTCCACCGGATCGTCGGCATCGACCCCGAGGCGCGCACGGCGCGCGTCGAGCCCGGGGTCGTGCACGCCAACCTCCAGTCCGCGGCCGCGCCGCACGGGCTGCGCTTCGGGCCCGACCCGTCGACCCACACCCGCTGCACGATCGGCGGGATGATCGGCAACAACGCCTGTGGCTCCCGCGCCCTGGGCTATGGCCGCACCTCCGACAACGTGGTCGACCTGGACGTCCTCTTCGGCACCGGCGAGACCGACGTGTCGTCCCGCCTGGCCGAGCTGACCGACGCGCACCTCGCCCACGTGCGCACGAGCTTCGGGCAGTTCTCCCGTCAGGTCAGTGGCTATGGCATGGAGCAGCTGCTGCCCGAGCACGGCCGCCGGGTCGACCGCCTGATGGCCGGCTCCGAGGGCACGCTCGGCCTGGTCCGCGAGGCCACGGTGTCGCTGGTCGCCGACGAGGCGCGGCACCTGCTGGTGCTGGGCTATCCGTCGATGATCGAGGCGGCCGACGCTGTCCCCGCGCTGCTCGCGGCCGAGGACCGTGGTGGACCCACGGACTCCGGGGCCCGCCTGGTGGCGTGCGAGGGCATCGACGCCCGGATCGTCGACCTGGTCCGCGCCCGTCGCCCCGTGGCCGAGCTCCCGGCCGGCGCCGGCTGGCTCTTCGTCGAGGTCTCCGGCCCCGAGTCGGAGGCACTGCTCGGGCGGCTCGCCGAGGTCTCCGGCGCGCTCGGCACCCGCCGGGTGCGCGAGGCGGCCGAGGCCGCCGACCTGTGGCGCATCCGCGAGGACGGGGCGGGCCTCGCCGCCCGCAGCCTCAGGACCCCGGCCTACTCCGGCTGGGAGGACGCGGCGGTCCCGCCGGCCCGGCTCGGTGCCTGGCTCCGCGACTTCGACGAGCTGCTGCGCGAGCACGGCCTCGACGGCGTGCCCTACGGGCACTTCGGCGACGGCTGCGTCCACGTGCGCATCGACTTCCCCTTCCACGACGGTGACGAGGGGCGCGCGGTCTTCCGTGACTTCCTGGTCGCCAGCGCACTCAAGCTCCGCGAGCACGGCGGGTCGCTGTCCGGGGAGCACGGTGACGGGCGCGCCCGCTCCGAGCTGTTGCCCCTCATGTACGACGCCGGGTCGATCGCGCTCTTCGGCGCGGTCAAGGCGATCTGCGACCCCGACGACCTGCTCAACCCCGGGGTGCTGGTCGCCCCGGCGCCTTTCGACGCCGACCTGCGTCCCGGCCGGCCGCGGCTGCCGGTGGTGCCGCTGCTGCGGATGACCCACGACGGCGGCTCCCTCGGCGACGCCGTGCACCGGTGCACCGGGGTCGGCAAGTGCGTGGCCGCCTCGACGGCCGGCGTGATGTGCCCGTCCTTCCAGGCCACCCGCGACGAGAAGGACTCCACCCGCGGCCGTGCCCGGGTGCTCCAGGAGGCGCTCGACGGCACCCTCGTCGACGGGCTCGCCGACCCGGCGGTCCACGAGGCGCTCGACCTGTGCCTGTCCTGCAAGGGCTGCGCGTCGGACTGCCCGACCGGCGTCGACATGGCCACCTACAAGGCCGAGGTGCTGCACCAGACCTACCGCGGCAGGCGCCGGCCCCGCAGCCACTACACGCTCGGGCGGCTGCCGATGTGGGCCGACGTGGCCGCGCCGCTCGCCGGCGTCGCCAACCGGATGATGAAGCTGGGTCCGATCGCCCGGCTCGCCAAGGCCACGGCCGGCATCGACCAGCGCCGCTCGATCCCGTCCTTCGCCCCCCGGACGCTGCGCCGGACGGTGCGCTCGCAGGATGCAGCCGGCGCGCCCGACGTGTGGATCTGGGCCGACTCGTTCACCGATCACTTCCACCCCGCGTCCGGCACGGCGGTGATCGAGGTGCTGGCGGCGGCCGGGCTGAGCGCGCGGGTCATCCCCGACGACGCGTGCTGCGGGCTCACCTGGGTCACCACCGGCCAGCTGGACCGTGCCCGGACGATCATGGGCCGCACGGTCGCCGCGCTGGCGCCGTACGTCGCCTCCGGCGTGCCGGTCCTGGGCCTGGAGCCGTCGTGCCTGGCCACGCTGCGCAGCGACGCCGTCGAGCTCAGCGACGACCCGCGCGCCGCGGAGGTGGCGGGCGGAGTGCTGACGCTCGCCGAGCTCTGGGAGCGGCTGGCCTGGCCGCTGCCGGACCTCGCCGGCGTCGAGGTCGTGGCCCAGCCGCACTGCCACCACGCCTCGGTTCTCGGCTGGGAGGCCGACGCACGCCTGCTGAAGTCGGCCGGCGCGACGGTGACCAAGGTCGCCGGCTGCTGCGGCCTGGCCGGCAACTTCGGCATGGAGCAGGGGCACTACGAGGTCTCGGTCGCGATCGCGGAGACCAACCTGCTGCCGGCGGTGCGCTCCGCGCCCGACGCCGTGGTGCTGGCCGACGGGCTGTCCTGCCGGGTACAGCTCGACGACCTGGCCGGCGTCTCGGCGATGCACCTGGCGGAGCTGCTGGCTTCTAGGATCACCCGGTGAACCCCCGCACCCGTCGACTGGTCATCCCCGTGGCCCTGGTGGGCCTGCTCCTGCTCGTCGTCGTCGCGTCGGTGGTGAGCCGGTGAGCGAGCCCCTGCTGCGCGTGCTGACCCGGATGCGCTCCCACGTGCTCGAGCCCGAGTCCTTCGTCCGGGCCGTGGCGTCGGGTCGCCAGAAGGGCCAGGACGTGCCTCGCTGGCGCCGTGTCGAGCTGCGCTACGTCGACCTGAAGACCGGGCCGCACCTGCAGGTCGTGGCCTACGACGACACCCAGGCGCACACGTCCAACCACGCCGTCGGTGACGAGGCCCGCGACGCCGTCGACGGCCTGCTCGACGAGCCCTTCGGCAACTGGCACGTCGAGACCACCACCGAGAGCCACCAGGTGCGGGTCACCAAGAAGCTCGAGGCGTTGGTCCACACGACGTCGCGCGCCGAGGCCGTCGAGGCCGACCGCGGCCACGACCGCGACAAGGACCGGCTCCTGCGCGAGGACGACCCGGTCTTCGTGGCGCTGGGGCTCAGTGACGCCGACGGCCGGATGAAGCCCAGCCGCCAGGCGAAGTACCGCCAGGTCGAGGAGTTCCTCCGGCTGCTGGACTCGTCGGTCGCCGACGCCATCGGCAAGGGCCACCTGCGTCGTCCCACGGCGGTGGACCCGCTGCGGATCGCCGACCTGGGGTGCGGCAACGCCTACCTCACCTTCGCCGCGGAGCGCTTCCTCACCGAGGTCCGGGGGATGCCCGTCCGGCTGACGGGGGTCGACGTGCGCGAGCAGTCGCGCGACCACAACAACGCGATCGCCGCCGGGCTGGGGGTGTCCGCGCACTTCGTGGTGGGCTCCATCACCGGCGTCGAGCTCGAGGAAGCACCGGAGGTCGTGCTCGCCCTGCACGCCTGCGACACGGCGACCGACGAGGCCCTCGCCCGGGCGGTGGGGTGGCAGGCGAGCCTGGTGCTGGCGGCCCCGTGCTGCCACCACGACATCGCGGCCCAGATGCGCAGGGTGCCGACGCCCGCGCCCTACGCCATGCTCACGCGCCACGGCATCCTGCGCGAGCGGCTGGCCGACACGATGACCGACGGCCTACGGGCCACGCTCATGCGCACGCAGGGCTATCGGGTCGACGTCATGCAGTTCGTCGAGAGCAAGCACACGCCGCGCAACACGCTGCTGCGCGCCGTGCGGTCGGGCGGGCCGGTCAAGGGTGGCGGCGTCCGCGACGAGTACGACGCCCTCGTCTCCACGTGGGGGATCACCCCCAAGCTGGCCGAGCTGTTGGCCCCACCAGTGGCCCCATCAGTGGCCCCATCAGTGGCGCAGCCTGAGCGATGATGCTCCTGCTCGAGCGGCTGCTGACGGGCGCGATGGTGGTGCCCTTCGCGCTGGGGGCGGCCTCGGTGCCGGCGCAGGAGCGCGAGGTGGAGTTCGCCTTCACCGACGAGCGGATCGTGGAGTCCAGCGGCCTGGTCGTGATGCCCGACGGGCTCTTCGTCACCGTCAACGACTCCGGTGACGAGGGCCGGCTCTTCGCGGTCGCCGCCAACGACGACGGCGGCGACACCGTCGGTGTCTCCAGCTGGGGCGAGGCCACGGACGTCGAGGCGCTGGCGCCCTGGGACCGCGACGAGGTCCTGGTCGGCGACATCGGCGACAACGCCGGGGAGCGAGACTCGGTCTCGGTGCTGCGGGTCCCGGTGCAGCGCAGCGACCGGTCGCTCGAGGCGGAGACCTTCGAGCTGACCTACCGCGGAGGTCCCCGCGACGCCGAGACGCTGCTGGTGCACCCGGTCACCAAGCGGGTCTACGTCGCGTCCAAGGAGATCTTCGGCGGCACCCTCTACGCCGCACCGCAGCAGCTGAGGAGCGACCGGGTCACCCGGCTCGAGCCGGTGGGGCCGGTGCTCTCCATCGCCACCGACGGCGCCTTCTTCCCCGACGGCAAGCACCTGGTGCTGCGCGACTACGGTCGCGCGGTCGTCTACGCGTTCCCCTCGCTGGAGCCGGTCGCCGAGCTCGAGCTGCCCGAGCAGGACCAGGGCGAGGGGCTGGCGGTCGACCGCGACGGAGAGGTCTTCGTCAGCACCGAGGGGCAGTTCACCGCTGTCCTCCACGTGACGCTGCCGGCGCTGGTGCGCAAGGTCGTCTCCCCGCAGGCCGTCACGGCTCCGCCGGCCAGCGAGTCGGAGGCGCCCTTCCCGGGGATCCAGAGCCGCGAGGGCGTGGAGCTGCCCGAGACCACGTCGACGGACCGCCCGTTCTGGCCGTGGTTCCTCACCGGCTGGCTCGGGCTCGGGGCGATCGTGGTGCTGATGTTCTCGCTGCGCCGCCGTTAGACCCATCGGGGTGATCCGCGCGCGGGGCGATCGGCCCTAGGGTCGCCGGGTGCCCCGCCTGCGCCGTACGTCGCCCGACCAGCCCGGCTGGACCCGTCGCCGTGCCGGCCGCGGGTTCGTCTACCTCGACGGAGACGGTGCCCGGCTGCCCGACGAGCACGCGCAGCGGGTGCGCGACCTGGTGATCCCACCCGCGTGGCAGGACGTGTGGATCACCCCGCACGACAACGGGCACCTCCAGGCCGTCGGCACCGACGAGGCCGGCCGGCGGCAGTACCTCTACCACCCGGCCTGGCGCGAGCGCCGTGACGCCGAGAAGTTCGACCGGATGCTGGAGTTCGGCAAGGCCCTGGTCAAGGCCCGTGAGCTGGTGCTCACCGACCTCGGTCGCGAGGGCATGCCGATGCAGCGCGCGTGCGCGGTCGCCGTGCGGCTGCTGGACCTGGGCTACTTCCGCATCGGCAACGACGTCTACGCCGACACCCACGGCAGCTTCGGGCTGACGACGCTCGAGCGGCGCCACGTGAAGCGGCACCAGGACGTGCTGGTCTTCAGCTTCGTCGGCAAGTCCGGTGTCGACCACCGCATCGAGATCGACGACGCCACCGTGATCGAGGCGGTCGACATCATGCGCCGCCGGCGCGGCAAGGACCTGCGGCTGCTGGCCTACCAGGACCAGCGGTCATGGCGGTCGGTGCTGCCCGACCTGGTCAACGACTACGTCCGCGAGAGCACCGGCCTCGAGGCGACGGCCAAGGACTTCCGGACCTGGCACGCGACCGTGCTCGCGGCGGCCGCGCTCGCCGAGACCGAGGAGCCGGGGGAGACCCAGGCATCACGCAAGCGCGCGGTCTCCGGGGCCATGAAGGAGGTCTCGGAGTTCCTCGGCAACACCCCGACGCTGGCGCGGTCGTCCTACGTCGACCCGCGCGTGGTCGAGGCCTACGAGGAGGGCCGCACGATCCGCGCGACCACCCGACGTACCTATGAGACGACCGACGCCCGTCAGGCCGCGCTCGAGCGCGCGACCCTCCGGTTGATCAGGACGCAGTGACGACGTAGTCGATGCAGGCCGTGAGGGCCTCGACGTCGGACGGGTCGACCGCGGGGTACATCGCGATGCGCAGCTGGTTGCGCCCCAGCTTGCGGTAGGGCTCGGTGTCCACGATCCCGTTGGCGCGCAGGGTTGCAGCGACCGCGGCGGCGTCGATCGACTCGTCGAAGTCGATGGTGCCGATGACCAGCGAGCGGTGGCTGGGATCCACGACGTACGGCGTCGCCCAGCTGGTCCGCTCCGCCCAGCCGTAGAGCGCGTCGGACGAGGCCGTGGTGCGCTCGACCATGCCGGCCAGACCGCCCTGGGCGTTCATCCAGTCCAGCTGCTCGGCCATCAGGAAGAGCGTCGCGACCGACGGGGTGTTGTAGGTCTGGTTCTTGCTGGAGTTGTCGATCGCGGTCGGCAGGTCGAAGAACGCCGGGACGTGCCGACCCGAGCCGGCGATCTCGGCGGCACGCTCGAGCGCGGCCGGCGACATCAGCGCGAGCCAGAGGCCCCCGTCGGACGCGAAGCACTTCTGGGGGGCGAAGTAGTAGCAGTCCACCTGGCTGGCGTCGAGCGGCAGGCCGCCAGCCCCCGAGGTCGCGTCGACAAGCACGAGGGCGTCATCGGCGGACGTGCCGGCCGGTCGGAGGACAGGTGCCATGACGGCCGTCGAGGTCTCGTTGTGGGCCCAGGCGTAGACGTCGACGCCGTCCTCGGCGACCGGGTCGGGTCGCGAGCCCGGGTCGCTGGAGATGACGGTCGGGTCCTGGAGCCACGGGGCGGCCGTGGCGCAGGAGGCGAACTTGGAGGAGAACTCACCGAACGTCAGGTGTTGGCTCTTGTCTCGGATCAGGCCGTAGGTCGCGATGTCCCAGAAGGCGGTGGCGCCGCCGTTGCCGAGCACGACCTCGTAGCCGTCGGGCAGCGAGAACAGGGCAGCGAGCCCCTCGCGCACCCGGCCGACGGTGTCGCGGACCGGTGCCTGGCGGTGGGAGGTGCCCATGAGGGACGCGCCGGTCGCCGCGAGGGCGTCGAGGTGACCGGTCTGGATCTTCGACGGTCCCGCGCCGAAACGACCGTCGGCGGGCAGGAGGTCGGCGGGGATCTGGAGTGCGTCGGACACGAGGCAACCTTCCGAGTGGAGTCGGTGGTGGGCGCTGACGACGCTGTCAGAGGTCCCTCTAGTGTGTCAGCACGATTGCGAGCGGGATCAACCGGAGGCCTCCTGTGAACACGCACCCTGTCACCGAGAGCAGCACGCTGCGGCTCGAGCAGGTCGGCTACGGCCATCCCGACGCCACGCGGCTGATCGAGCAGGTCCAGGAGGAGTACGTCGTGCGCTACGGCGGGCGCGACGAGTCACCGGTCGACCCCCTCATGTTCGACCCGCCGCACGGCACCTTCCTGGTCGGCTACGTCGGTGACGAGCCCGTGGCGACCGGTGCCTGGCGGCGCTCCTCGGTCGAGGCCTTCGGCACCACCGAGACGTGCGAGATCAAGCGGATGTACGTCGTGCCCCTCGCCCGCGGCGCGGGGCACGCGCGCGCCGTGCTCGCGCGGCTCGAGGAGACCGCCCGCGCGGCCGGCGCCCGGGCGATGGTGCTCGAGACCGGGAGCGCGCAGCCGGAGGCGATCGCGCTCTACGAGTCGTCCGGCTACGTCACCGTGCCCGGATTCGGGCACTACCGCGACTCCCCGATGAACCGCTGCCTGGCGAAGGCGCTCGGCTGACGCGCAGCTTCGTCGTCGGCCACGACATCTCCCCGCGGGGCGCGCCGCCCACCTCGCGCGGCCCCGTCGTACGCCCGGAGCGGTCTAGACCCCTGCGTCGGGTCCACGTGAAGGTGCCCGACGAAGGGGTGTCGGCGGAGCACACTCGCCTCACCCATCTTCCCCGGGAAAGGCTCCACACCATGCTCACCGACCCTCACCAGCTCCTCATCGACACCCTCGGACGGCTCGAGGGCTGCCTGCGAGCGCGTGACCTGGACGGCGCGGTCGCCTGCTTCGTCCCCGACGGTGCGATCTTCGGGGAGGACCTGCTCGAGCAGGCGAACGGCACCGCCGAGCTCACCCTCCTGCTGGCGGAGGTGCTCGAGCACCCCTTCGTCGTCGGCTGGGACGTCCAGGACACCTGGGTCCGCGTCGTCGGACAGACGGCGTGGTTCGTCGCCTCGGCCTCCCTGGTGAGGCACGACGGTGACCGCGAGGTCGGTCGCGAGCCCTTCACCATGTCGGGCGTGATGCGTGGGGGTGCCGGCTTCTTCCGATTCGAGCTCTTCAACGGCACGCAGCCGCTGCTGCGTCCCGGTCTGCGGCTGGTCGACGCCGTCGCCGTCGCCTGACGTCCCAGCGATGCCGGGGATGCCGGGGATGGCCGAACGGATGAACCTCACGGGGTTCGCCTGACAGGTTGCCGTGGCCGACGTAGGTTCTGCGGATGTCTCGGAACCACCTGCCCCTGGCGGCCTTGCTCACCACGGTCGCCGCCCTCGTCGCAACCCTGGTGCCGGCCGCCGCCCACGCCCGACCGATCGAGGGCTACGCGTCCTATGCACCGCAGACGACCTGCTCGCCGAAGGCCAAGCCCGGCACGGTCTACCTGGGGCGCTGGATGGTGCGCCACTACGGCGGTGGCTTCGGCTCGATCTCGCGCCGCTGCAGCGACAGCACGTCGGAGCACCAGGAGGGCCGCGCCTTCGACTGGCGCCTCGACGCTGCCAAGGCGCGCGACCGGGCCCGCGCGGCGCGCTTCCTCGAGCGGGTCCGGCGCACGGACCACGTCGGCAACACCGACGCCTGGGCGCGACGGATGGGCGTCATGTACGTGATCTGGAACGACCGGATGTACAGCGCCTGGGACGGCTTCCGACCCGAGCCCTACCTCTCCTCGTCGTGCCGCACGAAGAAGAAGTGCAGCAGGACCCTGCGCCACCGCGACCACCTGCACGTCTCGCTGTCGCGGCGCGGCGGCTGGGGCAACACCAGCTGGTACGACGGACGGTTGCGGCGCTAGGTCCCGCTAGGTGCCCGTCAGGTCCTGCCACGCACCGCGCGTGAGCTCGTAGCCCACGTCGCCCTGCTCCCACCCGTCGACGGGCTCGTCCCACTGCCGCACCCAGGTGTCGGTGTGCCGCAGCCCGATCTTCTCGAGCACGGCCCGCGAGGCGGTGTTGACGGCCATCGTCGAGGCGACGACGGTCTCGACGCCGGGTGTCGCGAATGCATGGTCGCGCAGCAGTCGGGCGCCCTCGGTCGCGAGGCCGTGGCCCCACGCGCCCCGACGCAGCCGGTAGCCCAGCCCCGAGCGCGAGGCGTCGTCGGCGAACGAGCTGGCCGACCACCACCCGACGAACGTGCCGTCGACGCGGCCGATCCAGTAGCCCAGCCCCCGTGCCTCGTCGGTCTGGGCCGACGTGCGGACGTCCCACTCGGCCAGCGTCTCCTCGGGCGTCGCGGCGCGCCCGCGGATGAACCGCATGACGTCGGGGTCGCTGTTGAGGGAGACGACGAGCGCCCGGTGCGCGTCCGCGAACGGGACGAGCACCAGACGCTCGGAGTGCAGCTCGTGCAGGCTCAGCCGGCCCACTCGGCCTTCCAGCCGTCGACCTCGTCGGCCTTGCGGGCGGCGGGGCCGGTGTAGATCGCCGAGGGGCGGATCAGGCGACCGGTGCGCTTCTGCTCGAGGATGTGCGCCGACCAGCCACCGGTGCGCGCACACGTGAACATCGAGGTGAACATGTGCGGCGGCACCTCGGCGAAGTCGAGGACGATGGCGGCCCAGAACTCCACGTTGGTCTCGAGCACGCGGTCGGGACGACGCTCGCGCAGCTCGGCCAGCGCTGCCTGCTCGAGCGCCTCGGCCACGGCGTAGCGCGGGGCGTTGAGCTCCTTCGCCGTGCGGCGGAGCACGCGGGCACGCGGGTCCTCGGCGCGGTAGACGCGGTGGCCGAAGCCCATGAGGCGCTCGCCCCGGTCGAGCAGGCCCTTGACGTAGGCCGAGGCGTCGCCGGACTCCTCGACGTCGCTGATCATGCCGAGCACGCGGGAGGGGGCGCCGCCGTGCAGCGGGCCGCTCATCGCGCCGATCGCGCCCGAGAAGGCGGCGGCCACGTCGGCGCCGGTGGAGGTGATGACGCGGGCCGTGAAGGTCGAGGCGTTCATGCCGTGCTCGGCGGCCGACGACCAGTAGGCGTCGATCGCGTGCACGTGCTTGGGGTCGGCCTCGCCCTTCCAGCGGATCAGGAACTTCTCCGCGAGCGTGGAGCCCTCGTCGACGAGCTTCTGCGGGACGACCGGCTGCTGCAGGCCGCGCGCCGACTGGGCGGCGTAGGAGAGCACCATCACGGCGACGCGGCTGAGGTCCTGGCGGGCCTGCTCGTCGGTGATGTCGTAGGTCTGGCCGAAGCCGAAGGCCGGCGCGAGCATCGCGACCGCGGCCTGGACGTCGACGCGGACGTCACCGGTGTGGACCGGCAGGTTGTAGGGCTCGGCGGGCGGGAGGCCCGGGTCGTAGGAGCCGTCGATCAGCAGGCCCCAGACGTTCTCGAAGGGGACGCGGCCGACGAGGTCCTCGATGTCGACGCCGCGATAGCGGAGGGCGGAGCCCTCCTTGTCGGGCTCGGCGATCTCGCTCTCGAAGGCGACGACGCCTTCCAGTCCGTGGTGAACCTCGGTCATGGTTGCGACTCCTTCGTCCGGCGCCCGAGGGTGTGGGCGCGCCGCAGGCATTCTGCCCCACGGCCTAGATTGCGTGACATGGGTGCCGACAATCAGGACGAGCACGACCTCGCAGCGTTGCGCCACGACTACGCCGCGGGCGGTCTGGACGAGGCCGACCTGGCCGCGGACCCGGTCACGATGTTCCAGCGCTGGTTCGCCGACGCGGTCTCCGGCGGGCTCCACGAGCCCAACGCGATGGTGGTCTCGACGGTGTCGGCCGAGGGGCGGCCCTCGTCCAGGACCGTGCTGCTGAAGGGGATCGGGCCCGACGGCTTCCGCTTCTTCACCAACCTCGGCTCGCGCAAGGGCGTCGAGCTCGCCGGCAACGCCCACTGCGCGCTGCTCCTCCCGTGGCACGACCTCGAGCGCCAGGTGCGCGTGGAGGGCACGGCCACCCTGATCCCCCGCGACGACGTGGCCGCCTACTTCGCCTCGCGACCGCGGGGCTCCCAGCTCGGCGCCTGGGCCTCGAGCCAGTCGACGCCGGTCGCCGATCGCGGCGCCCTCGAGTCGTCGTACGACGAAGCGGAGCGGCGGTTCCCGGGGGAGGTGCCGGTTCCCGACGGCTGGGGTGGCTACGTCGTGCGGCCCGACGTCGTGGAGTTCTGGCAGGGCCGGACCGGGCGGCTGCACGACCGGCTGGTCTACCGCCGCACCGGGGACGGCTGGGCGACCCAGCGGCTGGCTCCCTGAACCTCGCGGTGACCCGCTTGTGAGTGAGCGCTCACTCACGTAACCTCGACGTCATGCCACCCCGTGCCCGCCCGCTCGCGCCCGACGAGCGCCGCTCCGAGCTGACCGACGTCACGCTGCGCCTGCTGCGCGTGCACGGGCGGGCGGTGACGACGCGCCAGATCGCCGAGGCCGCCGGCGTGGCCGAGGGCACCATCTTCCGGGTCTTCGACTCCAAGGACGAGCTGGTCGACGCCGCGCTCGCCCGGGCCTTCGAGCCCGGCGACGTGGTCGTCCGCATCGAGGGCATCGACCGCGACCAGTCGCTGCGCGGGCGCCTGGTCGACCTCGTCGCCCTGCTCCAGCAGCGCTTCCGCGCGACGTTCGACCTGATGCAGAAGGTCGAGCTGGTCGGTCCGCCGCACCACCTGCACGACTCGGAGGAGGCCGACGCGTGGCGCGCGCGGCTCGAGGCGCTCCTCGCCGGCGTCGTCGGTGACGACAGCGACCAGCTCGTCGTGCCGGTCGACCACTTCGTCCACGTGCTGCGACTGCTGACCTTCGCGGGCAGTCACCAGAAGATCGCCGACGGGCGCCTGCTGACTCCCGACCAGGTGGTCGACACGCTCCTGCACGGCCTCGCCCGACCCGACGCGAGGACCGACTGATGCTGCTCCAGATCTTCCGCGACTACCTGCGGCCCTACCGCTCCTCGCTCGCGATCATCGTGGTGCTCCAGCTCGTGGCCACGGTCGCGATGCTCTACCTGCCCAGCCTCAACGCCGACATCATCGACAACGGCGTGGCCACCGGCGACACCGACTACATCGTGCGCATCGGGGCGGTCATGCTCGCCGTCTCGCTGCTGCAGATCCTCTGCTCGGTCGTGGCGGTGTGGTTCTCCGCGCGCACCGCGATGGCGTTCGGCCGCGACCTGCGTGCGGCGGTCTTCCACCAGGTCGGCTCCTACTCCGGCCGCGAGGTCGCGCAGTTCGGCGCCCCGTCGCTGATCACCCGCAACACCAACGACGTCCAGCAGGTGCAGATGCTCGCGCTGATGACCTGCACCATGGCGGTCTCGGTGCCGATCATGATGGTCGGCGGGATCCTGATGGCGATGCGCGAGGACTTCGGCCTCTCCTGGCTGCTCGCGATCGTCGTGCCCGCCCTCTTCCTGTCGGTCGGCGTCGTCGTGTCCCAGATGGTGCCGAGCTTCCGCCTCGTCCAGGAGCGCATCGACGCGGTCAACCGGGTGCTGCGCGAGCAGATCACCGGCATCCGCGTCGTCCGCGCCTTCGTCCGCGAGCCCCACGAGACGGCGCGCTTCGCCCGGGCCAACGACGACCTGACCGAGGTCTCCGTGACGGCCGGTCGCTGGATGGCCACCATGTTCCCGCTGGTCATGCTGGTCGTGAACGTCTCCTCCGTGGCCGTGATCTGGTACGGCGGGCAGCGCGTCGACGACGGTCAGATGGAGGTCGGTGCGCTGACCGCGTTCCTGAGCTACCTGATGCAGATCCTGATGTCGGTGATGATGGGGACGTTCATGCTGATGATGATCCCGCGCTCCGCGGTCTGTGCCGATCGCATCAGCGAGGTGCTCGCGACCGACTCGTCCGTCGTGCCGTCCCCGACGCCGGTGCGCCACGTCACCGGTCGCGGCCGCCTCGAGCTCGACGGCGTCGGCTTCACCTATCCCGGGGCGGAGCAGCCGGTGCTCTGCGACGTGTCCTTCGACGTCCACGCCGGCCAGACGGTCGCGGTCATCGGCTCGACGGGGGCCGGCAAGTCCACGTTGGTCAACCTCGTGCCGCGGCTCTTCGACGCCACCGACGGCGAGGTCCGCGTCGACGGCGTCCCCGTGCGCGACCTCGACCCCGACCTGCTCTGGTCGCGCATCGGCCTCGTGCCGCAAAGGGCCTTCCTCTTCTCCGGCACCGTCGCGACCAACCTGCGTCACGGCAAGCCCGACGCCACCGACGAGGAGCTGTGGTCGGCGCTGGAGATCGCGCAGGCGCGCGACTTCGTCGAGGCGATGCCCGAGGGGCTCGACGCCCCGATCGTCCAGGGCGGCACCAACGTCAGCGGTGGCCAGCGCCAGCGCCTGGCCATCGCCCGCGCGCTCGTACGACGCCCGGAGATCTATCTCTTCGACGACGCGTTCTCGGCGCTCGACCTCTCCACCGACGCGCGCCTTCGCGCGGCGCTGGCCCCGGTGACCCGCGACGCGACCGTCGTCCTGGTCGCGCAGCGGGTCTCGAGCATCCGCGACGCCGACCTGATCCTGGTGCTCGAGGACGGCCGCGTGGTCGGCCGGGGCACCCACGAGGAGCTCCTGGACGGCAACGAGACCTACCAGCAGATCGTGGCGTCCCAGCTCAGTGCGGAGGAGGCGGCATGAGCGACCCCAAGGCCACGATGAAGGAGACCGAGCGCATCGAGGCGCCCGCGGGCGGTCCCGGTCGCGGCCCGATGGCCGGTGGCCAGGTCGGCCAGAAGGCCATGACGTTCGGCCCGTCGGCCAGGCGCATGGTCGCGCGGATGGCGCCCGAGAAGCACAAGGCGATCTCGGTCGTCGTGCTCGCGGTGGTCAGCGTGACGCTGATGGCCCTGGGTCCCCGGCTGCTCGGCGAGGCGACCGACCTGATCTTCGACGGCTACCTCGCGCAGCAGCCGATCGACTTCGACGGCGTGCGCGACGTGCTCCTCGGGGTGCTGGCGATCTACACCGGCGCCTCGGTCCTGGGGTGGCTCCAGGGCTACCTGCTCAACGACGTCGTGCAGGGCACCGTGCGCCGGATGCGCTCCGACGTGGAGGACAAGGTCAACGCGCTGCCGTTGGAGTACTTCGACCGGCAGCCCCGCGGCGAGCTCCTCAGCCGCGTCACCAACGACATCGACAACGTGAGCCAGACGCTCCAGCAGACGATGAGCCAGCTGCTCACCTCGCTCCTGACCGTCCTGGCGGTGTTGTCGATGATGTTCTGGATCTCACCGACCCTCGCGCTGATCGCGCTGGTGTCGGTGCCGATCTCGATGTACCTCACCACCCGCATCATGAAGCGGTCGCAGAGCCAGTTCATCGCCCAGTGGCGCCGCACGGGCAAGCTCAACGCGCACATCGAGGAGACCTTCTCCGGCCACGCGCTGGTGACCGTCTTCGGGCGTCGGCCCGAGGTCGAGCGCACCTTCGGCGTGGAGAACGACGCGCTCTACGAGGCGTCGTTCCGCGCCCAGTTCGTCAGCGGGCTGATCATGCCGCTGATGATGTTCGTGGGGAACCTCAACTACGTCGTCATCGCGGTCATCGGTGGTGTTCGCGTCGCAGGTGGCTCGTTGTCCCTCGGCGAGGTCCAGGCCTTCGTGCAGTACACGCGCCAGTTCACCCAGCCGCTCACGACCGTCGCGTCGATGATGAACCTGCTCCAGTCGGGCGTCGCCTCGGCCGAGCGGGTCTTCGAGCTGCTCGACGCCGACCAGCAGGTGCCCGACGGCGGGGTGGCCGCCGAGGTGCGCGTCGGTCACGGCGAGGTGGTGTTCGAGGACGTCGCGTTCTCCTACGACGCCGACAACCCCTTGATCCAGGGGCTCTCGCTCGTCGCGCGACCCGGGCAGACGGTGGCGATCGTCGGCCCGACGGGCGCCGGCAAGACCACCTTGGTCAACCTCGTCATGCGCTTCTACGAGCTCGACGGCGGCCGGATCACCCTCGATGGCACCGACATCACCGCGATGCCTCGCGCCGCGCTGCGCGGCCGGATCGGGATGGTGCTCCAGGACGCCTGGCTCTTCGGTGGAACCATCCGCGACAACATCGCCTACGGCCGTCCGGACGCGACCGAGGAGGACATCCTCGAGGCCGCTCGCGCGACCTTCGTGGACCGCTTCGTCCACTCCCTGCCCGACGGCTACGACACGGTCATCGACGAGGACGGCGGCAACCTGTCGGCCGGTGAGCGCCAGCTCGTCACGATCGCGCGCGCGTTCCTCTCCGACCCGGCGCTGCTGATCCTCGACGAGGCGACATCGTCGGTCGACACCCGCACCGAGCTGCTGCTCCAGCAGGCGATGAGCGCGCTGCGCAGCGACCGCACGTCGTTCGTCATCGCGCACCGGCTCTCCACGATCCGTGACGCCGACCTGATCCTGGTCATGGAGGACGGGGCGATCGTCGAGCAGGGCACCCACGACGAGCTGTTGGCCTCGGGTGGTGCCTACAGCCGGCTCTACCAGTCGCAGTTCGCGGCGGCGCTGGCCTGAGGGACGCGCGGCCATCGACCTGCCTGGGCTTCAGCGCAGCCCTGACCCTCGTCGGGTCTGCCGTCAGGTGGGCCGAATCGCCACACCATGCCGAGGACCGGGTGCTTCTCCGATCGCCCGCGGCCTCTGGCCTCCAGCTGCTAGCGATCGGTGGGGCGATAGCGCGGCAGGGAGAGGGTTGCGACGAGGCCGGTGGGGTCGTTGTCTCGCAGGGTGACGCTCCCTCCGTGCGCAGCTGCGATGGTCTGGGCGATGGCGAGGCCCAGCCCCCTGCTGTTGGTCTCCTGCCCGGGGTGGCTGCCCCGCTCGAACGGCTGCAGCAGCCGGTCGCGGTCTCGTGCGGGGATCCCGCCCCCCTGGTCGGTGACACTCACCTCTACTGACTGGGGCCCGACCCAGAGCTCAAGCCTCACCCGGGAGCCTGGTGGCGCGAACTGCCCGGCGTTGGCGAGCAGCTCCACGACGGCCTGGGTGATCTCACCGGAGTCCAGGGTGGTCGTGACGCGATCTGGGAGGTCGACGTCGAGGCCGATCGCGCGGGCCGCGAGGACCGGGGCGAACTCACGGGCGACGTCACGCAGGAGCCCGGCCACGTTGCAGTCGGTCGGGTTCAACTTCGCGTGGGCCCCGAGATCGGCCAACCCGGAGACCCGCAGAACCAGCTCGCTGAGCTCGGTCGCGGCATTCTGCGCCACCTCGACCGACCACTGGGCACCTGCCGATAACTCCTCGGATGAGTCGTCGAGGATCTCCAGGTGACCGATGAGCTTGGTCAGGGGGGTGCGGAACTCGTGGTTCACGGTGTCGATCAGCTGGTGCCGCAGCTCTTCCTGCTCGACCCGGCCGGCGGTCTCCAGGGTGATGTCCTGCACCAGGAGCACGGCGCCGCGGTTGGTTCCGTCATCGTCTCGCAGCGGGGCCGCGTTGCAGCGCAGGTAGATGCGGCGTCCATCGGCGGTGTCGGCGGCCACCACCGCGTCCGAGACGACCTCACCGTGTCGGGCGCGAGTCAGAGGGCGGTCCTCCGGCGGCAAGGGCGTCTTGCCGTCGGCGGTCAGGAGTGGGATGGCGTCGAAGAACTGAGCCTCGGTCAACGGTGTGAACGACCAGCCGAAGATCCGTTCCAGGGCTGGGCTGAACATGATGAGGTCTCCGGAGGCGTCGCAGGCGGCCACCGCCAGTCGCGCCTGCGTGACGAGTGCGTGCAGCACGGACGGTCCCGGCTCGTTCTTGCCCACAACCTGACCTCGTCTTCAGACGCCCCTCACCGGAAGATACCCCAGGGCGACTCGGGCGGCTCGGTCTTGCAGCCTCGCGGCCGCCGTCGCCGCCACACCGGAGCTCAACCTCCGCAGAGCATCCTGCTTCGACCACGACGAGGAACCCGACGTCAGCGGGATGACGTCGTCGTCCACAGGTGCCTCTCGCCCTCGTCCTACTGTCGCGGCCTGGATATATAATCGTACGTATGCTCGAACTCGGGATCCCTCAACTTCGTCAGGTCGCCACCGCCCTGGCCGCGCTGCCGCGCGACGTGAGTGACGCCGAGCGGATCGGCCTCATCACCACCCTCGAGCGGCTGAAGAACGCCGCCAGCGCCGCGCAGGCAATGGCCGCAGTCGACGTCGACCACTCCCAGCGCGCGGCCCAGGTCGAGGCCCAGGTGCCGGCGCGACGGGTCGGCGAGGGCGTCGCGGCCCAGCTCGGCCTGGCCCGGCGTGAGTCACCGTTCCGCGGCGCCCGCTGGCTGAGCGTGGCGAGGGTGCTGCGCACCCAGATGCCCCACACCCAGATGCCCCACACCCTGCGGCTCATGGCGAGCGGTGCGTTGAGCGAGCACCGTGCCTCGATCCTGGTCAAGGAGACCGACTGCCTCGACGAGACCGACCGTCGACACGTCGACCACGCGCTGTGCGGCGCCGGAGGCAACGCCGCCTCACTCAGCACCCGTGCCCTCGAGCAGGCCGCCCGCAGGCACGCCCTGCAGCTCGACACCAGCGCCGTGGTGGAGCGGGCCGCCAAGGCCGAGGCCGACCGGCACGTGACCATCCGTCCGGCCCCCGACACCATGACCTGGGTCGGCGCCCTGCTCCCCGTCAAACAGGGCGTGGGCGTCTACGCCGCGCTCAAGCGCGTCGCCGACCTCGCACGCGCCGCAGGTGACCCACGGTCGCGGGGCCAGGTCATGGCGGACACCCTGTTCGAGCGCGTCACCGGCGCCAGCGCGGCTGAGCCAGTCAGCATCACCCTCGACCTCGTCATGACCGACCGTGCGTTCTTCGCCACCACCGATGAGGCAGCCCACCTGCCCGGCTACGGCCCCGTCGCTGCGTCCTGGGCCAGAGCCCTGACCCACCAGGCACTGTCCCACGACACCCTGGACGGTGCGCAGCTCTGGGTCCGCCGGCTCTACATCACCCCCGGCACCGGGTGCCTGGTCACGATGGACTCACGGGCCCGACGCGCGCCGAAGCGCCTCGCGCGGTTCATCGCCCGCCGCGACCACGACCTCTGCCGCACCCCGTGGTGCGGCGCACCCATCGCCCAGACCGACCACGTGACCGACTGGGCCGACGGTGCTCCGACGACCGTCACCAACACCCAGGGCCTCTGCATCCGCTGCAACCTCGCCAAGCAGGCCCACGGCTGGCGAGCACGGCCCCTGCCCGGCGCGGGTCGCACCCACCGCCACACCGTTGCCACCACCGCCCCGACCGGTCACACCTACCACTCCCGAGCCCCAGCCCCACCCGGCCACGTCGACGTCTCCACGTCACCGGTCGAGCAGCTTCTCTACGACCTCATCGCCTGACCGGGCACACACTCGTAGAGTCACTCGACGTGAGCCGCCTCCTGCACCTCAACGGACCGCCCGGCATCGGGAAGTCCACGCTGGCCAGGCTCTACGTCGCTGACCACCCCGGCGTCCTCAACTGCGACATCGACGTCCTCCGCACCCTCATCGGCGGCTGGGAGAGCGACTTCGGTCGGGCCGGTGCACTCATCCGGCCGGCCGCTCTGGCCATGATCGAGGCCTACCTCGCACACGGCCACGACGTGGTGCTGCCCCAGATGCTGACGAACCCCACCGAGCTGGCGCGCTTCGAGGCGAGCGCGACCGCGGCCGGTGCGCAGCTCGTCGAACGCTTCCTCATGGACACACCGGCGGCCTCGGTTGCGCGGTTCCACCGCCGTGGGGCGGATGCAGGGACGGGGACGGACGATCCGTGGCACGACCAGGTCCGCGGCATCGTGGCGGCGAACGGCGGGGACGAGGCCCTGGCCCGGTCCCACGAGGCGCTCGAACGCCTCCTGGTGCAACGCCCCACCGCCGTCGTGATCGCCAGCGCCGAGGGCAAGGTCGACGAGACCTACCGCTCGCTCCTCGAGTCGCTGGGCTGAATCGCAGCACTCGGTCTCGCCGCGCTGAAGGTCAGGAGATCCCCGACGCGAACGCGACGACTGCGGCCGCGACGTCGTCGTGGTGCCGAGCCGTCGCACCCCGGTCGGCGACTTCCAGGCCGTGGTCGGCTCCCGCGATCTCGAGGACCGACCCGGTGCCACGGAATCCCGGCTCCCACAGGGCATCCGCGGTGCCGCCGACGACCAGGTTGGCGGCGGGGTAGTCACGCAGACGTGCGGCCAGCGCCTCGACGTCGTCCGGCAGAGGGTGCAGGCCGGCCGCCTTGAGGATGGGGGTGAGCCAGACCGCCGGATACTCCTGGTCGGCAGCCCAGTGAGCAGCGAGCGTGCCGAGGGACTTTGCCACGACGACCACCGGGCCGGGTCCACGCACCCTCTCGTGCAGGGCTTGCGCGGCCTTCTCGACGAACACGCGCGGCTCATCGGGGAGGACCGTCAGGTCCCACGCGGTCTGTTGCACCGTCCACCCCGTGGCCCGCAGCGCCCGGGTCGTGCACGCGAGCAGGGGCATGTCGCAGGTGTAGGCGCGCCCGGGCAGCATCAGCACCGTGCCGTCGTGCCTCACCACCGCGACTCCCGGGTTGCCGTGACTCCGTTCGTGCGGCTGAGGCTACTCGTGGACCGGCCCGGTGAATAACCTCTTGAACCGGCGCCCTCGCCGACCTACCGTTGACCCACACGGGAAAGGAGGTGGTCCGAAGAATGATTTCTTTGAGGACGCGTGAGGTGGCTGCCCGCTAGCAGCCATGCACCATGTCGGGCAGGAATGCCCGGCCTGCTGCTGGCGAATTCCTAGCAGCTACCCGACCCGCAGGTGATCCGGCTACACGTCCGCCGGAGCGGTCTCTCCCGAGGCCACGCCTGCGGGTCGTCCCATCACCGGACCAGGTGGCTCCCCGCCTCCAGGCCCCCCGCTCCCAGCCTGTACGTCGGACCCGGACGCCGGCACGTCGGCCTTCGGGCCCCACGACACCAGCGAGCCGACCATCGAGAGGGCGACCCAGGTGGCCACCACGACCGCCAGGTAGCGGGTGACGGCGACGTCGAAGGGCACCGCGCCGGTCATGGCGGTCTGCCACAGGGCCGGCGAGGCCAGCACGCCGGCCGCGGCGAGGACGGGCAGGGAGAGCAGGTTCATGCGGTCACCTCCATCATGCGCTCACCGGTCACGATGCCGACCGACCGGATCTGCGCGTTGCCGTTGAGCTCGGAGTAGGACAGGACGGGGAGGCGGTCGACCGCCAGGGTGACCATCCGGTGCACGGCGGCGCGCACCTGTGGGGCGCACACGAGGACCGGCCGGATGTTGCGGTTCTCCGCGTCGACCAGCAGCTGGGAGAGCGAGCCGAGCACCGCCTGGGCGGTGGCCGGGTCGAGCACCACGGTCAGCCCGCTCTCGGTGGGCCGCAGCGACTCGAGGATCCGCTGCTCGAGCTGCGGCTCGAAGGAGATGACATGCAGGGCGCCGTCCACGACGTGGGGGGCGACGATCGCCGGTCCGAGCGCCGCACGGGCGGCCTCCACGAGGCTGTCGAGGTCCTTGCCGTGCGGGGCGCGCAGCGAGAGCGCTTCATAGATCCGGACCAGGTCGCGCACCGAGACGCCCTCGTCGAGCAGCGCCTGGAGCACCTGCTGCACCTCGCCGAGGCTCAGCAGGGCCGGAGTCAGCTCGTCCACGACGACGGGGTGGGTGCGTTTGACGACGTCGGTCAGCAGCCGGACGTCCTCCCGACCGAGCAGCCGCGACGCGTGCACGGTCACGATCTCCGCGAGGTGGGTCGTGATCACCGCCGACCGGTCGACGACGGTGGCGCCACTGAGCTCGGCCTGGCCGCGCAGGTCGGCAGCGATCCAGGTGGCGTCGAGGCCGAAGACGGGCTCGCGGGTCGGCGTACCGGGAAGGGAACCGAGGTGGTCACCGATGGCGAGGACCGTGCCCGGCGGTGCCTCGCCGCGGGCGACCTCGATGCCGAAGACCTTGACGACATAGGTGTTGAGCGGCAGCTCGAGGTTGTCGCGGGTGCGCACGGGCGGGATCACGATGCCGATCTCGGTGGCGATCTTGCGCCGCAGCGCCTTGACCCTCTCCAGCAGGTCACCGCCGGCGCCGGTGTCGACGAGGTCGATGATGTCGGCCGAGAGCTCCAGGCCGAGGGGGTCCACCCGGATCTCGGCGGCAAGGTGCTCGGGCGAGTCGTGGGACGGGCCGGCGGCCGCCTCCAGGGCGAGCGCGGTCTCCGGGGCCTCGTCGGAGCCCTGCTCGACCCGCGTCGAGATCAGCAGCAGCACGCCGCCGGTGATGATGAACGGGATCTTGGGCAGGCCCGGGATCAGGCACAGCGCGAGCGCGGCGATCCCCGCGATGCGCAGCGGGAGCTGGCGCGCCGTGAGCTGCTGGATGATGTCGGAGCCCATGTCCTGGTCGCCGACGCCGCGCGTGACGACGAGGCCGGTCGCGACCGAGAGCAGCAGGGCCGGGATCTGCGAGACCAGGCCGTCGCCCACGGTCAGCAGGCTGTAGGTCGACACGGCGTCGCCCGGGCTCATGCCCTTCTGCGTCATCCCGATCGCGAAGCCACCGACCAGGTTGACCAGCGTGATGATGATGGCGGCGATCGCGTCGCCCTTGACGAACTTCGAGGCACCGTCCATCGATCCGTAGAAGTCGGCCTCGGCGTGCACCTCGGCTCGTCGCTTGCGGGCCTGGTCCTCGTCGATCAGCCCGGAGTTGAGGTCGGCGTCGATGGCCATCTGCTTGCCGGGCATCGCGTCGAGGGTGAAGCGGGCCCCGACCTCGGCCACGCGGCCGGCGCCGTTGGTGATCACGACGAACTGGATGATGAGCAGGATGACGAAGACGATCAGCCCGACGATCAACGAGCCGCCGACGACGAAGTGGCCGAAGGTGTCGATCACCTTGCCGGCGTAGCCGTCGAGCAGCACCAGCCGGGTCGCGCTGACGTTGAGCGCCAGACGGAAGAGCGTCATCACCAGGAGCACGGCCGGGAACGCCGCGAAGTCCAGGGGCCGCGTGACGTACATCGCGGTGAGCAGGACCAGCAGCGCGCCGGTGATGTTGGCGGCGATCAGCAGGTCGAGGACGACGGCAGGGAGCGGGACGACCAGCATCACGACGATCATCACGATGCCCACGGGGACGCCGAGCTGCGTCAGGCGCTTCATCGCCAGGGGTTCCTTCCGGGTCGCCACGAGGGGGACGCCGTCCCTGGCGTGAGCGACACCGTCCTGGCGTCAGCGCTCAGATCGGCACGACCCGTGGCCACCTGAGGAGAACGGTCAGGCGACCCGGCGACGACGACCGGCCGGCAGCACCGACGGCAGCTCGGCCTCACGCCGCGGCGAGCGGTGCTGACCACCGCGGACCCCCTGGTTGCGTCGGCTGATGACGAACGCGAGCACGTGTGCGACCGCGGCGAAGAGCTCCGCCGGGATCTCCTGCCCTACCTGGGTCGAGCGGTAGAGGGACCGGGCCAGGGGGACGTCCTGCACGAGGGGGACGCGGTTCTCGGACGCCACCTCGCGGATCCGGGCGGCGATCACGCCTGCCCCGCGGGCGACCACGACCGGCGCCCCGCGCTCGGCCTCGTAGCGCAGAGCGACGGCGACGTGGGTGGGGTTGGTCAGCACGACGTCGGCGAGCGGGATGTCGCTCATCATCCGGTTGCGCGCAGCGGCGTGCTGCCGCGCCCGGATCGCGCTCTTGACCAGCGGGTCGCCCTCGGCCTGCTTGTACTCCTGCTTGACGTCCTCCTTGGACATCTTGGTCTGCTTGTTGGTCCGTCGCCGGTTCATCGCGTAGTCGAGGACCGCCAGGACGATGCCGGCGACCGCCACGGTGCGCACCAGCTGCAGGGTCTGCTCGGTGACGACGTGGAGCACCACCCCCATCGGCACGAACGTGCCGATCAGCGGCGTGGTCGCCTTGACCGCCACCCACACCAGCAGTCCGACGAGGGTGCACTTGAGGAGCATCTTGGCGCCCTCCCACAGCGCGTGCGGCCCGAAGGTCCGCTTGGCCCCCTGGATCAGGTTGAGCTTCTTGGCCGACGGCTTGACCGACTTGGTGGCCAGGTAGAACCCGCCCTGCGCGACCGTGCCGGCGACGCTGATGACCATCACGATCACACCGAGGACGACGAGCACGACGAGCACGTGCTGGCCCGCGTCGCGCAACAGACCCCCGGCCCGCGCCACCGTCGGCTCTTCGGCCAGACGCAGGGCGCGCTCCATCAGCAGCGCCAGCGCGTCGAGCTCCCGGCCCAGCAGCAGCGGCGCGGCGAGCGTCAGCGCGGCCAGCGCCAGCCAGGGACCGAGCTCCTGGGTACGGGCGACCTGCCCCTCCTTGCGCGCCTCCTTCTGGCGCTTCGGGGTGGGCTTCTCGGTCTTCTCGCCGCTCCCGCCGCTGCCGCTCACGACGTACCGCCGGTCATCGCGGCCGTGGCCTCCATCGCCAGCTCCACCAGGCGCTCGAGGACGCCGGGCAGCACCGGGAACGACAGTCCCACGAGCAGCAGGGTGAGCCCGATCTTGGCCGGGAACACCACGTTGATGGCGTTGAGCTGCGGGGCGACCTTGGTCATC
>NZ_JANNML010000226.1:0-16245 GCF_031397825.1 Nocardioides sp.
CACGTGCACGTCGTGCTCACCGCCGATCCTGCCGACGTCGCCGCATGGTTCCGCGACCGTCCCACCGACCTGCTGCACCACCGCCTCGCCGCGAGGACCGTCGAGGCGGACGGCGGGACGGCGGCGCTCGAGCGGTGGCACGAGGCGATGGCCGGGCTGGTGGTGACCGAGCCAGGCACGATCCTGCTGCCCACGGCACCGGGCGACGTCGAGGCGACGTACGCCGCCCTGCTCGCGGCGATCGAGCCGAGGGTCGACGAGGGCTGAGGGTCTGACCGGGCCCGGGAGGTCATCCGGACCGGTGGACACGTCTCCTCGATCCGCATGACGTCCCGGCGACCACCCGGACAGGACGAAGGCCCCCGCCGGGGCGGGGGCCTTCTCAACAGAGGGCTGTCGTGGAGCTGGCGGGAATCGAACCCGCGTCCTCGAGCGTCGAACCAGGTCTTCTCCGGGTGCAGTCCGTGCTGTCGTTTTCTCGGCCCCGACGCTCGCACGAACACGTCGCCGACAGGCCCAGTCAGGTTTGAGTCCCGATCATCCGCCCTGACAGCAGGTGATCAGCAAGTCTCCTAGATGACGCCAGGTTCCGGGACGGAGACGGATGCCCGGTCTGACGCTTCGATCACTGCTCAGGCAGCGAGAGCGAAGGAACTGCGCTTAGCGTTGGCAGTTATAGGTTTCCAACGATCGTTTACGAGATGACGTTGGCTCCTCGACCCGCTTCCCCTGGGACTAACGTCCCAAGTCGAAACCGATCAGCCCCTCTTGAGTTATGGGGACACTCTACTCGCCACCACCGACACGTCCTACCGGTGATGCCCGCGCCCACTCCCGCAACGTCTCGGCGCCGGGGCCGGCCAGCTCGTCGAGGCGCGGCGTACGGCGCAGCAGCGCGAGCGCGAGGGCGGCCGCCGGAGCATGGACCGCGTCACGGGCCGCGGAGCCCGAGCCGGCGTCATGGGACCAGTCGAGGTCGGTCGCGACGTAGCGCAACGGCGGGATCCGCCCGGGCAGGAAACCGATGCGGGCCTTCGACGACACGAGGAAGTCCAGCGAGGGCCGCCACCGCGCGGCGGGGCGCTCGTCGGTGAGCCCGAGCGGGATCAGGATGTCCTGCTGGTGCACCAGCGCGTCGGTGTAGGGACCGACGATGCCGATGATCGGAGGGGCTTGGCGCGAGTCGGCCTTCTCCCGCAGCAGTGCCACCAGCTCCGCAGGCGACTTCTCGGCGCGGCGGGCCGCCATCAGCACCGAGAGCCGGTCGGGGTTGCCGCGCGCGCGGACCATCGTGGTCAGCATCTCGACGGTGGAGAACTGGCAGGGCACCACGAGGTGGGCGGCCATGCCGTGCACGTCCCAGGCAGGGCAGAGCGTCCGCACCTGCCACTGCTCCGGCGTCAGGGTCTCGAGGCGGTCGGCGATCGCACGCCGCTCGTCGGCCAGGGCTGCAGCGATGTCCATGCGGACAGTGTCGCCTCAGAGCCCGAAGATCCGCACCCCGTTGTGCCAGCAGACCGCCCGCAGCCAGTCGTCGCCCAGCCCGGTCGCCGCCAGCCCGTCGAGCTGCTCGACGTAGGGATAGGGAATGGTCGGGAAGTCGCTGCCGAGCAGCACCTTGTCCTGCAGGTCGGCCAGGCGGGGCAGCAGTGCGGGGGGATAGTCCACGCCGAAGAAGTCGGTGAACACCATCGTGGTGTCGAGGTGGACCCGCTCGTAGGTCTCGGCGAGCACCAGGAACTCCTCGCACTCCGGCGCCCCCATGTGCGCGACGACGACGAAGAGCCGTGGGAAGCGCTCGAGCACGCGCCGCAGCGAGGTAGGGCCGGTGAACGCGTTGCCGACCGGGCCCGAGCCCGCGTGGATGACGATCGGGGTGCCGGCATCCTCGAGGATTCCCCACACCGGGTCGAGCAGCGGGTCGTCGAGGTGGAACTCCCCCACCTGCACGTGGACCTTGAAGATGTCGACGCCCGCCTCGACCAGCCCTCCGACGTACGACGGGGCGTCGGGCTCGGGGAAGAACGTCCCCGACCACAGCACCTCGGGGACCCCGGCCGCGAAGTCGCGCGACCAGTCGTTGAGGAAGCTCGCCACGCCGGGCTTGTGGGCATAGGGCAGCGTCGAGAAGCGGCGTACGCCGAAGTCGCGCAGCAGGTCGACGCGCTCCTGGTGGTCGAAGCGGTAGCGGATCGGCCAGTCGCGCCCGATCTTGGGACCGGCCGCGTCGAAGACGGCGTAGACCGCCCGCTGGATCGACTCGGGCAGGAAGTGCACGTGCACGTCGACGAGCCCCGGCAGCCCGAGGCCCTGCCAGAACGCCCGGACGGCGGCTCCGTCCGAGCGTGCGTCCTCAGTCACTCATGCCCTTCAGGCGACGCCCGACGGCCTGCTCGATCTCGCGGGTGGCCTGGCGCTCGGCGAGGGAGTGCCGCTTGTCCCACGACTTCTTGCCCTTGGCCAGACCGATCTCGACCTTGGCGCGACCGTCGATGAAGTAGAGCGACAGCGGGATGACCGTGAGGCCCTTCTCGTTGACGCGGCGCTCGATCTTGTCGATCTCGACGCGGTTGAGCAGCAGCTTGCGCTTGCGGCGGGCGGCGTGGTTGGTCCAGGTGCCCTGGGTGTACTCGGGGATGTGGACGCCGTGCAGCCACGCCTCGTGCCCGTCGATGTCCACGAAGCCGTCGACGAGCGACGCGCGTCCCATGCGCAGCGACTTGACCTCGGTGCCCTGGAGGACCATGCCGGCCTCGTAGGTGTCCTCGATCGCGTAGTCGTGTCGCGCCTTCTTGTTCTGCGCGACGATCTTGCGCCCCTGTTCCTTCGGCATCACACCAGTCTCTCAGGAGCCGTCAATCGGGTCGGCGCCGGTCAGAGGTAGTTCATCGGGTCGACGGGGCTGCCGTTGACCAGGACCGTGAAGTGCAGGTGGCACCCGGTCGACCATCCCGTGGAGCCGACGGAGCCGATCGTCTCCCCGCGCGCCACGGACTCGCCCTCGGAGACGTTGTAGCCGGTGGCGTGGTTGTAGACCACGGTGAGGTTCTTGCCGTTGACCTGCCCCAGGCTGAGGTAGAGCCGGTTGCCGTAGCTCGAGGAGTAGTAGATGTCGGTGACCGTGCCGCCGGCCACGGCGAACAGCGACTGGCCGCAGCCGGCGCCGAAGTCGGTCCCGTCGTGCAGTCCGTAGTAGCCGTAGATCGGGTGGACGCGGTAGCCGTAGGGCGAGGTGACGTAGCCGTTGACCGGGTTGCCCATGAGGCCACCGGTGTCCCCCTGGTAGCCCCCCTTGGGGTTGCGCGCGGCGGCGGCGCGTGCGGCCGCCAGGATCCGCTGACGGATCCGCTCCTCTCGACGCTGGAGCGCCTGCAGAGCCAGCTTGTCCTTCGCCTTGGCGGCGACCGCCTTCTCGCGGGCCTCGCGGTTGGTCTGCAGCAGCGTGATCACGACGCTCCTGGCCGTGCGGGCCTCCTCGAGCAGGTCGCGGACCAGGGCGAGGTTGGCGGCCGCGTCGGCGCGCCGCAGCTCCATGTCCTGCTTGGCGGTCCTGACCTCGCCCTCACGGACCCGCAGCAGGATCTCGGCCTCGTGCAGCCCGGAGTAGGCCCGGTCCTGGCTGCCCACGACAGCGTCGGTGGCCTCCATCCGGCGCATCAGGTCCTCGGGGCTGTCGGCGTCCATCAGCGACGCGAAGGCCAGCAGCTGCGGGTCGCCGTTCTCGTAGACGTCGTTGACGGTGTTGACGACCGTGACCCGCTGGGCCGCCAGCGCGGCCTGGCCGGCGATCACGTCGGCGCGGGCCTGCTCGAGGGCCTCCTCGGCCAGCACCAGCTTGGCCTGCATCTCGCGGTCACGGGCCTGGGCGGCAGCGAGTCGCGTGCGTACGTCGTCGAGGCGGGCCTTGGCGCTCAGCAGCTGCGCACGCGACGACTCGAGGGCGGCCGTGGCGCGCTGCACGCGCTTGCTGCCGGCGTGGACGTCGTCGTGGGCAGCCTCGATCTGCTGCTCGACACGTTTCTGCTTGCCCTTGAGGCCGTCGTCGGCGTTGGCGAGGGGGATCGCGAGCCCGCCCAGCGTGGCCGCGGCGGCAAGGGATGCCACCACGACACGCTGACGTGCTGCGCTGGGGAAGTAGCGCACAGGTAAGCCTTCGGCGTTCGGGGAAGTGAACGCCTCGACGGTAGTGGTTGAACGTCAGACTTTGATGTATTTGCGGGTCAACAGGAGTGTCGGGAGGAGCGTCAGCACCGGCCCGAGGATCCCGATGCCGATGAGCGTCACGTAGTACTCGTCCCAGCCGATCCACGGCATGAAGGTCAGCCCCTGCGCCGCGCGGTCGATGATCCCGAACTTCAGGAACGCCGCGAGGGCGCCGGCGGCCAGCGCCACCCCGAGGAACGCGGTGACGAGGGCCTCCATCAGGAAGGGCAGCGCGATGTAGAGCGTCGAGGCGCCCACCAGCCGCATGATGCCGATCTCCTTGCGTCGGGCGAGTGCCGCGAGGCGGATGGTGTTGGCCACGAGGAGCAGGGCGGCGAGCACGAGGAACGCGGCCGTGCCGATGGCGCCGTACTTGAGTGCGTCGATCGAGCTGAGGATCGGGCCGACCACGTCGCGCAGGTCCTGGATCCGAGCCACGCCGGGCAGGCCCCGGAGGGCGCTGGTGATGCCTTCGTACTCGTCCGGGTCCTCCAGCGTGATCCAGACCGACTCGGCCATGTCGTCGGCCGTGAGGGCGGCGTCGGGGCCCTCGAAGCGCTCGGGCCCGAAGAGCTCCTTGACCTTCTCGAAGGCCTGCGCCTTGGTCTCGGTGTACCAGTCAGCGACCTCGGGACTGTCCTCCACGACGCTGGCGATCTGCTGCTTCTGCGGGTCGGTGACCTCGGAGAGGCAGGCCGGGTTGTCGTCGCCGTCACGGCAGAGGTAGACGGTGATCTGGAGCTCGCTGCCCCACTGGTCGGCCGCCTTGACGGCCTGCTGGTTGAGCATGGCGCCGAGACCGACGAGGGTCAGCGAGACGAACAGGGTGAGCACGACCGCGATGTGCATGGAGACGTTGCGGCGCAGCCCCTGGCGGAGCTCGGTGAACGAGTGGCGCAGCTGCATCAGACCACCTGCGATCCGTAGCCGCCGCGCGCTTCGTCGCGCGTGATCACCCCGTGGTCGAGCTCGATGACGCGCTTCTGCATCTGGTCGACGACGTGCTCGTCGTGGGTGGCCATCAGCACGGTGGTCCCGGTCTCGTTGATGCGGCCGAGCAGCTTCATGATGCCGGCCGAGGTGGTGGGGTCGAGGTTGCCCGTGGGCTCGTCGGCGATGAGGATCATCGGCCGGTTGACGAAGGCGCGCGCGATCGCGACGCGCTGCTGCTCGCCACCGGACAGCTCGGTGGGCAGACGGTCCCCCTTGCCCTCGAGGCCGACCATCTCCAGGGTGCCGGGGACGACCTTGTCGATCTCGCTGCGGGACTTGCCGATCACCTGGAGGGCGAAGGCGACGTTCTCCGAGACGGTCTTGTTCTGCAGGAGGCGGAAGTCCTGGAAGACCGTGCCGATCTGGCGCCGTAGCCGCGGGACCTTCCACCCGGCAAGCCGGTTGACCTCCTTGCCCGCGACGTAGACCCGCCCGGACGAGGGGCGGCTCTCGCGCAGCACCAGGCGCAGGGCGGTGGACTTGCCGGAGCCGGACGTGCCGACGAGGAAGACGAACTCGCCCTTCTCGATGTCGATCGACACGTTGTCGAGGGCAGGCTTGCCCGGGCCGGGGTAGGTCTTGGAGACCTTCTCGAAGCGAATCACGTGAAACGACGTTAGCCGAGAAGGGCACCCTTCTGGGGACCCCGCCCCGCCCGCACCCCCGTCAGGCTGTGGCCTCGACCACCCACCACGCCGCGTAGGGGGGCAGCCAGACGTTGCCGTCGTGGCCGGCGGTGACCAGGCGCCCCCCGATCGCGTCGTACGGCGCAGCCAGGCCCGCCTCGTGAAGGCGCCGGAGCGGGAAGGGCCGGTGCTCGTCGGTGACGTTGTAGAGCCCGACGAAGGGCCCGCTCGCGTGACGTCGTACGACGGCGAGGATGCCGTCGTCGGTGTCCGTCAGCGTGTCGGTGGGCGCGGACGCGTGCAGCTGCGGGAGAGCGGCGCGGACGCGGGCGAGGTGGGCGATGGCGACGAACACCTGGCCGGCCGGGGTGTCGGCGCGGCCGCGCCGGGCCATCCGGGCCTCGTCGATGCGGGGGCGGTGGGCCCACCGGTTGTCGTCCTCGTGGCCGGGCTCCTCGGCCCACGCGGGGTCGTTGGGCTGGGCCAGTTCGTCGCCGCTCCAGATCACCGGGACCCCGCCCCATCCCGCGACGATCGCGTGGGCCAGGGAGATCCGCGCCAGCGCGCCTTCGACGTCCACCTCGTGCTCGCCGAGACCGGTGAGCGAGGCGACGGTGCCGCTGATGCGCCGGTCACCGGTGTCGGGGTTGGCCTGGAAGACCAGGCCCTCGGACCAGGAGCCGGGGAAATCCCCGGCGTAGAAGTCGCTGAGGAAGTGCCGGTGCGCGGGCCCGGTGAGCCCGACCGCGGCGGCGTCGCCGTCGTCGATGGCCCACCCGATGTCGTCGTGGCAGCGGACGTAGGTGATCCACGTGCCGCTCGGCGGCGTCGGCGGCAGCGCGGCGAGGGCGTGCCGGGCGAGCACGGTGTTGCGGGTGGCGAGCATCGACCAGACCTGCACCATCAGGCTGTTGTGGTAGGCAAGGTCGCTGACCAGCCCGGTGTGCGGGCCGGTGCCGAGGTATTGCACGAGGTCACGCGGACCGACGATCGCCTCGGCCTTGAACAGCACGGCGGGCGCCGCGATCTTCGCCACCGTGCGCAGCGCCTGGGTGATCCAGTGGACCTCCGGCTGGTTCTGGCAGGTGGTGCCCATCCGCTTCCACAGGAACGCGATGGCGTCGAGACGCAGCACCTCGACGCCGACGTTGGCCAGGTCGAGGACGATGCGGGCGAACTCCACCAGCACCTCGGGGTTGGCCCAGTTGAGGTCCCACTGCCAGGTGTTGAACGTGGTCCACACCCAGCCGGCCGCCTCGTCGTCCCAGGTGAAGCTCCCGGGTGCGAAGTCGGGGAACACCTCGGGCAGCGTCGCCTCGTAGGCGTCGGGCAGCGTGCGGTCGGGGTGGATCAGGAAGTAGTCGCGGTGGGTCTCGTCGCCCGCGCGCGCCGCCGCGGCCCAGGCGTGCTCGCGGGCCACGTGGTTGAGCACCAGGTCGACGACCAGGCTGATGCCGCGCTCGCGCAGCCGGGCAGCGAGCTCGGCCAGGTCGTCCATCGTGCCGAGGTCGGCGCGGACGGCGCCGTAGTCCTGCACGGCGTAGCCGCCGTCGTTGTCACCCTCGCGCGGCTGGAGCAGCGGCATCAGGTGCAGGTAGGTCACGCCGAGCTCGTCGAGGTAGTCCAGACGCTTGCTCAGCCCGGGCAGGTCTCCGGCGAAGCGGTCGGTGTAGCAGGCGTAGCCGAAGCGGTCGGGCTGCTGGATCCAGTCGGGACGCAGCAGCCGCTGCTGGTCGAGGCGGTGCAGGTCGGGCGAGCGCTCGGCGTAGGCGTCGGCGGCCGTCTCGACGAGCCGCAGGGCCAGGTCGGGGGTGGCGCGGTAGACCTCGCGCACGGCCCGGTCCAGGTCGGGCCACCACCGGTCGAGCCGCAGCAGGAAGGCCTCCTGGGCGGCGTCGCCCAGGGCCCCGAGGCGGGCGACCGCGGCGGTGCGGACGACATCGGGAGTGCTCACCCGTGCATTTCTAGCACCACTCGCTCCGTATCGTGTGCGGGTGCGCGCGCTCCGGACCCTCCTGATCGCCCTCGTGGCGACCGTCGTGGCCGTCACGGTGGGTGTCCTGGTCGTCGGCGGCGACGAGCCGGCCCCCGTCCCGCCCGCCGCTGCGCCTCCCCCGGCGACCCTGTCGTCGCTCGACACGACCGAGCTGCTGGTCGCGCGCACCGACTTCTGCACGACGGTCCCCGAGGACGCCGTGGCCGATGCGGTGGCCGGCCCGGTCGACGAGGTGGTCGCCTACGGCAACGGCCGGCGCGCCCGGATCGTCGGCTCGCTGCGCGATGTCGCCCACGAGTTCAGCTGCGCCTGGAGCGCGGCCGACGGCACGGTCGCCCGCGCGTGGGTCTTCGCCCCCCCGGTCACCAGCGAGCGGGCCACGGCCCTCGCCGGGTCGGCCCGCCGCGACGCCGGGTGCGAGCCGCTCGCCGGCGCCCCGTCGTACGGCGTGCCCTCCGTGGCGCTCGAGTGCACCGAGGGCGGGAGTCGCCGTCAGTCCTTCCGCGGGCTCTTCGGCGACGCCTGGTTGACCTGCCAGCTGACCGCTCCCGCCGCGGTGCCGGCCGCCGAGCTGACCGAGCGCACCAGCCGCTGGTGCGCCGCCGTGGTCCAGTCCGCTGCGCCGCTCGACTGATCGATCGGCTGATGCGCGGGGCGTTCTCCTGCGAGGTGCGCCTACCCGGTCCTAGCGTGGCCACGTGCCTCAGCATCCCTCCCGGCGGATCCTCGCCAGCGTCGTCCTGACCTCCGTGCTCGCAGGCCTGGCAGCCCTCGACGTCCCCGCGTCGCTCGCCTCCGCGCCGGCGCCGGACCCGACCCACCGCACGAGCGTCTCCGGCAAGGTCTACGTGGTCGACCCGGCTCCGGACGGCATCGAGCCGCCGGCCGCTGCCCCCGAGGCGCGGGTCGCCCTGCGGCGCAGCTTCACCCTGCACAGCAAGCCCGGCTCGCAGCGCACGATCTTCCTCGACTTCGACGGGGCAGGCGTCAACGGCACCCAGTGGAACACCGACACCGGGCTCCCCGGCGGCACCCACCCGGCCTGGGACCCCGGCGGCAACGGCGCGTCCTTCTCCGCGGCCGAGCTGGCCACGGTGCAGGACATCTGGGCCCGGGTCGCGGAGGACTACGCCCCGTTCGACGTCGACGTGACGACCGCCGACCCGGGCGCCGCGGCGATCACCCGCTCGGGCTCCGCGGACCAGGTCTTCGGCACCCGCGCGCTCATCACCCCAAGCGACGCGGCCCTCGACGCGATCTGCGGCGGCGGCTGCGGCGGCGTGGCGTTCCTGGACGTCGTCGACGAGCCTGACGCACACAGCCAGTTCCAACCCGCCTGGATCTTCCCGCAGACGTTGATGGACGACCCCAAGGCGGTCGCCGAGGCCGTCAGCCACGAGGTGGGCCACAACTTCGGTCTCGACCACGACGGGCAGGGCGGCGCTGACTACTACGAGGGCCACGGATCCTGGGCACCGATCATGGGCGCCGGCTACGGCCGACCGATCACCCAGTGGAGCAAGGGCGACTACACCGGCGCCACGCGCTCTGGCGAGGACGACGTGGCGATCATCGCCGCCAACGGCGCGCCCTACCGCGCCGACGAGGACGGCGGCACGCGCGCCACGGCCAGCAGCGCGCTGCCGACCGGCGCGCCGGCGTACGTCTCGAAGCGCAGCGACGTCGACTACTACGCGCTCGGCACCTGCGCGGGTGCCGTCACGGTCACCGGCACGGTCGCCCCGGTCAGCCCCGACCTCGACCTGCAGGTGCAGCTGGTCGACGACGTCGGCGCCGTCCTCGCCACCGCCAACCCGGCCTCGGGCACCGTCGACTTCGACGTCGCCTCCGGGCTCGGCGCCACGCTGACGCAGAGCGTGCCCAGCGGCAGCTACTTCGCCGTGGTCGACGGTGTCGGCAACGGCTCGCCGTCGAGCGGCTACGACGACTACGGCAGCCTCGGCGCCTACCGCCTGGCCGTCACGGGCTGCGGCGGCGCACCCGACCCCGAGCCGGTGGCACCCGGTGCTCCCGGCTCCCCGACCGCGACCCGCAACGCGCAGACGCTCACCCTCACCTGGGCGGCACCCACCACGGGTGGACCGGTCAGCGGCTACGAGGTGCGCCTCGATGCCGGGGCGTGGTCACCCGCCTCCGGCTCGCTGACCCACGTGTTCGGGGCGGTCTCGTCGGCCGCCCACACCCTCGAGGTGCGCGCCACGAGCGCCGTCGGACCCGGCCCTGCCGCGAGCGTGGCCGTGCCGACCGTGGTCACCGCCCCCGGAGCACCGGCGATTGGGCAGGCGAGCCCCGGCGCTCGCGGCGGAGCCGTCACCGCGGTCGTGCGGTGGCAGCCCCCGACGAGCAGCGGCGGCTCGGCCGTCGACGGCTACCAGCTCGTCGCCTACAAGCTCACCAGTGCGGGCGCGGTCGTCCGCACCCTCACCAGCCAGGTCGTCGGCGCAGGCTTCCGCTCCGGCTCGCTCGGCCTGCCGTCCGGCCGCTACCGCTTCGCCGTGCGCGCGCGCAACGCCGTGGGCTTCGGCCCGCTCAGCGCGCGGTCCAACGCTGTCACCGCCCGCTGACCGCCGAGTCGGCGCGATGTTGCACGGCGTACGCCGAGTCGGCGCGATGTTGCACGGCGTACGCCGAGTCGGCGCGATGTTGCACGGCGTCCGCCGAGTCGGCGCAATGTTGCACCGCGTCCGCTGCATCACGGTATGTCGACGAACCGCCACTCCCCACGGCGTGCACCCCGTGGGAGGTGGCGCGTCGTCGTGGGAAGTTCCAGCCGGAGCACCGCTCGACCGTGGGAGGTGGCGCTTCGTCTGCATACCTTGATGAAGCGGACCCCCTGCCACCTGCAACATCGCGCCGACTCGGCGTACTGCCCGCTAGTTGGCCTCGGCCTTGTCGGTGCCCCGACGCCAGCGGATGCCGGCCTCGAGGAAGCCGTCGAGGTCGCCGTCGAAGACCGAGGTGGGGTTGCCGACCTCGTAGCCCGTGCGCAGGTCCTTGACGACCTGGTAGGGGTTGAGGACGTAGTTGCGCATCTGGTCACCCCAGCTGGCCTGCACGTCGCCGCGCAGCCCGTCCAGGTGCGCCTTCTCCTCGGCCTTCTTGAGCGCGAGCAGCTTGGCCTTGAGCACGACCATGGCGCTCGCCTTGTTCTGCAGCTGGGACTTCTCGTTCTGGCACGAGACGACCGTGCCGGTGGGGATGTGCGTGAGGCGCACCGCGGAGTCGGTGGTGTTGACCGACTGGCCGCCGGGACCTCCGGAGCGGTAGACGTCGACGCGGATCTCCTCGTCGGGCACGTCGATCTCGTCGGTCTGCTCGAGCACCGGCACGACCTCGACCGCGGCGAAGCTGGTCTGGCGACGGCCCTGGTTGTCGAAGGGGCTGATCCGCACGAGGCGGTGGGTGCCGGCCTCGACGCTCAACGTGCCATAGGCGTACGGCGCGTGGATGGCGAAGGTGGCCGACTTGAGGCCGGCCTCCTCGGCGTAGGAGGTCTCGTAGACCTCGACGGCGTAGTCGTGCTGCTCGGCCCAGCGGACGTACATCCGCATGAGGGTCTCGGCGAAGTCGGCTGCATCGACGCCACCGGCGCCGGCGCGGATCGAGACCAGCGCCTCACGGGCGTCGTACTCGCCGTTGAGGAGGGTGCGGACCTCGAGGCCCTCGACGGACTTCTTGATCCGGTTGAGCTCGATCTCGGCCTCGGCCAGGGCCGACTCGTCGCCCTCCTCGGCGCTGAGCTCGAGCATGATCTCGAGGTCCTCGATGCGGCTGGTCAGCGACTCGAAGCGGTCGACCTCGCCCTGGATCGCGGAGAGGCGACCGGTGACGCGGGTCGCGTTGGCCTGGTCGTCCCAGAGGTCGGGTGCGGCGACCTGATCTGCGAGGTCGGCGATCTCCGTGCGCATCGCGGTGATGTCGAGCACCTGCTCGATGGTGTGCATCGTCGCCTGGAGCGTCTTGATCTGGGTGTCGTAATCCGGTCCTGCCACAAGGGGCAAGGTTACGGGTCAGAGGTTGGCGCGTCGATCCGGGCTCAGGCCTTGCGGCCGAAGACCTGTGCGGCGTACCACGTGCCGTCCTCGCTGCGTCGTGCTCCGCTGCCGAGCAGACGGAACTGTCGGTCGAGGATGTTGGCCCGGTGGCCCTCCGACTGCATCCATCCCTGGAGCACCAGCTGCACGCCGGTGGCGTAGCCGTAGGCGACGTTCTCCCCTACCTTGCTCAACCCGCACTTCTCGAGGATCGGGCCGAGGTCCTGGTGGAACATCCGCTCCTGGGCGGCCATCCGCTTGGCCTGGCGCACGGCGAAGCCCTGGACGCAGGTGTTGCCGCGCAGCCTGACCCGGTCGCGCTGCACGCGCACCTGGTTGGTGGTCACCGTGATGGCGGTCTGGTACGTCGACTCGGGCGTGCGCGCCTGCGCTGGAGCAGCGGGGCTGGCGACCAGCACCGCGAGCACGACCACGGCTGCGGCCAGGATCCGAGAGAGCATGCGCCCGACGCTAGTGATCCGCCGGAGCGACCCGCATCCTCCGATCGGACGGTCCTGCGTGGCCCCCGCGTCGGTCCGCGGAGGACGACCGGTCAGCGCCGGCCGAAGACCTGCGCGGCGTACCACGTGCCGTCGGCGCCCCGGCGGGCTCCGACGCCGAGCAGGGCGAAGTCGCCGTCGAGGATGTTGGCCCGGTGGCCCTTCGACCTCATCCAGCCCTTCGTGACCACCCAGCTGCCCGAGGAGTAGCCGAAGGCGACGTTCTCCCCGACCTTGGTCAGCCCACAGGCCGTGAGGATCGGCTGGAGGTCCTGGTGGAACATCTCCTGCTGCGCAGCCATCCGCCTTGCCTGGCGTACGGCGAAGCGCTGAACGCAGCCGTTGACCTTCACCTTGGCCCGGTCGTGCGCGACGCGGGCCTTGTTGGTCGCGGTGAAGGCGGAGGACTGGTAGCCCTGCTCCGGGGTCCTCGCCTCGGCGGGACTCGACACCAGGAGCACCGCTGCGAGGGCCAGCGCCGTCGTCAGAGCAGCCAGGATCCGAGGGAGCATGGCTCGACGGTAGCGAGGAGGAGACCTCTCAGGGACCCTTTCGGGTGAAGCAGTCCCGGCCCGGGTGGGATCGGGCCGGGACTCAGGGGTGGGGCTCCTCTCCTCCTCGGTGGGCTCAGCGGTGCTTCAGGGCCACCTTGCTCAGCCCGCCCGGTCCGAAGACGGGGCCCGTGAGGTAGAGCGTGTCGTCGACCGCGTCGGCTCCCCCCGGAAGGATCAGCTGGCCGGCCAGGAGCTCGGTGATCGTGGGCGCACGGTGCCCGTCGTCGCGGTCATGACCGTGACCTCGAGCGCGCCCGATGCGCCACAGGGCGCCGACCTCGGAGCCGGCCACGCCGTTCTCGACGGCCAGCCAGCTCATCGTCGACAGGGACACCGCGTAGATGTTGCGGCGCTTGTCGGAGGCCAGGTCGACGATGGAGGTCAGGCCGTCGGCCAGCCGGGTGCACGCCCCGCCCCTCGGGGCCTCCGGGTCGCAGGTCGCGTCGATGGATCCCTTCTCGATCCTCCACACCTGGGACGTGCCGGGAGTGGCCGGGTAGCCGCGGAGCTCGCCCACGTAGTAGTCGCCGTCCTTGCCGACCGTCACAGAGGTGGCCACGGCCTCCGAGGGGATCATCGTCCCGGCCCCGGGCAGGCCGGCCGGAACCTCCACCGTGCGAGGTGCGAGTCGGGCGACCGTGACGATGGTGCCGTCCTCGAAGACCCGCAGCAGGTCGTTGCCGGCGGCGTCGGCCACGAGGACGCTGCCGTCGCGCAACGGTGCCAGGCCGAAGGGGTTGCTGTCGGCCGGCAGTCCTTCGAGGTCGTCGGGATCAGGGTCGGTGGCCTGGTAGGCGGCGATGTCGGCGACGGCCGCCGGGGCGAGGTCGCCACTGTGCCAGGCGTAGAGCGTTGCGCTGCCCGGAGCGCTCGGGGCGTCGGGTGGAGCGCCCCCGGTGAGGATGTAGACGGTGCCGTCGCGACCGCGTGCGACTGCGGGTGAGAAGTCGGCAGGGACGCTGCCGAGGGGGACCACGGTGGCCTCGGCGCGACGGTGCTCGACGACGAGGCTGAACGAGCCGTCGGCCTCGCTCACGAGGGTCTTGCCGCGCCCGAGGGCGTCGAGCCCGCGGGGACCGTCCAGCAGGGCCACGGAGCGCAGGGTTCCCGGACCGTGCTCGCGGTCGGCCTTGGCCTGGACCGGGAACATCAGCAGGGTGAGGGCGAGGATGAACGTGGCGGTGAAGGCCAGGACGAACTTGGGTTGCACTGACATGGCGCTCTCCAGATGGTCGACGTCGCGTGTACCCGTCTCCATCAAAGACCGCTCGGGGACGTCCAGGAACCCCCCAATGTGCGGGGGTTGACGGCTCCTTGGCGGGTCTAGTCGGGCGCGACGACGGCCGACCCGGTGGCGCCCACGACCGGCCGGTCGGGCGAGCCGGGCACCGTCAGCGGCAGGTCGAGCGGCGCGCGCAGGTCGACGACGACCCGGGTGGTCTCGACGCGGACGTCGAAGGAGAGGCCGGGGAAGCGCCGGTGGGCACCGACCTCGGCGAGGTAGGACCGCACTGCCTCGCGGGCCTGCGCCTCGGTGAGCTCGAGGCGGTCCTGGCTCACTCCACCCTCGTAGACATCGGTCCCGGTCGCCCCGAGGTCGGCGCCGCGCAGCGCCGCGCCGTCGGCGAGGGTGTCGAGGCCCTGGCGTTGCAGGTAGGCCGCGGACGCGTCGATCACCATCGCGATCGTCATCAGCAGGAAGACCGCGAAGCCGCAGATGAGGACGACCGACGAGCCCCGCTCGCCCCGCGGCGTACGACGGGTGGTCACGGCTGTCACCGGACCTCCCGGTACTGCCCGATCGGGACCACGTGGGTGGCGTCGAGGGCGAAGCTGGGCTTCTCGCCACCGAGGACCTCCGGCATCAGCGGCAGGTCGACGCGCGACGAGATGCGCACGGTGATGACTGCTCCCCCACTGTGGCAGCTGGTGCCGGGCGAGTCGCAGCTGACCGTGACCGTCAGCGGGGCGTCCTCGAGCCCCTGGTCGACCAGTGCCTGTCGCGCAGCCTGCTCAGCTCGACGCTGGCCTTCGGCGTCGGTGGGTGCCAGTGCGTAGGCGCGGCCCGCCGCACGCGCGGCCGCGCTCGTGCCGAAGGCCCCCTTCTGCACCTCGAAGACCGACAGCACGATCCAGAGCGTCGGGATGAGCAGGAGGATGCCCAACCAGGTCAGCTCGACCACGGCGCTGCCGCGCTCTGCATCGCCGGTGCGCTGCCAGCGCCGTGTCACGGCAGCTCCTCGATGGCGTGGCCCGCGACGTCGAGCTCGATGGCGGGCCCGCCCAGGCCCAGGGCAGGGACGCGGGCGTGGATGGTGACCTCCACGGCGGGAGCGCCGTCGATGAGCACCCGGCGTACGGACACGTCCTGGGCAAAGCGACCCGAGATCGCCTGGTCGACCTGCTCGCGCGTCAGGGCGACCCCGTCGCCCGGTCCGCGGTCGGCCGTCGCCGCGAGCCGCGCGCCCTCGGAGGCCGCGGCAGCCAGCGTGTTGCGGACGAACATCACCAGCGCGACCTGGACGATCCCGAGCACGACCGGCACGAGGACGACGATCACCAGCACGACGTCGACGACCGCCGCGCCACGGTGGGAGCGGGCGCGCAGCCGGTGGAGCACTACTGCACCGAGTTGAGCGCCGACCTCAGCATCGCCGTCAGCTCTTGGCGCGCGACGCCCCAGATCGCCATCACGATGCCGGCCGACATGACCGTGACTGGTGCCTAAAGACCCGGCCTGATCTCGGACGGCTCAACGATCCGGAACCGCGCCGGAGTCCCCGCCGAAACCAGCACGCAGTGCACCAGCCCACGCAGCGCCTCACGCCGCACCGTCACCGGCCACCGCTCCCACCCCGCGAGCAGCTCAACCGCCGCCTGCCCCGCGTGCGGCACCGCACGACGGCTCTCGCGCTGCACGTCGGCCAGCGACCGCTCCAGGTCGGCCGCCCGGTCCACGAGCTCCTGGCGGGCCTTCGTGTACACCGCCGGCGGCAACGGGTGCTCGGCGTCCTGCACCGCCAACCGTGTCAGCGCCTCATCGGTCCGCACCACCTGCCGCGCCAGGGCGTCCTCCTCGGCCTTCAGAGTGGTCCGGTGCGCCGTGAGCGGCCCGAGGCGCTCGTTGACCGTCTCGACCTGCTCGGCCAGAGCCTCGACGTGCTCGAGGACGTGGGCCTCGACGAGCCGGACGAGGACGTGCCCGCCGGCGCACCCGAGCGGCCCGGACTCGCGGGCCGTCTTGCACCTGTACTTCGGCTGGTGGTTCTCGCTGTACTGCCCGGCCACCATCGACCCGCCACATCTGGCGCACCGCAC
>NZ_JANNML010000228.1:0-16697 GCF_031397825.1 Nocardioides sp.
CGGGCGCCCGCCGCTGGGTCGCGCGGAGGTGCTGCTGACCATCGACAACTCCGACGGTGCGCTGCCGATCGAGTACGCCGAGGTCACGATCAGCCGCACGATGTTCCGCTCCGGCGGCTCTGAGTACGCGATCAACGGCACCTCCTGCCGGCTGCTCGACGTGCAGGAGCTGCTCAGCGACTCCGGCATCGGGCGGGAGATGCACGTCATCGTCGGCCAGGGCCAGCTCGACACCATCCTGCACGCGACGCCGGAGGACCGGCGCGGCTTCATCGAGGAGGCCGCGGGCGTCCTCAAGCACCGCAAGCGCAAGGAGAAGGCGCTGCGCAAGCTCGACTCCACCGACGGCAACCTGACCCGCCTCAACGACCTGCTCAGCGAGATCCGCCGCCAGCTCAAGCCACTGGGCCGCCAGGCCGAGGTCGCCCGTCGTGCCGCCGGCGTCCAGGCCGACGCGCGCGACGCCCGCGCCCGGCTGATGGCCGACGACCTCGTCACGGCCCGCACGGCGCTGCAGCAGGAGATGGCCGACGAGTCGATCCTGGTCGAGCGCCGGGCGGAGGTCGAGAAGGCGCTGGCCGAGGGGCGCGAGGCCGAGGCCGTGCTCGAGGCGGCACTGCGCGAGGACCTGCCGGCGCTGTCGAGGGCCCAGGACGTGCAATACAGCCTCAACGGCCTCCGCGAGCGGCTGCGCGGCACCGCCTCCCTGGCGGCCGAGCGCGTGCGCAACGCCGCCAGCGTCAGCGAGAGCGAGCCCCAGGGGCGCGACCCGGAGGACCTCGAGGCCCAGGCCGAGCAGGTCCGCCAGCAGGAGCAGCAGATCGCGGCCGAGGTCGACGCCTCGCGCACCGCGCTGGAGCAGGCCGTCACCGGACGTCGTACGGCGGAGGAGGCGGCCGCCGAGGAGGACCGCCGCGTCGCGGGGCTGGTGCGCGCCGCGGCCGACCGCCGCGAGGGCCTCGCCCGCCTCCACGGCCAGGTCAACGCGCTCAAGTCACGCGCCGCAGCCGCCGACGACGAGATCGGCCGGCTCGGGTTGGCCCGCGAGGAGGCCGTCGCGCGCGCCGACCGGGCCCAGCGTGACTTCACCTCGCTCGAGACCAGGGTCGCCGGCCTCGACGCCGGCGAGGAGGGGCTCGACGCGGAGCACGAGGCCGCCACCCAGGTGCTCGACGACCTCGAGGAGCGCCTCGCCAAGACCCGCGAGGAGGCCCAGCAGGCCGACCGCGACCGCTCGTCCCTGGCCGCCCGCAAGGACGCCCTCGAGATGGGCCTCAACCGCAAGGACGGCGCCGGTGCGCTGCTCGCGACCACCGACACCGTCTCCGGGCTGATGGGCCCGGTCGCCGCGCTGCTGTCGGTGCGCACCGGCTTCGAGACCGCGGTCGCCAGCGCGCTGGGCTCCGCCGCGGACGCGGTGGCCGTGACCGACGCGGGCGCCGCGGTGGCCGCGATGGGTCACCTCAAGACCGACGACCTCGGCCGCGCCGGCATGCTGCTCGGCGGCCTGGTCGAGAGCGACGAGCGCACCTGGCCCGCCCTGCCGGACCACGCGTCCTACGCCGTCGACGTCGTCGAGTGCCCCGACACCCTGCGCCCGGCGCTGCGGCGGCTGCTCTTCAAGGTCGCCGTCGTGCCCGACCTGGCCGCGGCCCAGGCCCTGGTCGCCGACCTGCCCGACGTCACCGCGGTGACTCGCGAGGGCGACGTGCTGGGGGCCCACTTCGCGGCGGGAGGCTCCTCGAGCCAGCCGAGCCTGATCGAGATCCAGGCCGCCGTCGACGAGGCCTCCTCGCAGCTGGCCGAGGCGATCGCGGCCTCCGAACGGCTGACCTTCGACCTGTCCCGCCTCGAGGCCGAGCGGCTCGAGGCGCAGAAGCGCGCCGACGTGGCGCTGGCCAAGCTGCACGAGTCCGACGCCACGCTCGCGGCCGTGGCCGAGGAGCTCGGGCAGCACGGCTCGGCGGCCCGATCGGCCCGGGGCGAGGCCGACCGGCTCGGTCAGGCGATCGAGAAGGCCCAGGCGGCGCGCGAGCAGGACCTCGCCGGGCTCGCCGACCTCGAGCAGCGTCTCGCCACCGCCGAGGACGCCCCCGACGAGGAGCCCGACACCGTCGAGCGCGAGCGGCTGGCCGAGGCGGCCAAGGCCGCGCGCCAGGGCGAGATGGACTCCCGCCTCGCGCTGCGCACCGCCGAGGAGCGCGCCCGCGCCCTGCACGGCCGCGCCGAGTCGCTGATGCGGGCGGCCCGCACCGAGCGGGAGGCCCGTGCCAAGGCCGCAGCCCGGCGCGAGCGGCTGCTCCGCGAGGGCCAGGCCGCGGAGGCGGTCGGGGTCGCGGCGTCGTACGTCCTGTCGCGGCTGGAGGTCTCCATCCACCAGGCGACGGAGGCCCGCAAGGAGGTCGAGGCGTCGCGCACCGGTCGCGAGCAGGAGCTCCTGACCCGACGCACCGCGCTGCGCGACCTGATGCGCGAGCACGACGAGCTGGTCAACTCCGTCCACCGCGACGAGATGGCTCGCACCCAGCAGCGCATGCGCATCGAGCAGCTCGAGGAGCGCGCGCTGGAGGAGCTCGGGCTCGACGCCGATGGGCTGGCGGCCGACTACGGGCCCCACAACGACGTGCCGGCGACGGCACCCGACGCCGATGGCAACCTGCCCGACCCGGTGCCCTTCGTGCGCGAGGAGCAGCAGAAGCGGCTCAAGACCGCCGAGCGCGAGCTCACCATGCTCGGCAAGGTCAACCCGTTGGCGCTGGAGGAGTTCTCGGCGATGGAGGAGCGGCACAAGTTCCTCACCGAGCAGCTCGAGGACCTCAAGCGCACGCGCGCCGACCTGCTCGACATCGTCAAGGAGGTCGACGCCCGGGTCGAGGCCGTCTTCACCGAGGCCTTCGCCGATGTGACCGCCGCCTTCGACCAGACCTTCGCGCGGCTCTTCCCCGGTGGTGAGGGTCGCCTGGTCCTCACCAACCCCGGCGACATGCTGTCGACCGGCGTCGAGGTCGAGGCCCGGCCGCCGGGCAAGAAGGTCAAGCGGCTCAGCCTGCTCTCGGGCGGCGAGCGGTCCCTGGTGGCAGTGGCGTTCCTCGTCGCGCTCTTCAAGGCCCGGCCCTCGCCCTTCTACATCCTCGACGAGGTCGAGGCGGCGCTCGACGACACCAACCTGGGCCGGCTGCTGCAGATCTACGAGGAGCTGCGCGAGAACTCCCAGCTCCTCGTCATCACCCACCAGAAGCGCACGATGGAGGTCGGCGACGCCCTCTACGGCGTGACCATGCGCGGAGACGGCGTCAGCGCTGTCATCAGCCAGCGACTGCGAGAGACCGAGCCCGCCTGATGAGCACGAGACCCACGCGGGGCGACTTCGTCGCCTGGCGCACCGTCACCACGCGCTGGCGTGACGACGACGCCTACGGCCACCTCAACAACGCGACCTACTACGAGCTGTTCGACACGGCCGTCAACGCCCACCTCTACGAGAAGACCGGGCTCGACATCCGCGCGCTGCCGCAGATCGGCGTGGTGGCCGAGACGTCCTGCCGCTACTTCCGCGAGATCGGCTTCCCGGAGCCGATCGAGACCGGGCTGGTCGTCGATAAGGTCGGCACAAAATCGGTCGTCTACCGGATCGGGCTCTTCCAGGGCGACTGCGACGAGGCCGCGGCCGAGGGCCGGTTCGTGCACGTCTACGTCGACAACACCGACCCGGCCCGGCGCAGCACGCCGGTCCCCGACACGATCCGGGCGGTCGTCGAGCCGCTGCTGAGGCCCGCTGGTGAGGCCCGCGCATGAGTGAGGCGACCTCGATCCTGGACTTCCCGCGTCGCTACTGCCCTACGTGCGACCGGATCGTCAAGAAGGACTTCAAGCCCGGGCCCGGCGGTCGGCCCGACGCGTCCTGCCCGCGCTGCCGGAGCCTGGAGCGGCACCGGTTCTTCGCGATCCTGCTGAGCGTGCTGGCGCCCCTGCTCGACGACATCGACCTCCTGCTCGAGGTCTCGCCGTCGCCGCAGACCACGCCGCTGCTCGGCCGCCTCGGCGCGCGCACCCACCTCAAGCTCGACCTCGGTGCCGACAACCGTCGCGTCGACGTGCTCGGCAGCCTCACCGACGTCCCGCTCGCGGACGACTCCGTCGACCTGCTCGTCTGCTACCACGTGCTCGAGCACATCCCCGACGACCTCGCGGCCATGCGCGAGATCGGGCGGGTGCTGGCGCCCGACGGCCTCGGCATCCTGCAGGTCCCGTTCCGTCCCGGCACGGTCACCGACGAGGACCCGTCGGCCGACGAGGAGGAGCGCGTGCGGCGCTTCGGCCAGGCAGACCACGTGCGCTACTACGGCGACGACTTCGAGGACCGGCTGGCATCGTGCGGCCTGGCCATCCAGCGCATCACCCCGCGCTCGCTGCTCGGTGGGGAGATGGCCACCTGGGTGCGGGCCGAGCCTGACGAGATGGTGTGGCTGGTCCGACCCGTGACCGGTGCCGTGGTGCCGGCGCTGCTCGAGGTGGCGCCCACCGCCCTCACCCGCACCTTCGATGCGATGCTCGGGGAGATGACCCGCCTGCAGGGCGAGGTGCTCCAGGCCCGCGGGCGGCTCGAGCGGGTCCGGGGCGAGCGCGACCGGGCGCTCGCGGCTGCGTCGGGGCCGCCATCGGCACCCGCCGCGCAGCCGAGCGTCTCCGTCGCGCGCCGCGTCGTACGACGGGTGCGGGGGATGAGGGGCACGTCACGGGGCCGCGCCGACTGAGGAGTGGAGGGCGGCCCATCCGGGCATGGGAGGGTAAAGGACCGTTCCTCGTCTCTCGGGAGTCACCTTGCTCGTCGCATGGATCGCCATGCTCGTCATCCTGCTCATCTGCGCGGGCGTCGGCCTCTTCGTCGCCTTCCCGCACCGCGGGGAGCGGCTGCCGGCCGCCCCCTGGCTCGGTGAGGCGATGGCGCGTGCCGCCGACGCCGTCCCCACGCTCGACCCGGAGGACGACGCCCGCAGGGACGCGACCGCTGACAGCCTGAGCTCGCGGGGCACCGCACAGCGCTGACCGGGGCGGCACCGGCCTCTGGTTGGATTGGGGCCATGGACGGCTTGGCTCTCGTGATCCTGATCATCGCCCTCGTGGCGCTCGCCCTCGTGGCGACCGTCACCGGGCTCGTGGTGACGCGCCGGCGCAAGCCGGCGCCGTTGCACGACACCTGGACCGACGACCTCGGCCTCCCGCCCGGTGGTGAGCCGGGCGCCACGGACGTCCTCGAGCCCGAGGTCCTCGAGCCCACCGCCCCGGCCCTCGAGAAGCCCGAGGGCACCGCCTCCCGGCTGGTGCGGCTGCGTCAGCGGCTGGCCGGCTCCCAGGGTGGGCTCGGGCGCGGCCTGTTGGCCCTGCTCAGCCGTGACCGCCTCGACGAGGACACCTGGGAGTCCATCGAGGACACGCTGCTCACCGCCGACGTGGGCGTCGCACCGACGCAGGAGCTCGTCGAGCGGCTGCGCACCCGACTGCGCGTCGATGGCAACGAGGCGGGCGATCCCCGCACGGTGCTCCGCGAGGAGCTGCTGACCCTCGTCGACCCCACGATGGACCGCCGGCTGCAGGTCAGCGGCGAGGACGGGAAGCCCGGTGTCGTGCTCGTGGTCGGCGTCAACGGCGCCGGCAAGACCACCACCGTCGGCAAGATCGCCCGGATCCTGGTCGCCGAGGAGCGCTCTGTCGTGCTCGGTGCCGCCGACACCTTCCGTGCCGCCGCGGTCGAGCAGCTGGCGACCTGGGGCGAGCGCGTCGGCGTCGAGGTCGTGCGCGGCCCCGAGGGCACCGACCCCGCCAGCGTCGCTTTCGAGGCGGTCAAGGACGGCGTCGACCGGGGCGTCGACACCGTCATCGTCGACACCGCGGGTCGGCTGCAGAACAAGCAGGGCCTCATGGACGAGCTCGGCAAGGTCAAGCGCGTCATCGAGAAGCAGGCGCCGGTCACCGAGGTGCTGCTCGTCCTCGACGCGACCACCGGCCAGAACGGACTGATCCAGGCCCGCGTCTTCAGCGAGGTCGTCGACGTCACGGGCATCGTCCTGACCAAGCTCGACGGCTCGGCCAAGGGCGGCATCGTCGTGGCGGTCCAGCGAGAGCTCGGCGTACCCGTCAAGCTCGTCGGTCTCGGCGAGGGCGCCGACGACCTCGCGCCCTTCGACGCCGGCGCGTTCGTCGACGCCCTCCTGGGCTGACCTCGACCCACGGATAGTGCGGGACGTTTTCGACGTCCGAGCGTGCTGGCGAGGTCGAAAACGTCCCGCACTATCCCGGCTGGCGCCCGGTGTGCACCATCGCGCACGACTCGGCGAGCGTCCGGTCAGGCCTGGCGGGACGTCCAGATCGCAGAGGCGTCGTCGAGCAGCCGGGCAGCGCGGGCGTCGAAGGAGTGGGCAGCGGCCACCCGGTCGGAGATCGCGGCCATCGCGTCGTCCGAGGGCCAGCGCGAGCGCCCCTCGGGCGAGCAGAGGAACGCGAGCTCCTCGGGCGTCCGATAGACCTGGACGGCACCCTCGAGCTCCTCGACCCCCGGCACGTCGTCGCAGACGACCCGCGCACCGGCCGCGACGGCGTCGAAGAGCCGGTTGGCCAGGAAGCCGTGGGTGGCCATGTCGCCCCAGTGGTCCGCGAGCACCAGCCCGTGGGTGCGGTAGAGGGTCAGGAGCGCGTCGTTGGCGACGTACGGCGAGCGCAGGTGACCGTCGGGCAGGACCCCCTCCCAGCCGGGCCCGTGCACCTCGACCGGGACGCCGGTGGCCACGGCGTCGAGCACGATCTGGCGCGGACGACGGGCGTGGGTGTTGCCGACGAAGAGCGGCCGTGATCCGTCGCCCAGCGGCACGGAGGCAGCAGGGCGCAGCGCGAGGTCGGTGGCCTGGAGCAGCGGCCGGACCGGTCGCCCGGTCCGCTGCGACATGAGCGCCGCCCACGACGCGGAGGCGGCATAGACGAGCTCGAAGTCGAGCAGCTCCTCGGCGCTCACGTCGTCGGGGTGGCTGATGACCCAGACCGCGTTGACCTTGCCGGGGATGGGGCGGATCGGGTCGAGGCCACGGATGCCGAGGACGACGTCGTCCATGCGCGTGGCGGCGACGTGGTGGGCGCCGTGGCGGAAGAGCACCGGGTCCTGCCCGCGGGTGGCCAGGGCGCGGGCCATCGACCGGGCGAAGTGCACGTCTCCCCACAGGTCGCCCTTCTCGCCGCCTGGGGCGGCGATCTTGAGCGCCCACCGCAGGGCCGGCGACCCGTCGGGCAGCGGAGGCGCGGGCGGACGCACGATGAGCGGCTTGGGGCGGGGGAGCGGCACGTCCTCGCCCCCGACGTGGGCGATCGCGAAGCCGGCCTCGGTCCAGCGCTGCCGGTCGGCCAGCGGCAGCCGACCGCGCCAGCGGCCCAGGAGGTGGACCCGGTTCTCCATGACCTGGGTCATGCGACCGGCTGTCTTGCCCTCGTGGTGCGTGACGCGCGACGCCGTCTCGACCACGAAGTGGCCCTCGCGCAGCTCACCGGCGCGCAGGCACAGGTCGACGTCCTCGGCGCCGTTGACGAAGAGCGGGTCGAAGCCGCGCAGCCGGGCCACGTCGCTCGCCCGCATCAGCAGGGCGGCAGCCGTGACGGCCGTGAAGCAGGGATCCGCGATCTTGGTGGCGTCCTCCGCCGGATGGCCGACGAGGTAGTGGCACGGGATGGCGTGGTCGACCGGGAAGACGGTGCCCGCGGTCTGGATCGTGTCGTCGGGGTAGAGCAGCAACGGCTGCACGCCGAGCACCCGCTCGGCGGCGAGGTGCGCGACCAGCGGCTCCCACCAGCCTGGGCGCGGCTCGGTGTCATTGTTGAGAAACAGCACGTTCTCACCGGTCGAGCGCGCGAAGCCGACGTTGCAGCCGATCGCGAAGTTGAGGTTGCGGGGCAGCCGCACGAGCCGCAGCCGCGGGTCGCCGAGCAGCCCGGCGCCCAGGCTCATCGCGACGTCGGAGCGCGAGCCGTTGTCGAGCACGACCACCTCGACGTCCACTCCGGGCGTGTTGCGCAGCACGGTCTCGACGGCGCGCAGGGTCATCGCGGAGTCGTTCCACGTCGGGATGACCACCGACACCCGACCGGCCACGCGGGCAGGCACCTCGCGCTCCACCGCGTCCCAGTCGACCCAGTGCTGCCCGAGCACGACGTACTGCCACGCATCGGACTCGCTCGTCGTGATCCGGTCGCTGACCTCGCGCGAGTCGTCGTAGTCGACCGCCAGGAACGGCAGCAGCTCGAGCTCGACCTCGCCGGCCAGCTTGAGAGCGAAGTCGTGGTCGACCCAGCGCCGCAGCGCGACGTCGAAGCCTCCGACCTCCAGTGCCAGCTCCCGCTCGACGACCAGCACGTTGAGGTCCACGTGGTTGACGACCATCAGCGCGTCGCGCGAGCCACGGAAGGCGCGGTGCACCACCCGCGCGGGGTCGTCGGCGTCGCGCAGCACCATGCCGGCGTACGCCGCTCGCAGGCCCTGCCCGTGCATCGCCCCCACCGCGAGGCGCAGGAAGTCGGGGCGCCAGGTGTTGTCGCTGTCCAGGAAGGCGACGTACGGCGAGCCGGCGGCGGCGAGCGCGGTGTTGCGGGCCGCGCACACACCGCCCCACTCCTGCTGGACCACCCGGATGCGGGGGTCTCGGGCGGCCCACGTCTCGAGCACCGCGACCGTGTCGTCGGTGGAGCCGTCGTCGACGACGACCAGCTCCCAGCGCTGCAGGGTCTGAGCCGCCAGGGAGGTGAGCGCGACCTCGACGACTCCGGCACGGTTGCGCACCGGCATCACGACGCTCACCAGCGGCCCGTCGCCGTCCGGGAGCGGCGCGTCCTGCCAGCGGGCGCGCCACGCGGCCTCGGCGACGGCGTCCCAGGTCTCGGTGGTGCGAGGGCCGCGCAGGTCCTGCTGCGCGCGCACCAGGCGGGCGTGCTCCAGCAGGAGCCCGCGCGCGACGCCCCACGTCAGGCCGCGGCCACCCGGCAGCTCCGTGTCGGGACCGGCGGTGGACAGGAAGAGCCCGAGCGCGCCACCGGGGTGCGCCGCCTTCTGCTGGGCAGTGCCGGGCACGGCCGACGCGTCGAGGAGGGGGCTCAACCGGTCCGTGCTGCCGGCCCGGGTGAGGTAGCGCAGCAGCGGCACGAACGCGCCCTCCTCGAGCTTGGCGCGCAACCACTGGGGGAGCGAGCCGAGGTCGAGCAGCGGGTGGGGTGACCAGGCGCCGGCGGCGCTCACGCACGCCCGTGCAGCGGCGAGGTCGGAGTCGAACGCGACCCCGGCCTGAGCCGAGCAGAACTCGCGGTCCACGATCCCCGCCTCGACGAGACGCTGAGCCGGGGCTGCCGGGGCTGCCGGGGAAGCATCGACCTCGCCGGGCGCGGGGGACGGAGCCGGGTCGGGCTGCCTCCTGGAGAACTTCACGCCGACACCCTAGGGCGCCGGACGGAGGCGGAGGCCTCCCCGTCCTGCGCGCACCTGAATCGGGACACGCCCGGTCCGTAACACGGAAGTTACGCACGCCCCGGACTCGTTTCCTGCCTGCAACAAAGGCGCGCGGACCGTGAAACCTCCGGCCGTGAAGGTTCAGGGCAATGAGGCGGGGACCTCGCCACGACAACGCGGTCGTGAGCCGGCCACGCCCCCGGACAGTGATTCCCTGGAGGTTCTGTGGACGGCTATTACGCCTTCATGCTGGTGGCGACGGCCCTGGTCCTGATGATGACGGTGCCCGCGCTGGCGCTGTTCTACGGCGGCATGTCCCGCTCGAAGTCAGTGCTCAACATGATGATGATGTCCTACGTCGCCGCGGCGATCGTCGGCATCCTCTACGTCGCCGTCGGCTGGTCGATGGGCTGGAGTGGCGAAGGCACGTTCTTCGCCGACCCGACCACGCTGATCTGGCTCAAGGACGTCCCGACGGAGAGCTACATCTTCGTGATGTTCCAGATGACCTTCGCGATCATCACCGCCGCCCTCATCAGCGGCGCGGTGGCCGACCGGATGAAGTTCTCCGCCTGGGTGCTCTTCGTGCCGCTGTGGGCGGTCCTGTGCTACTTCCCGATGGCCCACATGGTCTTCAGCTGCACCGACGACTCGCTCATCTGCGGTCGCAGCGGTGCCCAGGACTACGCCGGCGGCACGGCGGTGCACATCAACGCCGGTGTCGCGGCCCTCGTGCTCGTCCTCCTGCTGGGCAAGCGCATGGGCTGGCCGAAGGACCAGATGCGTCCGCACAACCTGACGCTCACCATGCTCGGAGCCGGCCTCCTGTGGTTCGGCTGGTACGGCTTCAACGTCGGCTCGATCGTCTTCACCGGTGACACCGACGAGGCCAACATGGCCCAGTTCTTCTCCGAGACCGGTCGCACCTTCACCACCACCACGCTGGCCACGATGGCCGCCATCCTCGGCTGGCTGCTCATCGAGAAGCTCATGCACGGCAAGGCCACCTCGCTCGGAGCCGCCTCCGGCATCGTCGCGGGCCTCGTCGCCATCACCCCGGCCACCGGTGCCGTCGACATCGAGGGTGCGGTCGCCATCGGCTTCATCGCCGGTGCCGTCTGCGCCTGGGCCGTCAGCCTCAAGTACAAGCTCGGCTACGACGACTCGCTCGACGTCGTCGGCGTCCACCTCGTGGGTGGCGTCATCGGCACCCTGCTGATCGGCGTCTTCTCGACGTCCGACGGCGCGGGTGGCATCGACGGCCTCCTCTACGGCGGCGGTGCCGGCTCCCTGGGCGACCAGGCGCTCGGTGTCCTCGTCGCGGTCGCCTACTCGGGCGTGGTCACCACGATCATCGCCCTGGCCATCAAGTTCACGCTGGGCCTGCGCATCACCGAGGAGGACGAGGCCGAGGGCATCGACCTCACCGAGCACGGTGAGTCGGCCTACGACCTGCACACCAGCATGAGCGGCGGTGGCGGCAAGACCGGCGTCCTCGCTGCCAGCATGGCTCCCTCGGAAGGACACAAGGCATGAAGCTCGTGACCGCGGTCATCAAGCCGCACAAGTGGGAAGACGTCCGCGAGGCGCTCGAGACCTTCGGGGTGACCGGCATGACGGTCTCCGAGGTCAGCGGCTACGGCCGCCAGAAGGGCCACACCGAGGTCTACCGAGGGGCCGAGTACGACATCGCGCTCGTGCCCAAGATCCGCATCGAGATCGTGGTGGACGACGACGACGCCGCCGACATCGTCGGCATCGTCGTCAAGACCGCCCAGACCGGACGCATCGGGGACGGCAAGGTGTGGGTCAGCCCCATCGAGACCGTGATCCGCGTCCGCACCGGTGACAAGGACGAAGCCGCTCTCTGAGCGCTCGCACGACCCGCAGCACCGCAGGGTGGACGACCCGGCTGTCGTGAGACAGCCGGGTCGTTTACATGTCTGAAACAAATGGCTTGGAGGGTGGTCGATCGTGACTACCCCCACGCGACTCCTCGACCTCGCCCCGCTCGTCGCGGACCCCGCGGGCCTCGACTCCGGTGACACGGCCTGGTTGCTCGCCGCCAGCGCCCTGGTCCTGCTCATGGCGCCTGGTCTCGCGCTCTTCTACGGCGGCATGGTGCGCTCCAAGAGCGTGCTCAACATGATGATGATGACCTTCGGCTCGCTGGCCGTCATCACCATCCTCTGGGTCCTCGTCGGCTACTCCATCGCCTTCGGCGACGACCTCGGCCTCGGCCTGGTGGGGGACCCCACGCAGTACGCCGGGCTCTCGCAGCTGATGTCGGAGGACAGCAACGGCGACTCGGGCGTCCCGTTGATCCTCTTCGCGGTCTTCCAGGGCCTCTTCTGCGTCATCACCGGGGCCCTGGTCTCCGGGGCGATCGCCGATCGCGCCCGCTTCGGCGCGTGGATGGTCTTCGTCGCGGTCTGGACCCTCGTCGTCTACGCACCGATCGCCCACTGGATCTTCGACTTCTCCGCCGGCGACCATGTCGGGGGCTGGATGGCCAACGACCTCGGGGTCATCGACTTCGCAGGCGGCACCGCCGTGGAGATCACCTCCGGCGCCTCGGGGCTCGCGCTGGCCCTGGTGCTGGGTCGACGGATCGGCTTCGGCAAGGACCCGATGCGTCCGCACAACCTGACCCTGGTGATGCTCGGCGCGGGCCTGCTGTGGTTCGGCTGGTTCGGCTTCAACGCCGGCTCCGCCCTCGGCGCCAACCAGACCGCTGCGGTCGTCTTCACCACCACGCTGCTCGCCGGGGCGGCCGGCGCGCTGGGCTGGCTCGGGGTCGAGCGGCTGCGCGACGGCCACGCGACCTCGCTCGGCGCCGCGTCGGGACTGGTGTCCGGGCTCGTGGCGATCACGCCGTCCTGTGCGTCGGTCTCGCCGGTCGGTGCGATCGTCATGGGCGCGGTCGCCGGGGTCGTCTGTGCCCTGGCGGTCGCCTTGAAGTACCGCTTCGGCTACGACGACTCGCTCGACGTCGTCGGAGTCCACCTGGTCGGCGGCCTGGTCGGCACGTTCGGCATCGGGCTGCTCGCGACGGCCGCTGCCCCGACCGGCGTGGACGGCCTGTTCTACGGCGGCGGGCCCGACCAGCTGGGTCGGCAGTTGCTGGGCGGCGGCGCGGTGTTCGCCTACGCCTTCGTGGTCTCGGGCATCATCGGACTCGTCGTCGACAAGGCCATGGGCTTCCGTATCGACGAGGAGCACGAGCTCAGCGGCATCGACCTCGTGGTCCACGCCGAGACCGCCTACGACCTGCACGCCACCGCCGGTGCCCGCTCGGGCTCGGGAGTCCTGGGCGGATCCACCGCCTCGAGGGAGGAAGAACGATGAAGCTCGTCACCGCGGTCATCAAGCCGCACAAGTGGGAGGACGTCCGCGTCGCCCTGGAGTCGGTCGGGGTCACCGGCATGACCGTCAGCGAGGTCAGCGGCTACGGCCGGCAGAAGGGGCACACCGAGGTCTACCGTGGCGCCGAGTACGACATCGCCCTCGTGCCCAAGATCCGGCTCGAGGTCGTCGTCAGCGACGAGGACGTCGAGGCGATCGTCGGCGCGATCCAGACCAGCGCCAGCACCGGTCGCATCGGCGACGGCAAGGTGTGGGTCGCCCCCCTCGACTCCGTCCTGCGCGTGCGCACCGGAGACCGGGACGACGCGGCGATCTGACCCGATGACGGCACCCGAACGGGCCGCCCGCACCGCGGAGGCCGACGCCCTGTGCGCCCGGGCCTTCGCAGACTGCGGTGGTCCCGACGTCGGTGCCGCTCTGGTGGCAGTGGGGGGCTACGGCCGCAGCGAGCTGGCCCCCCACTCCGACCTCGACGTCGTCCTGGTCTCCGACGAGGGCATCGACCTGGGCGAGCTGGCCCACAAGATCTGGTACCCCCTGTGGGACTCCGGGTCCAAGATCGACCACTCCGTGCGCACGCTGCCGGAGATGCTCACCGCCGCCGAGGCCGACCTGCGCGTCGCCTCCGGGCTGCTCGACCTGCGCCACCTCGCGGGTGATCCCAACCTCACCCTGCGGCTGCGCACGACGATGCTCGCCAACTGGCGCAAGGGTGCCAAGGAACGGCTCCCGGCCCTGCGCCAGATGGTCCGCTCCCGCCACGACCTGATCGGCGAGCTGGCGCACCTGTCGGTGCCGGACCTCAAGGAGTCCGAGGGCGGGCTGCGCGACGCGACGGTCCTGCGTGGCATGGTCGCCACCTGGTTGGTCGACGTGCCCCACGCCGACCTCGAGCGCTGCCGCCTCGCGCTCCTCGACGTACGCGACGTCGTGCACGGCACGGCCGGGCGGGCGACCGAGCGGATCACCCCCGAGATGTGGCCCGAGCTGGCTCAGGGCCTCGGTCTGCCCGACGAGCGCGCCGCCCAGGTGCACGTGCGTGAGCTCGGTCGCCGGCTCACCCACCTCTCGCGGCTCGCCTGGCGCCGCGTCGACGCCGTGCTCGCCCGTCCCGCGGCCGTGGGGGCGCGCCGTCCCTCGCTCGAGCCCGTGGCTGCCGGGGTCGCCCTCTCCTCGGGCGAGATCGTGCTGGACAAGAAGGCGCGCCCGGCCGACGACCCGGTCCTGCTGCTGCGCGCTGCCGTGTCAGCAGCCGAGCGCGACGCGGTGCTGGCGCCGGCGACGGCGGCGCGACTGGTGCGGGAGTGCTCGCCGCTGCCTGACCCCTGGCCCGCCGAGGCGCGCCAGCTCCTGGTGCGGCTCCTCGCCTCCGGACGCAGCCTCCTGGGCGTGTGGGAGACCCTCGAGGAGACCGGGGCCTTGAGCGGCTTCCTGCCCGAGTGGGAACGGGTGCGCCTGCTGCCGCACGCCTCGGTCATCCACCGCTTCACCGTCGACCGCCACGTCATCGAGACCGCGATCGAGGCGTCGTCGCTGATCCGGAGCGTGGCGCGCCCCGACGTGCTGATGGTGAGCGCCCTCCTCCACGACATCGGCAAGGGCGGACTGACCGAGCACAGCGTGGCCGGGGAGCCGATCGCCCGCACCATCGCGAGGCGCATGGGCTTCGCCCCCTACTGCGTCGACCTGATCGCTCTGCTCGTGCGATGGCACCTGCTGCTCGCAGAGACCGCGACGACGCGCGACCCCGACGACCCGGCCACCGTCGAGCTGGTGACCTCGCGGCTGGGGACGGTCGAGGCGGTCTCGCTGCTGGGCGCCCTCACCGAGGCCGACGCCAAGGCCACCTCGCCCAAGGCCTGGTCCTCGTGGCGCTCCGGCCTGATCCTCGACCTGGCCCGGCGCGCGCACGCCGCCCTCGACACCGGCGCGGCCCTGCCGCCGATCCAGAGCGACGACGTACCGATCCCGGGAGACCTGCGCGCGGACAGCGTCCACATCTCCGTCGAGCCGGTCGACGACGGCTCGCGCGTCACCACCATCGCCGTCGACCGGGTGGGCCTGCTGGCCGACTTCGCCGCGATGTTCGCCCTCCAGCGCGCCGCGGTGCGGGCCGCCCGGGTCTGGGCGCAGGGCGACTACGGCGTGTCGGTGTGGGAGGTCGCCGCCGAGGACCTGGACCCCGCGATCCTGCGCCAGAAGTACGACGCGATCGTCGACGGCCGGCTCGACGCCTCGCACCGGCTTCGCCCCACGGCAGGTGCCGAGCTCGCGCCCACGGTCGTCGTACGCCCGGAGGCCAGCGACCTTGCCACCGTCCTCGAGGTGCGCACCGCCGACCGGCCCGGGGTCGTCTACCTCGTCTGCGCGGCGCTGGCCCGGCTCGACGTGGCGGTGCGCTCGGCGCACCTGGACACCCTCGGTCCGCAGGCGGTCGACGTGTTCTACCTCCAGGAGTCCTCGGCCGGGGTGCTCTCGGAGACCCGGGCGGCCCAGGCGGCGCACGCCGTGCGCGAGGCGCTGACGGGCCCAGCCGCGACCGCGTGACCAGTCGCTCGAGGCCCCGGCGTTAGGCTGGGGCACGCCACCAGACCCATCGAATCGCCTGCCCTAGGACGTCACTTCCGTGTTTGCCACCCTTTCCGACCGGCTTGCCGACACCTTCAAGAATTTGCGCGGCAAGGGCCGGCTCTCCGAAGCCGACATCGACGCGACCGCGCGTGCGATCCGCATCGCGCTGCTCGAGGCCGACGTGGCGCTGCCCGTCGTCAAGCAGTTCGTCGGCGCGGTCAAGGACCGGGCGCGGGGCGAGGAGGTCAGCGGGGCGCTCAACCCGGCCCAGCAGATCATCAAGATCGTCAACGAGGAGCTCGTCTCCATCCTCGGTGGAGAGACCCGCCGGCTGCGCTACGCCAAGTCCGGCCCCACCGTCATCATGCTCGCCGGCCTCCAGGGCGCCGGCAAGACGACGCTGGCGGCCAAGCTCGCGCTGTGGCTCAAGGAGCAGGGCAAGGCCCCGGTCCTCGTGGCGTGCGACCTCCAGCGCCCCAACGCGGTCAAGCAGCTCCAAGTCAACGGCGAGCGCGTCGGGGTCCCGGTCTTCGCCCCCGAGGTCGGCAACGGCGTCGGGGACCCGGTCTCCGTCGCCCGGGCGTCGATCGAGGAGGCCAAGCGCAAGCTCTACGACGTCGTGATCGTCGACACCGCCGGTCGTCTCGGTGTCGACGCCGAGCTCATGCAGCAGGCCTCCGACATCCGCGACGCCGTCAACCCCGACGAGGTGCTCTTCGTCGTCGACGCGATGATCGGCCAGGACGCGGTCGTCACGGCCCAGGCCTTCCTCGACGGCGTGGGCTACGACGGCGTCGTGCTCACCAAGCTCGACGGTGACGCCCGCGGTGGCGCGGCCCTGTCGATCGCGTCGATCACCGGTCGTCCGGTCATGTTCGCCTCCAACGGCGAGAAGCTGACCGACTTCGACCTCTTCCACCCCGACCGCATGGCGTCGCGCATCCTCGACATGGGCGACATGATGACCCTGATCGAGCAGGCCGAGAAGACCTTCGACCAAGAGCAGGCCATGAAGGCGGCCGCCAAGCTCAGCGGCCAGGGCGGCGAGTTCACCCTCGACGACTTCCTCGAGCAGATGCAGCAGGTCCGCAAGCTCGGCTCGATGTCCAAGATCATGGGGATGCTGCCCGGGATGGGCCAGTTTCGTGAGCAGCTGGAGAACTTCGACGAGCGTGAGATCGACCGGATCCAGGCGATCATCCAGTCGATGACGCCGGCCGAGCGCAACAACCCCAAGATGATCGACGGCTCGCGCCGCGCACGCATCGCCAAGGGCTCCGGACGC
>NZ_JANNML010000240.1:0-21545 GCF_031397825.1 Nocardioides sp.
CTGTTCCTGCACATATTGGGGCACTGGTCTGCGCATTCGTAGAACGGCACCTGGGGGCTAGTAGACACCTTTGGCAGCCTATATTCACTACGCCGAACCCGGGGACAACCGGTTCGGGAAGCAGGATGGACGTGACCATCAGGGAGTGAGGCCCCTCGAGGTCGCGGGAGCCACCTGCCTGCCTGCCGTGGAAGACGTGTTACGGCTTAGTCCGGACTCAGTCGTTGGTGAGCCAGGCATTGTGGTTGCGCTGGTTCGCGATCGCGCGCAGCAGGTGCTCGGCCCAGTCGGCCACCGGGTTCTGACCATGTCGCGAGGCCAGGTCGACGAGCGCCCACAGGTCGGCGGCCCGGGCCAGGTCGAGTGCGGCCGTCGGGTCGATGTCGTGGCGGTCGCCGTAGGCGGCGAGGACGGCGTCGACGTAGGCCGGTTGGCGGTCGAAGCGGAGGACGTTGCCCAGGTCGGTGAAGGGGTGGCCGGCATGGGCGAACTCCCAATCGACCAGGCCCGTGATCTGCAAGGTCTCGGGATCGACGAGCAGGTTCTTGGGGTTGAGGTCGCTGTGCACCAGGCAGTGCCGGCCAACCGAGTCGAGCAGCACCTGGGCCTGCTCGGCCACGGCCAGGAGGCCGGTGCGCTCGTCGTCGCTCCAGTGCGCGAAGGCCGGCTCGTGCTGACGGACCCAGTCGTCGAGGCCGTCAGCTCCCCCGAAGGTCCCGATCCGCAGGTCGCCGTCGACGAAGGGGCCGGCCCGCAGCTGGGGCATCGCGCCGAGGGTGGCCGCCAGGGCGCCGACCTCACGCCCGAGGATCGCCAGCTGGGCGTCATCCAGGCGCGGAAGCACCAGGTCGCCGCGCTCGCCGGGAAGCAGGCTGGTCACGAGCAGTGCTGGCATCCCGGTCGCCGGGTCACCTCGGCGTACTTCCAGGACGTCGGCGACCGGCACGAGCCCGCGCACCAGGCGCAGCAGCGCGGCGTCGACCTCGTGGGCTTGATCGCCCCGCGGCCCCGGCTCGGCATAGATGCGTACGACGTGCCGCTCCCCCGCCGCCTCGGCCAGGAAGGTCTGGCCCGACCAGCCACCCTCGAGCGGGGTCAGGGATGCGAAGTCCATCGGGCCATCGTGCCAACACCTGCCGATCCGGTCGCCAGGGGGCGGCGTGGCCCAGGCGGTGGGCTAGCGTGACGGCGTGCAGGAACACTGGCCCCACCCGCCGGTCCGCGTCGAGCGTCGAGGCGTCAGCGAGGCCGAGTCACGAGCGGCCAACGGCCCCGACTGGGACCGCTATGCCGATGAATACCAAGCGACCCACGGCGAGTTCCTCGGTGACGCCGGGTTTGTCTGGGGGCCCGAGGGCCTAACCGAGACCGAGGCCGGGATCCTGGGCGACGTGGCCGGCAAGCGGGTCCTCGAGGTCGGGTCGGGGGCCGGGCAGTGCTCGCGCTGGGTGCGCACCCAGGGCGGGGCCTCCTTCGGCCTCGACCTGTCGCACCGGCAGCTGCAGCACTCCCGGCGCCTCGATGAGCAGACCGGCATCGCGGTCCCCTCGGTCCTCGGCACAGCCACCGACCTGCCCTTCGCCGACGGCTCCTTCGACGTCGTCTTCTGCTCCTTCGGCGCGCTCCAGTTCGTCCAGGACCTCGAGCTCGCCGTGGCCGAGACCGCACGGGTGCTGAGCCCCGGCGGGCGCTTCGCCTTCTCCATCACCCACCCGACGCGCTGGATGTTTCCCGACGACCCGTCCGAGGCCGGCCTGGTCGCGAGCCAGTCCTACTGGGACCGCACTCCCTACGTGGAGGTCGACGACAGCACCGGTCAGGTCTCCTACGTCGAGCACCACCGCACCCTGGGTGACTGGGTCTCGGTCCTGTCCTCCGGCGGCTTCACGATCACCACGCTGCTGGAGCCCGAGTGGCCCGAGGGGCACGAGCGGCTCTGGGGCGGCTGGTCGGCGGTGCGGGGGCGCTTCACGCCCGGGACCGCGATCTTCGGCTGCACCAAGGCTGCGTCGTACGAGAGGCACTGAAATGGCGGACGCCGGACCACGCAGCGCGTGACCCGGCGTGCCGGAGTGTGCAGGAGCTGTCAGACGCCGACGGTCTCGCGGCGCTTGGCCGACGACTGGTCGGAGGAGCCGCGGCCCCGCATGACCAGGAGGGCACCGGCGAGGAGGCACAGGATGCCGCCCACGAAGCCGACGATCGGCACCGTCTTCAGGATGAGGTTGACGCTGGCGAGGTTGTCCTTGCCGTCAGCGATGCTCTCGGCCTGCTGGTCGTCGGTGAAGGCGGCCTGCAGGTCGAGCACCAGGTCGCCGGACTCGAGGTAGCGCTGCTGGTCCTCGGTCTGGTTGACGATGGCACCCGTCTTGGGCTCGACGAAGATCTCCTTGGCCGAGCTGTAGGTGCCCGGGATGCCCTCGGCGATGTCGATCGGAGCGTCGACGATGCTCACCTTGTAGACGTAGGTCTCGAGGCCGTCGAGGTTCTCGGTGCGGTCGTAGACCGCGTCGTAGGCGCCGCCGGCGGTGCCGTCCCAGTAGGGGTAGGTCTTCTTCTCGGAGTCGAAGGGCCACTTGTTGACCAGGCCGTCGTGCGGGACGGACTCGTCCGCGCGGTACTTCTCGTCGTTGACCGCGAGCCCGGTCGTGCGGCTCGTGGCGAAGGTGTCGATGCTGGCGCTGATGAGTCGCGGGTCGTCACCGTCGACGCAGTTGGGCGGGTTGTCGACATTGATGACCGTGCACGAGGTGTTGACCCAGCCCACGACGTTGTCGTCGGAGATGTCGGAGTCGACCATCGTCACGCTCGTGGTGTTGATGGGGTTGGACTCCAGCTCCCCCGTGGCCCCGTTGAGCTTGTTGGCCGTGCCGCTCAGGAACGTCGTCGTGTTGACGTCCGTGGGCGTCTTCTTGACGACACCCGGAGCCCAGGCCGTGCAGATGATGGCCGCCATCAGGAGGAAGCCCCCCAGGCCGAGCAGGACCGGACCGATGAATTTGCGCACTGCATTCCCTCCCCAGGAAATCAAGATATCGAGGAACAGTAACGCATGTCACAGGCCTCCATGGCCATTCCGGGACACGAAACGGCATCGATGCTCCGGGCTACAGTTCGGCCGTGGACGAGAAGCGGACCGAGGACCTCGAGGCGATCTACCGCAACCGGTTCGACGACCGCGAGCTCGCCTCCAAGCGCGTGCTCTGGCGAGTGCTGGTGGAGGACTTCTTCCAGCGCTACGTCCCCCGCGACGGGGTGGTCGTCGACCTGGGCGCCGGGAGCTGCGAGTTCGTCAACGAGGTGCGGGCCACCCGGCGCGTCGCGGTGGACCTCAACCCCGACACCGCCACCTGGGCCGGACCCGGGGTCGAGGTGCTCACGACCCGCTCCGACGCCATGGATCAGCTGGCCGACGGTTGCGTCGACACCGTCTTCACGTCCAACTTCTTCGAGCACCTGCCCACCAAGGCGGACCTCATGACCACGCTGGAGGAGTGCCGACGGGTGACTCGACCGGGTGGGCTGATCGTCGTGCTGATGCCCAACATCCGCTACCTGCCCGGGCGCTACTGGGACTACCTCGACCACCACCTCCCCCTGACGCACCTCAGCGTGGCGGAGGCGCTCGAGATCTCCGGCTACGAGGTCGTCGAGTCGATCGGGCGTTTCCTGCCCTACACGGTCAAGGACGCGAAGTTCGAGGTGCGACCGCTGATGGTGCGCGCCTACCTGCGCCTGCCCCTGGCCTGGCGTTTCCTGGGCAAGCAGATGCTGGTGGTCGGTCGCGTCAGATGATGCCGTCGGCCATGGCCTGACGGACCCACGGCACGACGATGTCCAGCATGTCGTCGAGCGTCGTGTCGGCGGTGAAGCCGAGGACCTCGCGGGCCTTGGTCACGTCGGGCACGCGCTTGGCCACGTCGTGCTCGAAGGCCTCGTCGCTGACGAACGCGAAGGGCCGGCCGTCGCCGTGACACTTGGCCCAGATCAGCTCGGCCAGCTCGAGGACGGTCGTCGACTGGGCGGTCGAGAGGTTGAAGTCCTCGTTGAGCGCCGGCTCCGACTCCATCGCGGTCACGATGCCGCGGGCCAGGTCGGCGCCGTAGGTGTAGTGCCGCACCTGCTGGCCGTCGCCGAGGACGTGCAGCGGGTCCTGGCCCTTGAGGACCTTCTGGATCAGGTCGGGCACCACGTGGCTCATCGCGAGCTTGACGTTGCCGCTCGGGATCTCCACGTCACCCAGGGCACGTCCCTCGCCGACCCCGACGCAGTTGAACGGGCGGACGATGGTGAACGGCACCTGGTACTGGTCCCACGCCGCCTTCGCGAAGTACTCCACCGCCAGCTTCTGGAAGCCGTACGACGACAGCGGCGGCGCGATCTTCCGCTCGTCGCCCTCGACCGAGGGCCAGTGCTCCGTCGACTCGAAGACCATCGAGGAGCTGAGGTAGGTGACCTTCTGCAGCCGCCCGGCGGGCAGCACGCGGATCGCCGCGTCACAGGTGGCGGCCATGATCCGCTCGTTGGTGGCGAGCAGGTCGTAGGGGTAGGTGTGGAAGTAGGAGATGCCGCCGATCAGCGCAGCGCCCGCGATCAGGTGGTCGCAGTCGGCGAGCAGGTCGACCATCAGGTCGACGTCACGCACGTCGCCCTCCACGAAGCGGTAGCGCGGGTGGGAGTCGTAGGACTTCGTCACCGGGCCGTACTTGGAATAGTTGTCGATGCCGGTCACGGCGTAGCCGCGCGCCAGCAGCTCCTCGACGACGTAGCCCCCGATGAAGCCGGCCGATCCCGTCACCAGCACCCGGAGCCCCACACCGCTGCCGGCCCCGGTCTCCTCCACCACGGTGTCCGTCACGTCGTCCCCTGCCTTCCCTCGTTGCGTGCGGCGATCCTTGCAGCCTGCTGTCTGACCTCGTCGAGGGTGAGCTCGGGGCCGAAGGCGAAGCGGTACCACCGCAGGTACTTCGGGATCCAGCCCTGCAGGTCGAAGCGGGACTCCCCCAGGGTCCGGTCGAGCCAGATCGTCGGCAGCTCCGCGACCGGACGACGCAGCCGGCGTGCCTTGGCCGTGAGCTCGAGCCCGATCTCGAAGCCGCTGCGGCTGTGGATGCCGACCTCGCGGACGAACGCGGTGTCGTAGGCCTTGAAGCTGTTGGTGGCGTCGTCGGTGCCGACCCTGGCGAGGACGCCGAGGGAGCGACCGGCCGTGCGCGACAGCAGGCCCTTGAAGACGGGTCCGCCCACCTGCTGGCCCCCGGGCGAGTAGCGAGACGCGGCCGCGACGACCACGCCCCGCTCCACCAGCCGGGCCAGGGGGTCGATCATCCGCGGGTCGTCGCTGCCGTCGGCCATGGTGACCACCACGACCGGGTGCGACGCCTGGTCGATGCCGTAGCGCACGGCGTGGGCCGGCCCGCGGCCGTAGGTGTTGACCAGGGTCCGCACCCGCTCGTCGTCCCCCGCATGGGCGTGGACGGCGGCGATCGTGGGGTCGTCGGGCTCGTCGACGACGACGAGGATCTCGAAGTCCAGCGAGATGCCCTCGACGAGGCGGTCGAGGACCCTCGCGACGCCCTCCTCCTCGTGGTAGGCCGGGACGACCACGGTCACGCTGGGGGTGCTCACGTCAGGCTCCCGTTGCCGCGCAGGTCCCAGACGTCGACGACGGGCAGATCGGTGACCAGGTCGGCGTACTGCGCGTGCGGGGCCCCGATGACCAGCACGTCGGCCTCGGCCAGGACCTGCTCGAGCGGCACGAGCTCGGGGTCGTCGGTGACGTAGGGATCGGTGGTCAGCACCCGCTGCGCGCGGAATGCCAGCACCCGCTTGAGCCGGTAGGACAGGCTCGAGCGGCGGTCGTCGCTCTCGGCCTTGAAGGCCATGCCCAGGATGCCGACGGTCTGGGAGAAGAGGTCGTGACGCTGCTCCATGCGCTTGACGAGGTAGTCGGGCAGGCCCTCGTTGACGAGCATGGCGGAGTGGCCGAGCGCGAAGGCCCCACCGGTGACGGAGGCGAGCTGCATGGTGTCCTTGAAGAGGCACGGCCCGGCGGCGAAGCCGGCTCCGGGCAGGTCGGCGGTGCGGGGGTAGTCCTCCATCATCGCCTCGCGGATGCGGGCGAAGTCGAGGCCGAGGTCGTTGGCGATCATGAAGTACTGATTGGCGGCGGCGAACTTGATGTAGCGCCAGGCGTTGGTGAAGAGCTTGGCGAGCTCGGCCTCCTCGGGCTGCATCTCGATGATCGACCCGGTGAGCGTGCCGAAGAGGGCGCCGGCGCGCTCGGTGGCACGCGGGGTGCGGGCAGCGACGATCTGCGGCAGGGAGAACAGCTCGGTCATGGCGTGGCCCTCGGCGATGCGCTCGGGGCAGAAGGCCAGGTCGAGGTCGGGGTGCACCGAGGCCACCAGCTGCTCCACCCGACGGGTGACACCGGGGAAGACGGTGCTGCGCAGCACGACCAGCTGGCCCTTGCGGAGCCGGCCGAGGAGCGCCCCGAGCGCCCGCGGGACCGCTTCGGGGTCGGGGCTGAGGTGCTGGTCGACGGGGGTGCCGACGACCACGACGACGTGCTCGGAGCGGCTCACCACGTCGGGGTCGGTGCCCCCCACGAGCGTCCCCGCGGCCAGCGCGGCCTCGAGCGGCGCCTGGACGCCCGGCTCCAGGAACGGGGCGCGTCCGCCCAGGATCTGCTCCACGGCCGGGCCGTTGATGTCGTAGATGCAGACCTTCAGCCCCCGGCTGGCGAAGGCCACCGCCAGGGGGAACCCCACATGCCCGGCGCCGCCGATGATGCAGACGTCGAAGTCGAACTCCTCAGACACGTGTCTCTCTCAGTATGTCGCCGGATGTCGCCGCTCAGCCACGTAACCTACCTCCCAGCGATCCTCGACCGGCAGGGTCGTCAGGAGCTCACCCCGATGATCGGGTCCGGCGACGCGGCATGGCGCTGAGGGAGACGGAGTTGCACACGATGGGGAGCCGGAGCACCCAGCGCAGGCGGACCACGGCGGGCGACCCCGGCACCGGCCAGCTGGTCACGCTGGTCGGTGTGGTCATGATCCTGGTGCAGCTCGCCTGGCGGGCCTGGGCGCTGTTTCCCAGCTGGTTCTTCCTCGATGACTACAACCTGCTGCTCGACGCGACGCAGCGACCCTTGGACCTCGGCTACCTGCTCGACCCCTACAACGGACACCTCATGCCGGGGGGGCGACTCGTGGCGTCCCTCGTGGCAGAGAGCGGCACGCTGAACTGGGCCGTGGCTGCGACGGTGACGCTGATCATGCAGGCCATGGCGAGCGGCGCTGCGCTATGGATGCTGCTGACGCTGTTCGGACGACGCTGGGGCGTGCTCCTCCCGCTGGGGATCTACCTGACGAGCGTCCTCACGGTCCCGGCGTTCCTGTGGTGGGCGGCCGCTCTCAATCAGGTGCCGACGCAGTTCGCCATCTTCATGGCGGTCGGAGCCTGGGTGCTGCACCTGCGCACGCATCGATGGCGGTGGTTGATCCTGACCATCGCGTCGTTGTGCTACGGCCTGCTGTTCGACGTGAAGCCGCTCCTGATCGGGCCCGTGCTCGCCTACATCGCCCTCGCCTACTTCTCGACCGGGACACCTCTGAGGCGGGTGGGCCACGTGCTGCGGACCTACTGGGTCGCCGCGTCGGTGGGGGTGCTCACCGTGAGCTGCTACACGGGCTACTACCTCACGCACGTCGAGCAACCCTTCGCCGAGGTCACCGCTCCCCTCGTGGGGCGCCTGGCCAGCTCCATGCTGGGGACGGCGTTCGTCTCCGCCGTCGTCGGAGGACCGTGGCGATGGTCGCTCGAGGCTCCGCCCACCGCCTTCGCCGACCCTCCAGCCTGGACCGTCCACCTGGCCTGGGTCATGGCCTTCTCGGTCATCGTCTACGCGGCGCTGACCCGGGTCCGCACCGCGCGCGCCTGGGTGTTGCTCGGTGGCTACCTGGTCGTGCTCCTGGCCCTGCTCGTCACCAGCCGGGGCCCGGAGTTCGGAGCGCTCATCGGCCGGGAGTACCGCTACCTGACGGACGCCGTGTGCGTGCTGGTGCTGTGCCTCGGCCTGGCTTTCCTGCCCTTGAAGGGGGCTCCCGAGTCCAGCGCCCCGCGGACGCCGTCGCTCCTCAGGATCTCGGTGTCGCCGAGACTGGTCACCGCGGCTCTCGTGCTGATCTGCTTGTCAGGGCTCGCCAGCAGCTCCGTCTACGCGACGTACTGGCACTCCGACAACGCCAGTGACGCCTACCTGCAGAACCTGCGCCGAGACCTCAGCGCCTCGGGACCCACGGACCTGGTCGATCACCCGGTGCCGGACGCGGTGCTCTCCCAGCTCACCGCTCCGGACAACACGGTGCGGACCTTGGCGATGCTCGCCTCTCCCCTTGCCTCGTTCCCCAGCTCCAGCCCTCGCCTCGCCATGGCCGCCGACGACGGCACCCTGCGACAGGTCCTGATCCGCCTGGGTGTCCGCTCACGACCCGGACCCGAGGCCGACTGCGGCTGGCGCATCGACGAGGACGGGCTCGACGTGCCCCTCGCCGGGCGCGCCTTCGAGTGGCAGTGGTGGATCCGCATCGGCTACCTCTCCTCGACCGACTCCCCGGTCGTGGTCTCCGCCGGGGACACCGTGCTCGAGACCGAGGTGGTCGCCGGACTCAACACCCTCTACGCCCGGGTGGACGGCTCGTTCGACGACATCCGTATCGACGGGCTCGCCCCGGGTGCGACCATGTGCGTGGACATCATCGAGGTGGGGCAGCCCGAGCCCGGAGGGACGCTGGAGTGAGCGAGCAGGCGCAGGCGGTCGAGCAGCGACCGGAGTTCCCGGTCCTGGACACGCTGCGCGCCGTCGGCGCGCTGGCGGTGCTGACCACGCACACGACCTTCCAGTCGGGTGAGTACGGCCGCAACGGGGCCGTCGGCACGCTGTTGTCGCGCCTGGACGTCGGGGTGGCGATCTTCTTCGTGCTGTCCGGCTTCCTGCTCGCCCGGCCCTACCTCGCCCGCTCGGTCGCCGGGCGCGAGCACCCGCCCACGGGGCGCTACTACTGGAAGCGCTTCCTGCGCATCTACCCCGTCTACGCCGTCACCGTCGTGATCGCGCTCGGGCTGATCGACGAGAACCGCGGCATCGGAGCGGTGCAGTGGGTCCGGTCGTTGCTGCTGGTCGACATCTACACCTCGCCACGGCTCCCCCAGGGTCTGACCCAGATGTGGAGCCTGGCCGTCGAGGCGATGTTCTACCTCGTGCTGCCGCTGCTGATGCTCGCCGCCCTCGGGCGTGGCAAGGGCCTCCGACCGGGCCGGGTCGGTGCGGTGCTCGGCGCGCTCGTCGCACTCAGTGCGTGGTGGGTGCTGTCGCTGGCCGGGGTGGTCGCGGAGTCATCCGCCGGCGTGCCGATGAGCTGGCTGCCGGCGTACCTCACGTGGTTCGCCGTGGGGATGGGTCTGGCCCTCGCGCACGTGCTCCACCAGGCACGCGGCGCCGACGCTCCGGCGCCGCTGCGGCACCTGACGATGCTCGCCGGCATGCCCGGGGTCTGCTGGGCGCTCGTCGCGGGGCTGATGCTGGTCGCTGCGACCCCGCTCGCCGGCCCGTCGTTCCTCTTCGTCGCCAGCCCGGCCGAAGCCCTCACCAAGCACCTGCTCTACGCGGTGATCGGGGGGCTGGTGGTGCTGACCGGGATCTTCACCGTCCCCGGCCACTACGTCCGCCTCATGTCGGCCCCGGTGCTGCGTCACCTCGGGGTGATCTCCTACAGCACCTTCTGCATCCACCTGCCGGTGCTGCACCTGGTGATGTCGGTGACCGACTACGGCCTCTTCCAGGGACACGGCTGGCAGATCTGGGCCCTGACGCTGGTGCTCAGCCTGGCCGCGTCCGAGGCGCTCTACCGCGTGGTGGAGCGGCCCGGGATGCGCCTCGGCAGCATGCGGGCGCCCTGGGGGCGCTCCTCGACGAGCCACCCGAAGAGCGCGGCGCAGACCACCACGACCAGGTAGTGCGGCCACTCGAAGCTGCCGGCCCAGCCCGTGGACCCGCCCCACGGTCGCAGCGCATAGGCACCCGCCGCGGGTAGCACGAGCGCGGCGAGCAACCACGGCCCGGACTCGGGCGAGCGCCGGCGCAGCAGCGCGGCGACCACGAAGCCCAGCGCCGCCAGCCCGGCTCCGACCGAGCCGGCCAGCAGGCCCCCACCGGCGATCGCGAGCACCGCGAGCGCGGGAGCCGGCAGTCGGCCCGCACCGAGCGCGGCGCCGCGGGTGTCGGCCCAGCGTCGTCGCGGCACGCAGCAGAGCGCGAGGAGCGCCAGGAGTCCGAGCAGCCCGACGGCGAGGGCGCCCCGGTAGACGGTGTCGGGGGCGAAGTCCATCGTGACCTGCTCGCGCGTGCCGTCGCCCGGCAGCCAGTAGCCCTGCTGCCACCCGTCGACGACCACCGGGGTCAGCTCGCGTCCGTCGCGGGTCGCCACCCAGCCGGGGTTGGTGTTCTCCCGGACGGTGAGCAGGGTGTCGCCGCCCGCGGGCAGCATCTCGAGCCGGGCCGGGCTGGGGCGGCTGGAGACGACCGGATCCACGGAGCCCGTCTCGACCAGGCCGTCGGTGAGCACCAGCGACACCGGGGTGAACGACTCCGTCGCCTCGATCGCCACCTGGCTCGGGCCCTCGGGCAGCGCCACGTCGCCGTCGTTGCACAGCTCGGCCTCGAGGGGGCCACCCTCGAAGAGCTCGCGGGGGCTCGCGGTCACGCGCGTCGCGATCGCCTGACGCCCGGTGTCGACCGTCGGTCCCTCGCCGCACGCGGAGGTGCGGGGCTCGTCGGGGAGGACCAGCGGGAGGTAGGGCAGCCCGCGCACGTCCAGCTCGGTGATGCCGACCGGCACCTGGGAGCCGTTGGAGGCGAAGTCGAGGCTCGAGGCGGGCTCCGCCTCCCGGACCTCCAGGGTGAGCGCGTCGACCCGGATCGGCGGGAAGCTCACCTCGCCGTCGTCGTCGAGGGAGACCTCACGACGTCCTCCTGGCCAGGTGAGCGTCAGCTCGGTGGGGACCCGGGCGGCGGTGTCGGGCGCGACCGAGAGGTCCAGGCCGCTGATCGTCCGGGGCTTGAGCCAGCTCATCCGGATGATCGGGTCGATGTCGACCAGGCCCGCGGTCCAGGTGGTGCTGCGGTCGCCGTCGACAGCCGCCACGATCGAGGCCCGCAGGTCCGGGTTGCCGGTCGACGAGGCGGAGACACCGATGGGCAGGTCCTGCTGCATGAGGCGCGTGGTGGCGACACCGGGGCGGGCACGGACCGTGAGCTGCGCGTCGTACGACGCGGGTTGCGGGAGCGTCAGGTCGCGCCGCATCCCGGCCGGCTCCTCGGGGGCCACGTCGCGGCCCTCGACACAGCGCACGGCGCGGTCCACGACCACACAGCCGCGGCGGGCGTCGTCGATCGCGCGCAGCACGATCGTGTCGGGACTCCCCCAGGCCTCGGGCAGTGTCGGCAGCACCAGGGAGCGGGAGACCTCGAGCCCGGGCACATCGACCTCGGCGAGGGCGAGGCGGTTGCCAGGGCGACCGGAGACGTCGTCCACCCTGAGCCACGCGGCGTCCGCGTCGTCGACGGTGATCGTGCGCGTGGCGCCGCGCGGGAGGACGAAGGGACCGAGGACCCCGCCGGGGGTCGACACCTCGACGACCTCGCGCTCGTCGGGGCCGGCCGTCACGGTGATCGTGTCCAGGTCGTGCGGGCGGTCGAAGTCGACCTGCCACCAGCCGGCCTGCGCGGTGTAGTTGCCGACCCACGCGGTGCTGCGGTCGCCGTCGAGCGCGGCGTAGGGCTGCTGGCCGCGCTGCACGGGTCCGATCGCGGTCGAGTCCGACATCGACGACGACGCCTCGACCGAGGCCACCCCGTCCAGCCTGGCGAAGGTCGACCAGCGGTCGTCGGTGTCGATGAGGTAGTCGCGGGTCGGGTTGCCGAGCCGTCGGGGCTCCCCCGGGACCAGCGTCGCCGAGGCGCCGTCGTGGACGCGACCGAAGTTGCGCTCGACCGCCCGCAACCCGTCGGTCAGCACCAGCTCCGACGCAGCAGGGGGGACGTCCGGGACGTCGGGGGCCAGGATCGTCGGCTCGTCACCGAGCAGGCCCAGGTCGCTGAGGTCCAGCAGGTCCTCCGGCCCACCCACGACCACGGGAGGCTCGGTGCTGCCGACCACCCGAGCGGCGGCGCCGTCGACCTCGAAGACCTCGATGGCGCGGTAGGAGTTCTGCCAGCCGGCGTTGACCAGGATGCGGCTGCCGTCGGTGCCCTTCAGGCGTGCCTCGCCGCCGACCACGGGACCGAAGGTGCGCACGGCGGTGAGTCCGGGCGAGTCCTCGATCGCCTGGTGCACCAGCACCGGGTCGGGCACGTCACCGGAGCGCTGGAGGTCGTTGCGGACGACCAGGTGCGTGATGCCCGCGCGACGCAGGAAGGACGCCAGCCCGGGTGAGCCCTCACCCTGCGCGAAGCGGGCCTCGATCGCGTCGAGCATCCGGATGTTGCCGGCCGGTGTGAGGGGCACCGCGTTGCGGACCGTCCAGTCGGCGGCGTCGAACCACTGCAGCGGCTCGTCGCGCGGTGTCCCCCACACGTAGGTCCCGAACGAGGAACCGGGCACCAGGAGCGCGGTGCTCTGCTCGTCGTCCAGCCAGGCCGAGGCCTCGGTCCAGTAGTCCGGCACGGCCAGCACCCCACCTGCAGGAGTCACCCGGCCCACGGCGGCCGGCAGCGCGGCTCCGAGCACCGCGACGACGGCGGTGACCAGCACCGCCCGCGTGTTGACCCGTCGTACGGATGCCTCGACGCGGTCCTCGTCCTCGGGCCTGCTGCGGCGCTCGGCGAGGTCGTCGACGAGCGCGCCCACGAGCCAGGCGAGCCCCAGGACCAGCGGCAGCCGGACGAGCGGGTCGAACTTGTGGACGTTGCGCAGGGGGGCGAGGGCGCCGTCGAGCAGCGCGCGCAGGTCGACCGCCGCCCAGCCCTGCACGTCGCCGAGGTGACCCATGGTCACCATCAGCAGCCCCAGCAGCAGCCCGCTGGAGAGGAACAGCCGGTGCGGGTTGCCCCTCCACAGCAGGCCGACGAAGCCCAGGAACAGCACGACGCCGCTGTTGATGATCAGCACGTAGTCGCGGATCAGGTCGTTGCCCGCGCGGGAGCCGGTGTCGACGTAGGGCACCCAGTTGGAGGTGCCGCGCAGTGCGTCGAAGAGCGTCGTCGGGAAGGTGGTGTTGGAAGCCGACTCGATGAAGTCGAGGAACGGCGGGCTGTAGGCGCCCATCAGGGCCAGCGGCACGAGCCACCAGAGGGTGCCGAGCGCCGTGAAGAGCGGCCACCACAGCATCATCGTGCGGCGCCGCGGCCCGGGAGAGCGGGTGAGCAGCCACAGGACGCCGAGGGGCAGGACCGCGAAGGTGGCGGCGGCGTTGACGCCTCCGACCATCGCCACCGCCAGGGCCGAGAGCGCGGCCGCCCGCCGGGGGGAGCCGCGCTGGGCGCCGATGACGAGCGGCACCAGCACCCAGGGGGCGAGCGCGCTGGGCCACGCCTCGATCGAGATCGGGCCGAGCGTGGTGAGCATCCGCGGGGACAGCGCGTAGGCGAAGCCGGCCAGGAGGCAGGCCAGGTCGCTGCGGACGCCGAGCAGCCGGCTCAGCGTGGTCGCGCCGAGGAACGCCACGCACAGGACCAGCGCCAGCCAGAGGCGCTGGACCACCCAGGCCTCGAGGTCGAGCGCGGAGCCGGCCAGGAAGAACGGACCCATCGGCCACAGGTAGCCGTAGGCCTGGTTCTGGAGCTGACCGAGCGCGCCCACGGAGTCCCAGAGGTGCAGCGTCCGCGCGAGGAACCCGGCCGGCGCGACCGCGAGGTCGAACTTGGTGTCGCTGACGAGCTGGCCGGGCGACTGGATCATGGCGAGGCCGACCAGGAGCGCGCACGCCGCGAGGCGACGGAGCCGGAACCTGGTGCGCCCGAGCGCGTCCCCGGTCACTTCTTGCGAAGGATCAGGACGAGGTTCCACGTCACCACCTCACGCACCAGCGGGACCCGGAGCAGCCAGTAGCTCCACGACGGGTTGTAGCGCGGCAGCACCGCCACGACCTCGGCGTCGGTCTGGGTGCGGGCCCAGCGCAGGCCGTCGCGGACGGTCACGGCGAAGAGGGACTCGCCGTACTTGTTCTTGGGCTCGTGGCCGTGCTTGCGGGCGTAGCGCCGTCGGGCCCGACGCCCGCCGAGGAAGTGCCAGGGCGCGGTCTCGTGGCCGCCCCAGGGGCCGAACCAGACGGTGTAGCTGACGAAGACCGTGCCGCCCGGGCGCGTCACGCGCACCATCTCGTCGGCCATCAGCCACGGGTCGGGCACGTGCTCGAGCACGTTGGAGGAGTAGCAGACGTCGACCGAGGCGTCGCGGAACGGCAGCTGCATGCCCGACCCGATGACGGTCCCCTCGGCGATGTCCCCGAGGCCCGCGAGCTCGCCGGCGTCGGCATCGAGGGAGAGGTAGGTCGCGCCGGCCGCGCGGAACGCGTCGCGGAAGTAGCCGGGCCCGCCACCCACGTCGAGGAAGCGCTGGCCGTCGAGGTCGACGTACTGCGAGAGCTGACCGACGGAGTCGTCGGCGATCGCTGAGTAGAAGCGGGCCGGGTCGGTCTGCTCGTGGCCGAACTCCCCCAGCAGGTGACGCGAGCGTCGCAGGGTGGCCTTCCAGCGAGGGCTGGAGAGGGTCGTCGGCGTCGGCACGCGGGCGACCCTACCCGGTGGTAGGCGACCAGGAGGGGGGTTGGCCTAGGGTGTGCCGGATGCACGACCTGCCTGAGCCGTCCGAGGCGCCCGGCCTGCCCGAGCTGGTGGGCAAGCACGTGGTCTTCCTCAGCTGGCGCGACACCCGCAACCCCGAGGGCGGCGGCGCCGAGCGCTACCTCGAGAAGATGGCGGCCGGTCTCGTGGCCCGCGGCTGCACCGTGACGATCTTCTGCGCGGCACACGCCGCGGCACCCCCGGAGGAGGTCGTCGACGGCATCCGGTTCGTCCGCCGAGGCTCCAAGCTGTCGGTCTACCTTGCCGGCATGCGCGCGCTGCGCCGTGGTGACCTGGGCCGTGGTGACCTGGGCCGCCCGGACGTCGTGGTCGACGTGCAGAACGGACTGCCGTTCTTCTCCCGGCTCGTGACCCGGGCCCCCGTCGTGGTGCTGGTGCACCACGTCCACCGCGAGCAGTGGCCGGTCGTCTACCCCGGGCTGTCCGGCCGCGTCGGCTGGTGGATCGAGCGGCGCTTCTCGCCCTGGCTCTACCGCCGCTGCCAGTACGTCGCGGTGTCGCGCGCGACCCGCGCCGAGCTGCGTGGGCTCGGGGTCCGCGGGCCCCGCATCGCGGTCGTGCACAACGGCACCGACCCCTACGTCGCGGTCGACCCGGGTCCCTCGCCCACGCCGCTGGTCGCCGTGGTCGGACGGCTGGTCCCCCACAAGCAGGTCGAGCACGCCGTCGACGCGGTGCTGGCCCTGCGCGCCGAGCTGCCGGGGCTGGAGCTCGTCGTGGTCGGTGGCGGCTGGTGGGACGCCGAGCTGCGCGCGCACGTGCGCAGCGTGGGTGCCGAGGACGTCGTGACCTTCGAGGGTCATGTCGAGGAGGAGCGCAAGCACGAGGTCTACGAGCGGGCCTGGGTGCTCGCCCTCCCCTCCCTCAAGGAGGGCTGGGGCCTGGTGATCGGCGAGGCCGGGATGCACTCGACCCCGTGCGTCGCCTACGGCTCGGCCGGCGGGACCCGTGAGTCGATCGAGGACGGCGTCTCCGGGCTGCTCGTCGACACGCAGGACGAGCTCACCGAGGCGCTGGGTCGACTGCTGCGCGACGACGACCTGCGGGCGCGCCTCGGAGCAGGTGCGCTGGCCAAGAGCCGTGCCTTCACCTGGGAGACCGCGCAGCAGGCGTTCGCGCTGGTGCTGCTCGCCAGCCTCCAGGGTCACCTGGTCGACAGCCAGGACCCCGAGGACGTCGACGACATCGACGTCTGATCCGCGTCGGCTGACCCACCTCGCCTGATCCACGCCGGCTGATCCACGTGGTCCAGGGACGTGAAGGACGGCCCGGCCGAGAGGCCGGGCCGTCGTCAAGACGTGTGACGCTCGGGGTCAGTTGGAGCCGTACTCGATGACCGGCGCGTTGACGTTGGTCGGAGACTTGTCCGGAGCCGCAGTCTGCGAGGACACCACACCCACGACGGTGGCTGTTGCCACGACACCACCGAGCACGAGCGCGCCGATAGTGGTCAAAATCGTTCCCATTTGAAGACCCCTCCCTGAGTTTCGCGCTCAGCGTAGCAGCGGCACACGATTCCGATGGCTTTCTCGACACCTTCAGTCAAATCGTGATCTGGCGGCGGCTGCGAGCGAGGCGCAGGCGCCCGAGACCGGCCACGAGAGCACCGACCAGCAGACCCCCGAACGCCGTCCAGGCGCCTGCCATGGCCACGACCCATGCCGTCGGCACGTCCCTCACGGTCGCGTCGGGGAGGACCACGACGACCAGGTCGGAGGTCGTCAGCACCTGCGCGCCGTCGACCAGCGGCGCCGGCCCCGGGGCCGTCACGTCGACGACCACCACGCTGATCCCCAGCTCCCCCAGCAGCTCCGCACGCTCCTGCGGCGTCGCCGCGTCGAGCGCCGTCCGGGCCTCGCGGACCCGGGGATCCTCGCCGGCGATGACCGCGCCCGACACGACGAGCTCGTCGCTGGCCACGTAGTCGGGCGTGAGGTAGCGACCGACCGGGTCGAGCACCTTGCGGCCACCGTTGAAGGCGGGTTGGCGATAGCTGGAGAGGGGCAGCACCAGCACGTCCCCTGGCTGCTCGCCGACGGCCGAGGAGACCGCGTCGCGTGCTTCGTCGTACGACGGGGGGTAGGGGGCGGCGCCCAGGCGCGAGGTGGCGCCCCACGCCGCGTCGGGCAGCACGGCCACGGGTGCGAGGACCACCGCCACGGCGACCGCCAGGCGCGGCACGAGCCCGCTCGGGACGCGGGCCAAGAGCACGTCGACGCCGCTCGCGGCTGTGACGACCAGCAGCGGGGCCAGGAGCGCGAGCAGGCGTGCCCCGTCGCGCACGAGCCCGGCACCGGGGACCTGCTCCACGAGCCACCCCACCACGCCCGGAGCCGCCCAGGTCAGGACGGCCAGCGCCCAGCCGGTCACCGCACACACCAGGAAGGCGGCACCGTCACGGGCGCCGACACGTCGCCACCAGGGGCGCGCACCGATGGCCGAGAGGGCCAGGACGACCACGAGGCCGACGACGGCGAGCACCCCCTCCCGGGAGGACGGCATCGTCTCGGCGTTCCACGCACCCCCGAGCCCGAGGGCGGCCAGGGGCCCCGGCAGCAGGCCCTCGTCACGCAGGGCGAACGCGCCGGCGCCCGCAACGTCCGTCACCGAGGACGAGGCGTGCAGGAGGCCGGCGACGAGCCAGGGGGCGTTGGCGGCCAGCACGACCAGCAGGGCCCGCGCCGTCCGCGCACCCCCGGCCGCGAAGGCCAGCACCACGAGCGCCGTGACCAGGCCCGCGCCGGCGCTCAGGCTGCCGAGCGGCACCAGCCACAGCAACCGTCTCGGGAAGCGAGCCGTCCGCCGCGACTCCTGGGCTGCGACCAGGCACCACGGCAGGACCGCGTAGCCCAGCAGCACCGGCCAGTGACCGAGCACCAGCCGCTCGACGATTAAGGGGTTCCACTGGAAGAGACCGACCGCCAGGGCCCGCGCCACGAGGGATGCGCTCGGGACCAGGCGGGCGGCACCCAGTCCCCCGGCGACGAGCGAGCCGAGCAGGACGACCTTCTGCAGGAGCATCCCCGGCACGACCTCGTCCAGGAGCGCCACCACCGCGTCGGAGGGCACCGCCCGGGGCAACCCCGTCGCGACGCCGAGGAAGTCGGGCCGCAGCGCCAGGTCGGGCACCCACACCATGTCGAAGCTCAGGACGTAGCCACGACCGAGGGCCGGCCCGAGCATCACGAGTGCGAGCACGACCGACCACAGCGGGAGCACCCAGCTGCGCCACTGCTTCACGCCGGCCCTCCTCGTCGTACGGTCCGTCCCCCTCGCACGAGCGGCACGAGCGGGTGGCGCCGATCCAACCACCTCGCCCCATCGATGCGCGCGCACGCACGATCCCACGTAGGCTCGTCACGTGACGTCTTCGACTGCCGCCACCTCGCGCGGGCTGCGCGGGGGCGCCGCCATCGCGGTGGCCATGGGCATCATGAACATCGCGACCTACGGCTACACCGTGGCTGCGGCGCACCTGATCGGCCGGGTCCCGTTCGGGGCGTTCTCCGCCCTGATGGGCGTGCTGCTGGTCGTGAGCGTGGTCTCGCTGGGCCTGCAGGCCACCGGTGCGCGCCGGATCAGTGCCGACCCCGACCAGGTGGAGACCATCGAGCGCAACGTCCTCGAGGTCGCCTACCGCGTCGCCGTCGTGCTGGGTCTCCTGCTGCTCGCCCTCGCCCCGGTGCTCAACTGGGTGCTCCAGCTCGAGAGCCTGGCGACGGCCACCCTCGTGGCCGTCGCCGCCGTGCCCCTGACGGTCATGGGTGGTCAGGCCGGCGTGCTGCAGGGCGAGCGCCGCTGGGAGCCGCTGGCCCTCGTCTACCTCTCGCAGGGTCTGGGCCGCGTCGTCCTCGGCACCGGCTTCATGGTCGTCTGGCAGAGCGAGTTCGCCGCGATGCTCGGCGTCGCGCTCGGGTGCTGGGTCCCGGCCGTCGTCGGCTACGTCGCCCTGCGCCGTCCGCGCGCCGTCAACGACACCCCGGTCGAGGGCCACCCGCGCACGGACATCCTCCGCGAGGTCGCCGGCAGCAGCCAGGCCCTGCTGGCCTTCTTCGCGCTCTCCAACGCCGACATCCTGCTCGCGCGGGCGGTCCTCGACGCCGACGTGGCCGGGCTCTACGCCGGCGGTCTGATCCTGGTCAAGGCGATCCTGTTCCTCCCCCAGTTCGTCGTGGTCATCGCGTTCCCGGCGATGTCGACCAAGGACGCCGGCCGGTCGACGCTGGTCAAGGCGCTGGCCGTCTCGGCGGCGTTGGGTGCCTGCGGCTTCGCCGCGACCCTCACCCTCCCCGACCTCGCCCTGGTCTTCGTGGGGGGCGACGACTTCGCGGGCATTAAGGACAAGCTGTGGCTCTTCGCGATCGTCGGCACGCTGCTGTCGATGCTCCAGCTGCTGCTCTACTCGGCCCTCGCCCGGCGTCAGGGCCGCGCGGTGCTGATGATCTGGACCACGCTGGTGGCGCTGCTGGCCGGGTCCTTCACCGTGCACTCGGTGACCTCGCTGGTGAGCCTCGTGTGCGTCGTCGACGCGGCCCTGCTGGTCGCACTGATCATCACCGCCTGGCGCGCCCAGCCCGCCTCCCACGCCACCGAGGTCGCCCGCAGCCCCGAGCCCTCCCAGCCCTCCGAGGCCGACGCGACTCAGTGAGCGGCGTCGTGCCAGCTGTGGCCGGTGCCGACGGAGACGTCGAGCGGCACGGCGAGGTCGGCCGCAGCGCCCATCTGCTCGCGGACCAGCGCGTCCAGCCGGTCGCGCTCACCGCTCGCGACCTCGAGGACGAGCTCGTCGTGCACCTGCAGCAGCATCCGTGAGCGCAGGCCCTCGGCCTCGATCGCCCGCTGCACGTGCAGCATCGCCACCTTGATCAGGTCGGCCGCCGAGCCCTGGATCGGCGCGTTGAGCGCCATGCGCTCGGCCATCTCCCGACGCTGGCGGTTGTCGCTGGTCAGGTCGGGGAGGTAGCGGCGGCGGCCCATGATCGTCTCGGTGTAGCCGGTCTTGCGGGCCTCCTCGACGATCCCGCCGAGGTAGTCGCGGATGCCACCGAACGTCTCGAAGTACTCGTCCATGAGGCCCCGCGCCTCCGCCGCCTCGATGCCGAGCTGCTGCGAGAGCCCGAAGGCCGACAGGCCGTAGGCCAGGCCGTAGTTCATCGCCTTGATCTTGGCCCGCATCTCGGTGCCCACCGCATCGGCCGGCACGTCGAAGACCCGGGCTGCGGTGATGGAGTGGAAGTCGTGGCCCGAGCGGAAGGCCTCGATGAGCAGCGTGTCCTCGGAGAGGTGGGCCATGATGCGCATCTCGATCTGGCTGTAGTCGGCGGTGAGCAACGACTCGTAGCCGTCCCCGACGACGAAGGCCTCGCGGATGCGGCGCCCCTCCTCGGTGCGGATCGGGATGTTCTGCAGGTTGGGCTCGGTGCTCGAGAGCCGCCCCGTCGCGGCGATCGTCTGGTTGTAGGTCGTGTGGATGCGGCCGTCGGGCGCCACCGTCTTGAGCAGCCCGTCGATGGTCTGGCGCAACCGGATCACGTCGCGGTGGCGCAGCAGGTGCTCGAGGAACGGGTGCTCGGTCTTGACGTAGAGCGCCTGGAGCGCGTCGGCGTCGGTCGTGTAGCCGGTCTTGGTGCGCTTGGTCTTGGGCATCTCGAGCTCGTCGAAGAGCACGACCTGCAGCTGCTTGGGCGAGCCGAGGTTGATCTCCTTGCCGATCGCGGCGTAGGCGGACTCGGCCGCCTTGCGCACCTCCGCGTCGAACTCGGACTGCAAGGTCTCGAGGTGGCCGGTGTCGACCGCGATCCCGACCTGCTCCATGTGGGTGAGCAGCTCGACCAGGGGCAGCTCGACGTCGGCCAGCAGGCGGGTGCCGCCGTGCTCCTCCACCGCGTCGTCGAGGGCCGCCGCCAGCTCCAGGACGGCACGGGCGTGGAGCATCGCGGTCGAGGCGACGTCGTCACCACCACCCTCCACGGAGTCGAAGAGCGCGTCCTGCTCGCTCTCCTTCTCCTGGCGCAGCTCGCGACGCAGGTAGCGCAGGGTCAGGTCGGAGAGGTCGTAGGAGCGCTGGTCGGGGCGCACGAGGTAGGCCGCGAGCGCCGTGTCGGACACGACGCCGGACAGCGTCCACCCGTGGGCGGCCAGCGCGAGCGCCGGCCCCTTGGCGTCGTGCAGCACCTTGGGACGGGCGGGGTCGGCCAGCCAGGTCGCCAGCGCCGCGTCGTCGGCCGGGGTCAGCTGCTCCACCGCGACGTAGGCCGCGCCCCCCGCGGAGGTGGCGACCGCGAGGCCGTCGACCCGACCGGTCCCGGCCCCCCAGGCGCCGCGCACGTGGACGCCGACGCGCTGGTCGTCGAGCTCGGCGAGCCAGTCGGCCACGGTGTCGGGGGCGAGCACGGCGCCCTCGAGCTCGAAGCCGCCCTCGTCGACGTCCTCCTCGGACTCGAGGGTCTCGAAGAGCCGGTCGCGCAGCACCCGGAACTCCAGGCCGTCGAAGAGCGTGTGCACCTCCTGGCGGTCCCAGGGCCGGATCGCGAGGTCGGCGGGCACCAGCTCGAGGTCGAGGTCGCGCACGAGGGCGTTGAGGTGGCGGTTGCGCATGACGTCGCCGAGGTGCTCGCGCAGCGCCTCACCCTTCTTGCCGGTGATCTGGTCGGCGTGGGCGATGACGTTGTCGAGG
>NZ_JANNML010000020.1:0-2620 GCF_031397825.1 Nocardioides sp.
GCCGCCGCTGTAACTCAATGTCCACTCATCTACCTGACCCCCTGCAGCGGTCAGGTCGATGGACGGACATTGAGTTTCAGCTCGACCGACCTCAGCCCCGGATGGCCGCCGCGACCGCCTTCGGGACGTCGGGGTGGAACACGCTCGGGATGATGAAGCTGGGGTTCAGCTCGTCGTCGCGGACGACGTGGGCGATGGCGGCTGCGGCGCGGAGCAGCATGTCGATGGTGATCTCGGTGGCGCGGGCGTCCAGCAGGCCGCGGAAGACCCCGGGGAACGCGAGCACGTTGTTGATCTGGTTGGGGTAGTCCGACCGGCCCGAGGCCACGACGGCGGCGTACTTGCCGGCCTCGGCGGGGTCGACCTCGGGGTCGGGGTTGGCCAGGGCGAAGACGACCGCACGCTCGGCCATGTCGGGGATCCACTCGGGGTCGAGGATGCCCGGAGCGCTGACCCCGATGAACACGTCGGCGCCGCCGTCGGCGGCGAGCGCGTCGTGGAGGTCGCCGGTGACCCCACGGGGGTTGGTGACCCCGGCGAGCTGCTCCTGGGCCCCGGAGAGCCCCTCGAGGCCGGGCACCAGGCAGCCGACGCGGTCGACCACGACGACGTCCGGCACCCCGGCCGCGAGCAGCAGCGTGACGATGGCCGTGCCCGCGGCGCCGGCGCCGGAGACGACCACGCGGACCGAGGTGAGCGACTTCTCCACCACGCGCAGGGCGTTGGTCAGCGCGGCGAGCACCACGATGGCGGTGCCGTGCTGGTCGTCGTGGAAGACCGGGATGTCGAGGCTGGCGCGCAGCCGGCGCTCGATCTCGAAGCAGCGCGGGGCCGCGATGTCCTCGAGGTTGATGCCGCCGAAGCCGGGCGCGATCATCTCGACTGCCTTGACGATCTCGTCGGTGTCCTGGCTCGCCAGGCAGATCGGCCAGGCGTCGATGTCGGCGAACCGCTTGAACAGCGCGGCCTTGCCCTCCATCACCGGCAGCGCGGCCCCGGGCCCGATGTTGCCCAGTCCGAGCACGGCCGAGCCGTCGGTGACCACGGCGACGGAGTTGCCCTTGATGGTGAGGCGGCGCACGTCGTCGGGGTTCTCGGCGATCGCCATGCTGACCCGGCCGACGCCGGGGGTGTAGGCCATCGAGAGGTCGTCGCGGTTCCTGAGCGGCACCTTCGAGGCCACCTCGATCTTGCCGCCGATGTGCAGCAGGAAGGTGCGGTCGGAGACCTTGTAGACCTCCACGCCCTCGACGGCGTCGACCGCCGCCTCGAGCTCCTTGGCGTGGTCGGCGTCCCCGGCCGAGCAGGTCACGTCGAGCACGAGCCGGGTGTGGCTCGACTCCGCGACATCGATGGCGGTCACGATGCCGCCCGCCTCCGCGATCGCGGTGGCCACCGCGCCGGTCACCCGGTGGTCGGGCGCGGTGTGGAGGCGCATGGTGATCGAGTACGACGAGGTGGTGGCAGTTCGGGACACCCGGTCACCTTCGACCCGCGGCTCGGTTACGAGCAAGTAGCCGCCACCTAGTGGTCGTAACGGTCGCGGGTCACGACGTCGCTCAGGAGTCGCCGCTGCTCTTGCGGACGACGACCTGGTCGGCGTCCCGGAACTGCACGAGCTCGTCGAGGGCGAGGTCGCACAGTCGCAGCGTGGTCGCCGCGACCGTGACCGCGAAGGGGTGATCGGCGTAGGCGACGGTGACCTCGAAGCGTCCGTCGGGGCCGGGCTTGGTGCCGGCGAACACCAGGCGGTCGCCGTCGGCGGCGGGCTGCGGCTGGTTCGCGAAGATGCGCCGCAGGTAGGCGAGCCCGGCCTCGGTCGAGGTGCGGACGCTGTAGGTGATGCTCACCTGGCTGCCGTCGAGCGGCGCGGTGCAGGCCCACTCGAGCGGGCGCTCGAGCTTGCGCTGGTCGCGCACGCGCTCCTGGCAGCTGCCCGTGCCGGGTCGAAACGACGGGAAGACCCACCGCAGGCCGCGGACGCCGGTCGGCGCGGCGCACGTCGCGGCCTCCTGGCCGTCCCAGCAGGTCTGCACCACGGGCGGCAAAGTCTTCTCGGGCAGGTCGGCCCACAGCTTGTCGGCGCCGACCGAGGCCGCGTAGAGCAGCCCGGCGAGCAAGGGGAGGAGCACGATCACGGCCCGCAAGCGCACCAGCAGCCGGAGCACGAGCGGGCGCTCGTTGCTCTCGGTGCTCGTGGGGGCGGCGTCGTCCATGCGCACATTGTGGACGAGGAACCGCCGCAACGATCGCATCGTCCCACCTCGCATGGATGCGCGCCGCACGACCTCCCTCCTCTTCGCCGCCTGCGTGACCACCAGCCTGTTCCTGGTGGGCTGCAGCGAGGACGCGCCCGGGCCCACCCCTGAGCCGCGGCCAGGCACGCAGGTGGAGTCGCGTGGGGTCGACACCCGGTCGTTCTACGACGGCTACGAGGAGGCCATGGACGGCGACCTGGCCTACAGCGCGAACGGCTCGGGCGCGATGCCGACGTCGCCCCAGGGCAGCGCAGCGTTGGAGGACCGCGGCGGCGGCCCGCCGACGCTTCCCGACCCCGACGACGACAACACCTTCGTGGACGCCGGCGTGAGCGGGTTCGTCATCGCTGCCGAGGACGCCG
>NZ_JANNML010000072.1:0-5930 GCF_031397825.1 Nocardioides sp.
GACGGGCTGCCCGTGCCGCTCCGGGGAGCTGCGGAGCAGGACGCCCGGGACGAGATCGCCTCGCTGCGGGGCTGCGCGGGCTTCGACGGCTGAGCGGCAGCCGCCAGCCCGATGCGGCACCCCCTGGAACAATGGGCCCCATGGTCGACCTCCCCCGCAAGGCAGCAGCGCGCACAGCCCGACTGGCGGCGCTCCCGCTGGGCTACGCCGGGCGCAGCGCCGTCGGGCTCGGGCGCCGACTGGGTGGCGCACCGGCCGAGGCCGTGATGAGCGACATCCAGGCCCGCACGGCCGAGCAGCTCTTCCGCACGCTCGGTGAGCTCAAGGGCGGGGCGATGAAGTTCGGTCAGGCACTGTCGGTCTTCGAGGCGGCGTTGCCCGAGGAGATGGCGGGCCCCTACCGCGAGCAGCTGACCAAGCTCCAGGACTCGGCGCCGCCGATGCCGACCCAGACCGTGCGCGACACCCTGGCCCGCGATCTCGGTCCCGACTGGCCCAAGCAGCTCGTGTGGCTCGACGGTGGACCCACCGCGGCGGCCTCGATCGGGCAGGTCCACAAGGGACGTTGGCACGACGGGCGCGAGGTGGCCGTCAAGGTGCAGTACCCCGGCGCCGGGGACGCCCTGCGCGCTGACCTGCGCCAGCTGGCGCGGCTCGCCAAGACCATCGGCCCCCTCTTCCCCGGCATCGACATCAAGCCGCTGGTCGAGGAGGTCCAGGCGCGCGCCGAGGACGAGCTCGACTACCGCCTCGAGGCAGAGGCGCAGCGACGCTTCGCAGAGGTCTTCCGCGACGACCCCGACATCGTGATCCCCGACGTCGTCGCCCAGGGCGAGGCCGTCCTGATCACCGAGTGGCTCGACTCGGACTCCTCGCTGGCCCGGATCATCAAGGAGGGCACGACCGAGGAGCGCGACCACTACGGCGACCTGCTGGTGCGCTTCCTCTTCGAGGGCCCGAGCCGCACCGGGATGCTCCACGCAGACCCGCACCCCGGCAACTTCCGGATCATCCCCGCCGAGGACGGCTCCCCGGGTCGCATGGGCGTGCTCGACTTCGGGGCCGTCGCGCGTCTGCCCGGCGGCACGTTCCCCGACGAGATGGGCACGCTGATTCGGCTCACGGCGCTGGAGGACAAGGAGCAGCTCATCGCCGAGCTGCGCCGGGGAGGCTTCATCAAGGACAAGATCAAGGTGGACGCCGACCTGCTGGTCGACTACCTCGCACCGCTCGTCGAGCCGACGATGGTCGAGCGGTTCCGCTTCACGCGGGAGTGGATGCGTGCGCAGTTCCAGCGCATCAACGACCCCCGCGAGCCGAGCTACACGATCGCGATCAAGCTCAACCTGCCGCCGTCGTACATGCTCATCCACCGCACCTGGATGGGTGGCATCGGTGTGCTCAGCCAGCTCGAGGCCGAGGTGGCGTTCAACGAGATCCTCACCGAGCACCTGCCGGGCTTCGCCGATCCCACCTGATCCCCGTGGGGCCTACTGCCCCACCGCACCGTCGATCGACTCGCGGATCAGGTCGGCGTGGCCGTTGTGCCGCGCGTACTCCTCGACCAGGTGCACCAGCACCCAGCGCAGGTTGAAGTGGCCCCCGGTGCGGCCGCTGGTGTGCTTCGACTCCGTGTCCAGGCTGGCGATCGAGGCGATCACCGCATCGGCCTTGTCGACCTCGGCGTCGAAGAGGTCGCGCAGCTGGGCGGGAGTGTCGTGGACGGCGCTGTGCCAGTCCCAGTCGGCGTCGGCCTCCCAGTCGATCGAGGCCCACGGCTCGTCGTCGTGGCCGCCCATGATGCGGCGCACCCACCAGTTCTCGACGTAGGCCAGGTGCTTGGTCATGCCTCCGAGGGTCATGTCGCTCGGCGGGTGCGGGGTGTCGAGCTGCTGGGCGTCGAGCCCGGCGATCTTGATCCGGAAGGTGTTGCGGTGCCAGTCGAGGAAGGCCAGCAACGTCGTGCGCTCGTCGGCGTTGTTGGGCGGGTAGCCGCGCTGCTCGATGTCCATGCCGCCTGACGCTATGCCATGTCAGTCAGGGTCGGTCAGGGCAGCAGCCCGGTTGCGGGGTCGCGGTCCGTGAGGCAGTACGACGACCCGCCGGGGTCGGCGAGCACCGTCCAGAGGTCGTGGGTCGACAGGACCCGGGCCCCGAGCCCCACGTGACGCCTCGTCTCGGCGGCCCGGTCCGAGGTCGCGAGGTCGAGGTGGATGCGGGGCGGGGTGCCCGGTGCGTCGTCGGTGCGCTGGAGCAGGAACCGCAGCGGCTGCCCCGTCGGGCGGAGCAGGGAGTGCAGCTCCTCGAACGCCGAGTCGACCAGCTCCCAGCCGGTCACGTCGCGCCAGAACGCCCACTCGCGCTGGTGCTCGGGCGCAGCGACATCGAGGCACACCTGGTCGACGAGGCTGCTGCCGCCGCCGGGCCAGGCGGCCGGCCGCGCGCGCGTGCGGCACACGTGGCGCACGAAGCAGAACGTCAGCCCGGCCGGCGAGGCCAGCACGACGTAGCCCTGCTCCGGACGCGCCAGGACCGTCGCGCCCAGCGCCACCGCGTGCTCGGTCAACGCGCCCGGGTCACTCACGTGCAGGTCGAGGTGGATCCGGCTGGGCCCCTCGTCGCGGCGTTGCACCCGCAGGAAGTCGTCGCCGTCGGGCGGCACCAGCGTCGCGAACTCGTCGGTGGCACCACGGCGGGGCGACACGTCGTACCCCGTCACGGCGGACCAGAACGCGAGGCCGCGCTCGAGGTCGGGAGCCGCGAGGTCGAGGAACGCCGAGACCCAGAAGGGGCTCACGTCACCGGCGCGCAGTCGTGGCCGCATCCGTCCCCGCCGGCTCCGGGCGCCGCCGGCCCGTCGGCGTGCGAGGCCGGGCGGTGCAGGACGGCCGAGGTCGGCGTGAGGCGCACGTCCTCGCCGACGACCACGGCGGTGCCGTCGACGAGCAGGGTGTAGCCGCGCGCCTGCAGCGGCGGGAAGAGCGCGGTGACCGACGGCTGCGCGGCCACGTTGGTGCACGAGCCGCGGCCGGGGCCGATGACGAGGAGGGCGCCGTCGACCACCTCGGGCTCGATCGTCACGGCCTTGACGCGTCCGTCTGCCGACGTGCTCAGCAGGTAGCCGGCACCGAAGTCGCCGAGGGCTCGGACCAGGTCTGCGACGTCCACGGGGATGCTCATGCCCCGAGGCTATCCACCCGGCCGTCCACCCACCGCTCACCGGCGACGGTGGCGGCCGCCGCGCCGGAGGTCAGCTCGGCGACGAGGGCGTGCAGCCGGCGTACGTCGGCAGGGGCGACGCCGAGGCGCAGCGTGACCGCCCCTGCGTAGTCGCTGTCGAGGACGGCCACCCCGCGGGTGCGCAGCTCGCTCTCGACGCGGCCCGCCACGGCGTGGTCGACCTCGAGCAGCAGCTCCTGCACGAGCGAGCGGCGCTGGGTGCCCGCCGCGTCGAGGCCGGCCCGCACGGCATCGCCGTAGGCCCGGACCAGTCCCCCGGCGCCGAGCAGCGTCCCACCGAACCAGCGGGTCACCACCGCCACCACGTCGGAGACGCCCGCACCCCGGACCACCTCCAGCATCGGCGCACCGGCGGTGCCGGACGGCTCGCCGTCGTCACTGGACCGCTCGACGGCGCCATCGGGGCCGAGCACGAAGGCCGAGCAGTGGTGGCGGGCGTCGTGGTGCTGCTTGCGGAGCCCGTCGACGACGGCCCGTGCGGCGGCCTCGTCCTCGACCCGGGCGATGGTGCACAGGAAACGCGAGCGCTTGACTTCGATCTCGGCCTCCGTGTCGCGGCCCGGCGTGAGGTACGAGGTCGGCCCGGTCACCACACGCCCAGCACCCCGCCGCCGATCCGGATGATGAAGGCGGAGACGACGACGATGAAGAACACCCGCACGAAGCCGGCACCGCGGGCTACGGCGACGCGCGCCCCGAGGTAGCCACCGACCAGGTTGGCGAGCCCCATCAGCAGGGCGACCTTCCACAGGATCACGCCCAGCGGGACGAAGACGACGAGCGCACCCAGGTTGGTCGCCCAGTTGGCCAGCCGGGCCTTGGCCGAGCCCTCCAGGAAGTTGTAGCCGAGCAGCCCGACCAGGAGGAACACGAAGAAGCTCCCGGTGCCGGGCCCGAGCGCGCCGTCGTAGAAGCCGACCGCCAGGCCGGTGCCCATCGCGGCGGCCGTGTGGCGGCGGCCGGTGAAGCGCAGCGCCGTCGTCGCGCCGATCTCGGGCTTGAGGAGGACGTAGGCGCCCACGGCCACGAGCACGACCAGCACGATCGGGTCGAACGCCGAGCGCGGGATGAAGAAGGCGACCACCGCGCCAAGCGCGGAGCCGATGAACGCCAGCGCCATCAGCGGCAGGAAGGTGCGGGGATCGGGCCTGACGCGGCGGTAGTAGGTCGCGGAGCTGACGGTGGTGCCGCAGAAGGATGCGAGCTTGTTGGTCGCGAGGATCTGCACCGGGCTGGCGCTGGGGAGGCCGAGCAGCAGCGCCGGCAGCTGGACGAGCCCGCCGCCGCCGACCACGGCGTCGACGAAGCCGGCCGCCAGCGCGGCCAGCCCGAGCAGCAGGAGCACGCTCAGGGTCGGGTCCTCCACCTGCTCAACCCTAGGCTGGTGCGATGCGCATCGTGTCACTGCTCCCGTCCACGACCGAGATCCTCTTCGCGCTGGGCGCCGGTCCCGAGGTGGTCGGCGTGACCTTCGAGTGCGACACCCCGGCCGAGGCCCGCACCCGCACGATCGTGTCGACCACGACGATGCCCGAGGGCCTGACCCCGGCCGAGATCGATGCCTTCGTGGTGGCGGCGGTCGCCAGCGGAGAAGACCTCTACCGGCTCGATGCCGGAGCGCTGGCCGGTCTCGACGCCGACCTCGTCGTCACCCAGGACCTGTGCGCGGTGTGCGCGGTCGACGTGAGCGTCGTCGACGACGCGCTGCGTCACCTCGGCTGCACGGCCGAGGTCCTGACCTTCGACCCGCACACGCTCGAGGAGGTGCTCGCGTCGGTCGAGGCACTCGGCGTCGCCACCCGTCGTACGACGCAGGCCGAGGCGTTGGTCGCCTCGCTGCGGGCGCGCCTCGAGGTGGTGGCCGCGTCGGTCGCCGGCCGGGGGTCCGACCGCCCGAGGGTGGTGGTGCTGGAGTGGACCGACCCGCCCTACGCGCCGGGGCACTGGATCCCGGAGATGGTCGAGCTCGCGGGCGGCGAGTGCGTGCTCGGCACGGCCGGTGCGAAGTCCGAGCGGGTCCTGTGGGAGACCGTGCACGCGGCCCGGCCCGACGTTGTCGTCGTGGCACCCTGCGGCTTCGACCGCCCCGCGTCCCAGCGCATCGCCGACGAGCTGATTGCCTCCGGCGTGCTGCCGCCCGGGGTGATCGTCCACGCGGTCGACGCCAACGCCCACTGGGCCCGCCCCGGGCCCCGGCTGGTCGACGGGGTGGAGGAGCTGGCGGCTGTGCTCGCGTCTCAGTCGCCGACCCAGAACCCACGTCCGCCGAACCAGTCGCCGTAGGCGTTGCGCAGGTCGCCCATCGGGCTCTGACCACCGCGGGAGCCGAGGTAGGAGCCGACGACGGCCGCGCCGAGGTCGTCGAGCTCGGGCGCCACGACGTTGCCGTCGACCCGCTTGGCCATCGACTCGATGAAGCGGGCCAGGCCGGGGTCCTCACCGAGACGGAAGAAGGTCGTGTGGGCGCCGAGACGCATCGAGGCGTCGAGCTCGCGCACGGCGTAGGCGACGGTGAGCGGGTGCGGCGGGTAGGAGAAGTAGACCTGGCCGTCCGGCTCGAGGTGGGAGGTCGGCTCGCCGTCGGTGACGATCAGGAGCACCGGCTGGGCGTTGGGGTGCTTGCGGAAGTGGCGGTTGGCCAGCAGCAGGGCGTGGTGGAGGTTGGTGCCCTTGTCCCACTGGGCGTCGAG
>NZ_JANNML010000070.1:0-71058 GCF_031397825.1 Nocardioides sp.
GCTCGATTGGCGAACGAATCGAAATTCCTTTTGACCGGCTGAATTCGTGAATTCGCCATGACGCAATCGAAAAAAGGGCCGTCCAAAAGCGAAAACGTCCCGCACTTTCCCTGTCGGGTCAGGCCACCATCACCCGGGCCGAGCCGCGACGAGAACCCTGCGGCCGGTCGCGTACGACGGACCACGCGGTCGCGATCCGGCGCACGGCCTCCTCGAGCTCGTCGCCTGAGCGGGTCCAGGGGATCCGCACGAACTGGTCGAGCCCGCCCTCGGCTGCGAAGACCGGGCCCGGCGCGATGATGACGCCGCGGCGCTCGGCCTCGTCGGCGAGCGCGGTCCCGAGCGGCCCGGGCAGCTGGCACCACAGGGCGAGCCCGCCGCCGGGGAGCCGGAAGCGCCAGTCGGGGAGGTGCTCGGCGACCGCCGCGGCGAGGCGGTCACGCTGGGGGCGAAGCCGGTCGCGCTGCGCGTCGACCACCTCCTCGCCCCGGGCCAGCAGCCGGGCGAGGACGAGCTGCTCCATCACCGGCGCGCCGAGGTCGAGGCCCACGCGGGCGCCGGTGAGCCGCTCCATCTGCCCCTCGGGCGAGCGGATCCAGCCGAGCCGCAGACCGCCCCAGAAGGTCTTGCTGGCGCTGCCGATGGTGATCGTGTCGGGCGCGAAGGCGGCGAAGGGACGCGGCATCGGCTGGCCGTCCAGCGCCAGCGCCTGGTGCGCCTCGTCCACGACCGCGACCGTGTGCGCGCGCCGCAGCAGCGATGCGTACTCCTCGCGCTGCGCCTCGCTCATCAGGTGTCCGGTGGGGTTCTGGAAGTCCGGGATCAGGTAGGCCAGTCGCGGCGCGGTCTCGCGCAGCGCGGTCGCGACCGCCCCGAGGTCCCAGCCGTCGGGGTCGACGGGCACGCCGGCGAGTCGCGCCCCGCTCTGCCGGATCGACAAGGTGGCGTTGGGATAGACGGGCGACTCGACGAGCACGCGGTCGCCGACCCCGGTGAAGGCCCGGGCGACGATCGCGGCCGCCGAGAGCGCACCGGGCGTCACCATGACCTGCTCGGGCGCGGTCGGCAGCCCGCGGGCGTCGTACGTCGCCGCGATGGCGGCCTGCAGCTCGGGGAGCCCGGCGGGGAAGTAGCCGTGACCGCCGAGGTACGCCGGCAGCTCGGCGGCCGCCTCGGCGTAGGCCTGGGCGACTCCCGGCGGCGCGGAGGCCGCGGCGCAGTTGAGGTCGATGGCCTCGCGGTCGCCCGAGCTGGGCAGCAGGGACCGGTCGTGGGCGCGGGCCCGGCCACCAGGCACGCGGGTGAAGGTGCCGGAGCCCTGACGGGCCTCGGCGTAGCCGCTCTCACGCAGCGCGGCGTAGGCGCGGGTGACCGTGGTGCGCGAGACGCCGAGTGCCTCGGTCAGCTCGCGCTCGCTCGGCAGCCGAGTGCCCAGCCCGATGCGACCGTCGCCGATGAGCAGCCGCAGCGCGTCGGCGAGGCCGGCGTAGGCCGGGGAGCGGTCGAAGTGGCCGACCAGGGTGGCCGTGCGCGCGGCGGAGATGGTGGACGTGCTCATGCAGTCCACTGTCTCACGATTGGCTATTTGATCAAGGGCCAATCTGGCGCAGGCTGGACTCATGACACTCAGCCAGACACCTGCCGCCACGGTGCCGCTCGCCGAGCTGGGGCCGATCGCCCAGCTGCGCGCCGGCCGGCTGGCCGTGCGGCTGCCGCTGCTCTACGTCGGCCTGGTGGTCTACGGCGCCTCGCTGGCGATGATGGTGCAGGCCGACCTCGGCCTCGCGCCCTGGGACGTGCTGCACTCCGGACTGATCCGGCACGTGCCCATCACCCTCGGCCAGGCCGTCGTCCTGATGAGCTTCGTCGTGCTGGTGCTCTGGATCCCGCTCAAGGAGATGCCGGGTCTCGCGACGATCTCCAACGCGGTCGTCGTGGGCCTCGCTGCCGACGCGACCCTGCTGGTCCTCGACCGTCCCGACGCGATGGCGTTGCGGATCGCGCTGATGGTGGCGGGCGTGCTGACCTGCGGGCTGGCCACGGCGCTCTACATCGGCGCCCAGCTCGGCCGTGGCCCGCGCGACGGTCTGATGACCGGCCTGGCGCGGCGCACGGGACTCTCGATCCGGTTGGTGCGCACGCTGCTCGAGGTCGGCGTGGTGCTGATCGGCCTGCTCCTGGGCGGGGTGCTGGGCATCGGGACGGTCGTCTTCGCGCTCGCCATCGGTCCGATCACGCAGGTCCTGCTGCCGATCTTCGTCGTCGACCTGAGGCGATAGGGCGCGCTGGAGACGTCTCCTTCTCCGCCGTGACAGACTGCCGCCGACGGTCCAGTCGGCCAGTCCAGTCCGAGCACGCGGAGGCAGCATGACGACTTCACCCGGTCCCGAGAACGACGCTGCTGCCGCGGCGCCCGCGCCCCTGGCGCCGCCCGACGCGGTGCTCACCCTCACCGCCCCCGCACCGCCCGCCCTGGTGATCGAGACCCAGGCACCCAAGATGGCGCCCCAGGTCTCCGCCGAGGCGATCCCCGAGCTCGACACCAAGGTCGACACGTTCATGACCGCCCTGACCAGCGCCGCGAGCCGCAGCCCGGAGTTCGCCGCGCAGGCCGAGAGCGTGCGCACGATGGGCGACGCCGACATCCGCAAGGCGGCCGAGACGTCCAACCGGATGCTCAACCAGCCGGTCCGTGCCCTGAAGGAGGGCGGCCTCTCGCAGGGCTCCGAGGTCGGCAAGACGCTGCTCGAGCTGCGCCGCACCGTCGAGGACCTCGACCCCAGCGAGGCCAAGGGCGCCCGCAAGTTCATGGACTGGCTGCCCTTCGGCGACAAGGTCGAGGACTACTTCCGCAAGTACCAGTCCAGCCAGAGCCAGCTCAACGGGATCCTGCACGCCCTGCGCAACGGCCAGGACGAGCTGACCAAGGACAACGTCGCGCTCAACCTGGAGAAGACCAACCTCTGGGCGGTCATGGGCCGGCTCAACCAGTACGTCTACGTCGCCGAGCGCCTCGACGCCAAGCTGTCGGCCAAGATCGCCGAGCTCGAGCTCTCCGACCCCGAGGCCGCCAAGGCGCTCAGCCAGGACGTGCTGTTCTACGTGCGCCAGAAGCACCAGGACCTGCTCACCCAGCTGGCGGTGTCGATCCAGAGCTATCTCGCGATCGACATCATCATCAAGAACAACATCGAGCTCATCAAGGGCGTCGACCGCGCCTCGACGACGACGATCTCCGCGCTGCGCACGGCGGTCATCGTGGCCCAGGCGCTGGGCAACCAGAAGCTGGTGCTCGACCAGATCACGGCGCTCAACACCACGACGTCCACCATGATCCAGCGGACCTCGGAGATGCTGAAGGAGAACAGCGCGGCGATCCAGGAGCAGGCCGCATCCTCGACGATCGGCATGGAGCAGCTGCAGGCGGCCTTCGCCAACATCTACGCCACGATGGACTCCATCGACGAGTTCAAGCTCAAGGCGCTCGACACCATGTCGGCGACGATCGGCGTGCTCGAGACCGAGGTCGTGAAATCGCGCTCCTACCTCGAGCGGGTCCAGGCCCACGACGCCCGCAACGCCACCGGCACCCTCGACCTCTCCTCCGTCCCGACGCTCTGAGCAACCCCCACCCCCGAGGCCCGAGGACAGCGTGAGTCTCAAGTCATGGCTCCAACGACGACGCAGGAGCGACGAGCCGGTGTCGTCGGTGCCCGCCGCGCCGACCGAGCAGGACATCCTCGCCTCGCTCAACCGGGTCAACGCGATGCTCAGCGAGGGCAACGCCCCGCCGGTGGTCACCTCGCGCGTCATCCGGATCGCTCGCACCATCAACGACACGCTGCCGCGCCTGCGGCACCTCGGCCTGGGCAGCATGGAGAGCTACTCGGTCGTCGCGACGGCGACCGACTACCTGCCCGAGGCGGTGGGCGGCTACCTCCGGCTGCCGCGCGAGTGGGCCGACACCCGCCCGATCGACGGCTACAAGACCTCGTTGATGGTGCTCATCGACCAGCTCGAGCTCCTCGGCGCCACCATGGACCAGATCTTCGACGCCGCCAACCGCGCCGACGCCCAGGCGCTGCTGGCGCATGGCATGTTCCTCGAGAGCAAGTTCGGCCACTCGGGTGGCACCGACCTCACCCTGGGATCCCCGCATGACTGACGCCCTCAGCCTCTCCTCCGCCCTCGACGCGCTGGCCGCGGTCGCCGCCAGCGCCGGCGTCGACGCCGCGACGGCCCGCCGCGAGGGGGAGTGCCTGGCCGCGACCATCGCCGAGCCTGCTCGGGGCGCCTTCGTCGACTGGTGCGAGCAGACCGGGCGCGCCCGCTCGTCGGAGGACTTCATGGACGCGGCGTCGCGGGGGCGGCGCTACCGCTCGGCTCCCACCCCGGCCATGAACGGCCTCGCGCTCGGTCGCTCACCTCACGCTCCGTCGTACGCGAAGGCGCTGGCGGACGTCGCCCTGGCTGCTGCCTCGCTGGGCGAGGAGAACCCGCGCACCGTCGGCAACGCCGCAACGGCTGCGGCCGCCCAGCTCGGCGAGGCCGCGCCCACCCCGGTGCCGACCACGACCGACGGCGCCGGTCTCGACCTCACGCAGCCGCACGAGCAGGCGCGCGCCGGTGACCACTTCCTCGCGCAGATGATGGACCAGCTGGAGAACGTCCAGGACAAGCTGCTCAACCTCGACCTCCAGCAGGACGACGTCCGCCCCCCGCTGGTGGTGCCCGGGACGCCCGACAGCGACCCCGTCGCCACGCAGCCGCCTCCCGCCGAGCCGGCAGAGCCCGAGGAGCCTGCCGAGCCTGCCGAGCCCACCGAGCCGGAGCCCAAGAGTGTCGAGGAGCTCCTCGCCGAGCTCGACACCCTCGTCGGCCTGACCGACGTCAAGGCCGAGATCCACCGCCAGGCAGCCATCCTGCGCGTCGAGGGGCTGCGCAAGGACGCCGGCCTCACCTCGCCCACCATCACACGGCACATGATCTTCAACGGCAACCCCGGCACCGGCAAGACCACGGTGGCCCGGCTCGTCGCCGGCATCTACCGCGCGCTGGGCCTGCTCTCGAGGGGTCAGCTCGTCGAGGTCGACCGCTCCGAGCTGGTCGCCGGCTTCCTCGGCCAGACCGCGATGAAGACCGCCGAGGTCGTGAAGTCCGCCGAGGGCGGCGTGCTCTTCATCGACGAGGCCTACTCGCTCGCCGGGGACCAGTACGGCCAGGAGGCCGTCGACACGCTGGTCAAGGAGATGGAGGACAAGCGCGACGACCTGGTCGTGATCGTCGCGGGCTACCCCGTGCCGATGGAGGTCTTCATCGCGCAGAACCCCGGGCTCGAGAGCCGCTTCCGCACCCAGATCGACTTCGCCGACTACACCGACGACGAGCTCGTGAAGATCTTCGGCGTCATGGCCGCCGGTGCCGAGTACGACGCCGGCGAACCGGTCCTCGACCGGCTGCGCGAGCTGCTCGGTGCCGTCCAGCGCGGCCCGCAGTTCGGCAACGCGCGGTATGTCCGCAACGTCCTCGAGGCCGCCATCGGCCGCCACGCCTGGCGGCTGCGCGACATCGACGCCCCGACCCTCGAGCAGCTGCGCACGCTCGAGGCCGACGACCTCGACCCGGTCGTCGCCGACGGCCCGAGCGAGCCCGTCGACTGGGACCCCGCACCGGAGGCGACCGACGTCGCACCGGTCGAGGCCGCTGAGCCCACCGTCGAGACCACGCCCGTCGAGACCACGCCCGTCGAGGAGGAGCCCACATGAGCCAGGCCCAGGCCCCGAGCCCGGCCCCCGTGCCCCGGGCGGCCCCGATCCCGGCACCCCCCGGTGTCGCGACCCCGGCCACGCGCGCCCAGGCGAGCGCCGGCCTCGCCGGTCGCCCGACCCCCACGACCGAGGACGTGCCCCGGCTGCTCAACCGCTGGCAGGCGATCGCCGTCGCCACGTGCGTGGCCTTCGGGGTGCTCGCGGCGCTGTTCCAGCTGCTCGCCTGGCAGGCCACCGGTCGCGCCGCCGACAACACCGAGCAGCTGGTGCGGGTCCAGCAGATCCAGTCCTCGCTGTTCCGCGCCGACGCGCTCGCCACCAACGCCTTCCTCATCGGCGGCCTCGAGCCGGCCGACCAGCGGGCGGAGTACGACGCCGCGCTCGACCAGGTGCTGCGCCAGATCACCGACGCCGCGGAGGCACAGCCGGCCGACCGCGAGGCGCTGGCGGCCCTCAACACCGAGGTGGCGGCGTACGCCACGACCAACGCGCAGGCCCGTGACAACAACCGGCAGGGCTTCCCCGTCGGTGCTGAATACCTCAAGGGCGCCAGCGCCGGTCTGCGCACCGACGCGGTGCGGATCCTCCAGTCGCTGGTGCGCGCCAACACCGAGCGGGCCGACACCGAGCTCGACGGGCAGAACACGCTGCCGCTCCTCCTCACCGGTGCCGTGGCGATCCTGCTGCTGTGGTGGGTCAACCGCCAGCTGGCGCGCCGCTTCCGCAGAGCCATCAACCGGGGCCTGGCCGCCGCCGCGCTGATGATCCTGGTCGTCACGCTCCTCGGCACGTTCGTGAGCGCCCAACGCTCGGGCAGCAACGACGACCTGCGCGCGGGCGACTTCGCCCTCGCGCTCGACGAGGCGTCGGCCCGCACGGCGGCCAACGACGCCAAGGCCAACGAGAGCCTGCGCCTGATCGCCCGCGGGTCGGGTGACGCCTACGAGTCGGCCTGGACGACCGCCGCCGACCAGGTCGACGGGGCGGCATCGCCGGAGACGCTGCCGTTGTGGGAGGCCTACGTCGCCCGCCACGAGGAGGTCGTCTCCCTCGACGGGGCCGGCAGCTGGGACGACGCCGTGGCGGAGGCCACGACGACGGAGGCCGGCGGATCGTCGCAGGCGCTCGACGCCTTCGACAGCGCGTCGCAGCAGGTCATCGACGACGCCGCCTTCCGCACGACCGACAGCCTGCGCTCCGGTGCCTTCACGGCGCTGATGCTCGTCTCCGTGAGCCTGCTGGTCGGGCTCGCGGCCGCGGGAGCCGCGACGTGGGGCATCGCCCAGCGACGCAGGGAGTACGCATGAGCGCGCGCCGATCCACCCGGGCCCCGATCCTCACCGGGCTGCTGCTCCTCTCCGGTCTGCTGGCTGGCTGCGGGGGCTACGACGCCACCCGCGTGCCCGAGCCCCCGGCCGCGGAGGGCACGCCCATCACCCAGCCGACCACGCCGCCGGAGTGTGGCGAGGCCACCGCCTCCTACGCCCCGACCGGCGCACTGCCCGGACCCAGCGAGCTCCCGGCCGGCTCCACGATGGCCGCCATCCGCGAGCGCGGCCGCCTCATCGCGGGCGTCTCGGCCGACACCTACCTGATGGCCTCGCGCAACCCGTTCAACGGGCAGATCGAGGGCTTCGACATCGACTTCGTCCAGCAGGTCGCTCGCGCGATCTTCGGCAGCGACGACCCGAGGTTCATCCAGCTGCGCGTCATCACCGCCGGCGACCGGATCCCGCTGCTCCAGGCGCAGGACGTCGACATCGTCGTGCGCAACATGACGATCAACTGCTCACGCTGGGAGGACATCGCGTTCTCGGCCGAGTACTACCGCTCCGGCCAGAAGCTCATGGTCCGCCAGGACCTGGCCGACGAGGGCGTCGACTCCGTCGACGAGCTCGACGGCGTGCGGGTCTGCGCACCGTCCGGCACGTCGAGCCTCGACAACATCGAGCGCCTCGCCCCCGGGGCGGTCGTCGTGCCGGCGGGCAGCCACACGGGCTGCCTGGTGAAGTTCCAGCAGGGCGACGTCGACGCCATCACCGGCGACGACACCGTGCTCGCCGGTCTCGCGGCCCAGGACCCCTACGCCGTCGTGCCCGAGCAGGAGACCTTCACCGACGAGCCCTACGGCATCGGCATCAACGCCGACGACGTCGACCTGGTGCGCTTCGTCAACGGCATCCTCGAGCGGATGCGCACCGACGGAAGCTGGCGGGCGAGCTATGTCCGGTGGCTCCAGCCGACGCTGGGCCAGGGCGCCGGGCAGCCCCAGCCGATCTACGGACGCACCCCGTGAGCGTCCCGACGACCCTCACCGCGCCCGTCGCTCCTGGTCGGATCGGCCAGGCCGTCGAGCCGGCGCTGCTCCAGCACTACCTCGGCGACCTCGAGGCCTGGGTGCGCGGACGGCGTACGGAGCTCGACGACCTCGACTCCGCCGCGCTGGCCGCCAACCGCGGCGCCGACGTGGCGGCCGACATGGCCCTGTCGCTGGCGCTGTGGAAGGCCGTGTCCGACCGCTACCAGCTGGTCTTCGCGACCTGGGACGGCGGCCGCGTGCTCGAGGCCGAGCGGGCCAAGATCGCCACGCTCATCTGGGGACGCCTCGACGGTGCCACCACACTGCCCGGCGACCTCGTGGTGTCGCTGCCCGAGGCGTGCCGGCTCTCCGACGCGCTTGCGGGACAGCTGCGCACCCGCCTCTCGCTGGTGCCCGGTGCGGACGCCTCGGCGGCCCGGATCAAGCAGCTGCGCGCGCAGGTCGAGCGGCTGCGCGACCAGGTCGGCCTCGAGCCGGCCGCCCAGCGCGACGCGGCCGTCGACGAGCTCGCGAGCCTGATGGCCCGGCTCGAGGAGATCGCCGACAAGGCCTCGCGCGGAGCCGACGTCGGAGGCCTGCTCGGACCGATCGAGATCGACGCCACCCGCTTCGAGCGCGACCTGATCGTGGGCAACGCCCGCCGCCGCGACGCCCGCGACCAGGTGCAGAAGGCCCGCGAGCTGCGCGCCGACCTCGAGGCCCGCGAGGCCGCGCTCACCCACCTCGCCGACACCTGCGTGCGCACCGTCGACCCGGCCCCGCGCTACGCCGTCCCCGACGTCGACATGCTCGGACCGATCCCCAACACCCCCGAGGCGATCGGTCCCTACCTCGACCGCCTCGACCGTGTCGGCCAGGCCATGTCGCTCGCGCAGGAGAAGTACGCCGCCGCGCTGGCCGAGCGCACCGACCTGCTCGAGCTCCTCGACGCCTACGTCGCCAAGGCGACCGCGCTGGGGCTCGTCGACCGGCCCGACCTGCGCGACAGCGAGCAGCGGGCCCGCGACGTGCTCGCTCGCGAGCCGGCTCCGATGGCGGTGTGCCGTCAGCTCGTCACGACCTACCAGACCTGGCTCACCCAGCTCGGCGACGCCGCCGCGAGATCGAGGGAGACCGCATGAGCGCCCCCACCTGCACCCAACCCGGTTGCACGGGCACGATCGCCGACGGCTACTGCGACGTGTGCGGCATGGTCGCCGCACCGGGTGCGGCCGCAGCCTCGGCCGCCCCCGCCTCCTCCTTGCCGTCGCCGGGGATCGCCCCGGTCGCGGTCGCGGCGAGCGACGGCGCTCGGTGCACCCAGCCCGGATGCAGCGGCACCATCACCGACGGCTACTGCGACACCTGCGGCATGGCCGGCGCGCCCGGCGCCTCGGCCTCCGTCGCGGCGGCGGCGGGGGAGAGCCAGCCGCTGTCGGGTGGTGAGGTGTCGGTCGCGACGTCGGCCAGCAAGGTGCAGTCGGCCGCGATCGGGTCCGCCCGTGCCCGCGGCACGTCGTCCACGCGGCGCACCCGCGCCGGCTCCCAGCGCATGCGTGCCGCCCGCCTCGGGGCCGGCCTGACCGTCGTACCCCCGGCACCGCCGGTCGACGCCAGCAAGGCGATCAACCCGGACCCTCAGGTGCCCGAGGACAAGCGCAGCTGCTCCAAGTGCGGCACCAAGATCGGCCGCTCGCGCGACGGCCAACCCGGACGCACCGAGGGCTTCTGCCCCCAGTGCGGCCAGGAGTTCTCCTTCTCGCCCAAGCTCCAGCCCGGCGACCTCGTCGGCGGTCAGTACGAGATGGTCGGTGCCATCGCCCACGGTGGCCTCGGCTGGATCTACCTCGCCAAGGACCGCAACGTCTCCGACCGCTGGGTGGTGCTGAAGGGCCTGCTCAACTCCGGCGACCCCGACGCGCTCGCCGCGGCGATCGCCGAGCAGCAGTTCCTCGCCCAGGTCGAGCACCCGCTGATCGTCGAGATCTACAACTTCGTCACCCACGAGGGTGCCGGCTACATCGTCATGGAGTACGTCGGCGGCAAGTCGCTCAAGCAGATCCTCAAGGCGCGCATGACCGCCAACAACGGGGTCTACGACGCGCTGCCGGTCGACCAGGCACTCGCTTTCATCCTCGAGGTGCTGCCCGCCTTCCAGTACCTCCACGACCTCGGGCTGGTCTACTGCGACTTCAAGCCCGACAACCTGATCCAGGTCGGCGACGCAGTGAAGCTGATCGACCTCGGCGGCGTGCGTCGCATCGACGACGAGGAGTCGGCGATCTACGGCACCGTCGGCTACCAGGCGCCCGAGGTCGCAGAGGTCGGGCCGAGCGTGGCCTCCGACATCTACACGATCGGTCGCACGCTCGTGGTGCTGTGCATGGAGTTCCGCGGCTACCAGGGGACCTACCTCCATACCCTGCCTCCGCCGGCGACCACCCCGCTCTTCGCCCGCTACGACTCGTTCTACTGGCTGGTCGCCAAGTGCTGCGCGGCCGACCCGGCCGACCGCTTCGCCTCGGCCGACGAGCTGCGCACGCAGCTGCTCGGCGTGCTGCGCGAGGTCGTCGCGTCGCGCACCCAGGGCACCGCGCTCACCTCGGCCGCCTCGCTGCTCTTCGAGCCGCCGTCGTCCTCGACGTCCGCCCTGTCCTGGGCGCAGCTGCCGGCGCTGCGCGAGGACACGACCGACGACCAGCACGCCTGGCTGGCGACGATCGGCTCCGACGACCCGGCCCAGCGGCTGGAGGACCTCCAGGACGCCCCCGAGAGCAGCGCCGAGGTGTGGCTTGCCCGGGCGAAGGCGTCCCTCGAGCTGGAGCAGCCGGCCCAGGCCCGTGGCTACGCCGCCGACCTGCTCGCCCAGGACCCGTGGGAGTGGCGGGCGCTGTGGGTCGACGGCCTCGCGGCGCTGCAGCTCGAGGACTGGGACACCGCCACGTCGTCGTTCAACGCGGTCTACCAGCAGGTGCCCGGCGAGCTCGCCCCCAAGCTCGCGCTGGCGGTCGCCTGCGAGCGCGGCCAGCAGGGCGACGTCGCCGAGGGGCTCTACGCCACGTGCGCCGCGACCGACGCCAACTACGTCGCTCCCGCGGCGTTCGGCATGGCCCGGGTGCGCGCCCGCCGCCACGACATGACCGGCGCGATCGCGGCCCTCGACCAGGTGCCCTCGACCAGCCGCGGCTTCCCCGAGAGCCGTCAGCTCCGCGCCGACGTGCTGCTCAGCGGCGGCTCGGGCGACCTCGCCCTGCTCGACCAGGCGATGGGCAGCATCGGCTCGGTGCCCATGGATCCACGCACGCGCGAGACCTACACCGTCAAGATCCTCACCCAGGCGCTCGACGTGGTGCTGGCCGGCAGCCCACGCCCGGATGCGAAGGTGGGCACCCACCCGGCCACCGAGGCCGGGCTGCGCGACGGGCTCGAGCGGTCCTACCGGGCGCTGGCGCGCGACGCGACCGACGTCAAGGCCCGCGTCGAGCTCGTCAACCAGGCCAACGCCGTACGGATGTGGACGCTGACATGACCCCGACCCCGACCCCCGCTGCCGCTCCGGTGCCCGGCGGGCAGACCTGCCCGTCCTGCGCGGCCGCCATGCCGGCCGGCACGCTGTTCTGCGAGAACTGCGGCGCCGCCCTCGGCGCGCCGGCGCCGGTCGACCCCAGCGCCCGCCCGGTGTCGCTCCAGGGCGCTGCCCCCGACGGCCCGAGCCCGATCGACGAGCTCGCGCCGATCAGTGCGGTCACCCGCCCGGTGCCTGCGTCGCCCGCCGCTGTCGCCGTGCCGGAGCGGGTGCCGTGCCGCAGCTGCGGTGGAGTGGTGGGGGTCGAGGGCTACTGCGAGCAGTGCGGGACCAAGGCGCCCACCGAGCGGGACCACTTCCGGGAGCAGCCCGCCGCCTGGGTGGCCGGGGTCTGCGACCGCGGCATCCGGCACACCCGCAACGAGGACGCGATGGCGCTCTCGGCATCGGCCACGGCGGGGGAGCGGGCCGTGCTCGTCGTCCTCGACGGCGTGTCCAGCTCGCTCGACTCCGACGTGGCGTCGCTGGCCGGTGCCCGGGCCGCCCGTGACCACCTGCGCAGCCCACTCCCGCAGGGGATGGGCACGCCCGACGGTCGGCTGGCCGCGGTCACCAAGGTCTTCGCCGACACCGTCGGTGTCGCCAACGCCGCGGTCATCGCCGCCACCGCCCCCGACTCGCCCAACCCGGCCTCGGCGACGTTCGTCGTGGCCGTCCTCGAGCACGGCCTGGTGTCCTACGCCAACGTCGGCGACTCGCGTGCCTACTGGCTACCCGACGGCGGTCCCGGCGTGCAGCTCTCCGAGGACGACTCGGTGGCCCAGCAGATGATCGCCGCCGGCATCCCACGCGCGCAGGCCGAGACCTCGCCGCAGGCCCACGCGATCACCAAGTGGCTCGGGCGCGACGCCCGCGACCTCGCCCCGCGCGTGGGGCAGCTCCAGCTCCCCGGGCCAGGGTGGCTGCTCGTCTGCTCCGACGGCTTGTGGAACTACGCCTCGGAGCCCGAGGCGCTGCAGGCGCAGATCCGGATCAGCGGCGCGACCGACCCGGCCTCCCTCGCCCTCGCCCTCACCGACTTCGCCAACGCCCAGGGCGGGATCGACAACATCACCGTCACGCTCGCACGCGTGGACGGGCCCGCTGCTGGGCAGCATGTCGAGACCGCCGACCCTGCCGTCGTACCCGCACCCCAGGAGGAGACCCATGGCTGAGTTCACCGCCGCCGTCTACCAGAACGAGTTCCTGCCCGACGGGGGCACGGACGTCAACGCGATCGTCACCGTGACCTGTGCGGGTGCGGGGACGGCCGGTCAGTCGGGCGGGGGAGCAGCCGGCGAGATCATCATCGTGGACACCTCCGGCTCGATGGGTCCGCAGACGATGGCCGCCGCCAAGCAGGCCGCCCAGGCCGCGCTCGCGGAGATCCTCGACGGCACCTGGTTCGCCGTGATCGCGGGCTCCGACCGCGCGATGCTCGCCTACCCGCAGGTCTCCTCGGGTCCCGGTCTCGTGCAGATGGACGCCCGCACGCGTGAGGAGGCGAGGGTCGCCATCGGTCGCTTCGTCGGCAGCGGCGGCACCGCGATCGGCACCTGGCTCGACCTCGCGGGCACGCTCTTCGCCTCCGTCCCCGGGGTCACCCAGAAGCACGCCATCCTGCTCACCGACGGCGAGAACCGCGAGCAGCCCGGGGCTCTCGACGCCGCCATCCGGCGCGCCACCGGCGTCTTCCAGTGCGACTGCCGCGGTGCCGGCACCGACTGGCAGGTCGAGGAGGTGCGCCGCATCTCGCAGGCGCTGCTCGGCACCGTCGACATCATCCCGGAGCCCTCGCAGATGAAGGCGCAGTTCGAGGAGATGATGCGCAGCTCGATGGCCCGCGGCGTCTCCGACGCGCAGCTGCGGGTGTGGGCTCCCCAGGGCGCCGAGGTGCTCTTCGTCCGCCAGGTCTCTCCGACCGTCGAGGACCTGACCGACCGCCGGGTCGTCGTCAACCCGCTCACGGGTGGCTACCCCACCGGTGCGTGGGCCGACGAGTCCCGCGACTACCACGTCGCGGTCCGGGTCGCGGCCAAGGCGATCGGCCAGGAGCAGCTGGCGGCGCGGGTGCAGGTCGCCCTGGGCGACAACGTCGCGGCGCAGGCGCTGGTCAAGGCGACCTGGTCCAACAACTCCGAGCTCACCGCGCGCATCGACCAGCAGGTCGCCCACTACACCGGGCAGACCGAGCTGGCCTCGATGATCCAGGAGGGGCTGGCCGCCAAGGCCGCCGGTGACGCCGCGACCGCGACCACCAAGCTCGGGCGCGCCGTCCAGCTCGCGGCCGAGACGGGCAACGACGAGGCGACCTCCAAACTGCGCAAGGTCGTCGACATCGACGACGAGAGGGAAGGCACCGTCCGGCTGAAGGCGGCCGTCGAGAAGGCCGACGAGATGGCGCTCGACACCGCGTCGACCAAGACCACGCGGATCAAGAAGTGAACGTCTGTCCGGCGGGCCACGACACCGCAGCCACCGACTACTGCGACGTCTGCGGCATCGCCATGGGCGTGGCACCGGCCGCCTCCTCGACGTCGGCCGAACCCGCCGCTCCTCCTGTGCCGGGTGAGGCGACGGCGACCCTACCCACCTCGTCGTCGACCTGCCCGCACTGCTCCACGGTCAACCCGGTCAACGCCCTGTTCTGCGAGGCGTGCGGCTATGACTTCACCACCGGCACCGTGCCGCGGCCGCTGACCCCGCCGAGCGGCACGGCTCCTGCTGCTTCGACCGATCCTGCTCCGGCCGCGCCCGTGGCGCAGCCTGCGGCACCGGCGGATGCCAACCCGGCGCCGAAGCTGGCCGACGCGTGGGTGGCGGAGGTCTGGATCGACCCCGACTGGTACACCGACCAGAAGTCGACCGACCCGCTGCCCTCACCCGGTCTCCCGGTCGTGGTGGCGCTGAAGCACACCTCGATCCTGGTCGGGCGGGCCTCCCGCAGCCGCAACATCACCCCCGACATCGACCTCTCCTCCGACAACGGCATCAGCCGTCGCCACGCCCAGCTCACCACCGACGGCACGCGCTGGTGGGTCGAGGACCTCGGCTCCTCCAACGGCACCTATGTCGGCAGCTCGGTCGGCCCGCTCCCCGGCACCCCGGTGCCTCCGGGGCAGAAGAAGGAGATCGCCGGCGACGACCGGATCTACGTCGGCGCCTGGACCCGGATCGTCGTACGACGGGCGACCGACGGCGAGGTCTGACGCCGACTCGGCGCGATGTTGCACCGCGGGGGCCGAGTCGGCGCGATGTTGCACCACGCCGCGGACTGCGTCAGCGGCGGGTGGCGATGAGGGTGGAGGCGTCGGAGGCGACCATGACCTCGACGGTGGTGAAGCGGTCGTCGGTGAGCCACTGCTCGCGCAGGGTGTCGACGCGGCCGCTGGTGATCGGGGGCCACACCTCGCACGGGGTGAAGTCGTCGAGCACGACGATGCCGCCCGGCTCGACCAGGTCGGCGACGGCGTCGACCCCCACCTCCCCGGGCTGACCCGAGTCGAGGAAGAGCAACGAGAACGGGCCCTTGTCGAGGAGCGTGGACCAGTCGGCTGCGAGCACCTCGACCTGGGGGTCGTCGACGAAGATCTCGGCGGCCGCCGTGGCCAGCTTGGCGTTGAGCTCGGCGCTGATGATCTTGGCCTCCCCGCGCACGCCCGAGCGCAGCCATGCAGTGCCGACCCCGCAGCCGGTGCCGAACTCGGCCATCGTGCCTTCGCGGGTGGCGGCCAGCGTGGCCAGCAGACGGCCGGTCTCGTTGCGGCAGAAGGAGACGTATCCGGCCTTGCGGGAGACAGCGAAGGCGCGGTGCACCACGTCGGGGAGGTCAGGCGGGGCGCTCATGGATCGAGTCTTTCATCATGGGACGCGCGTCTCGACATGCGGACACATCGTGAAACCCATGGCCGGGGTGTGTCGGGTGCCCCTAGGCTGACGCCATCATGCGGAGCGTATTCGTACTCATCGAACGCCGCGGCGAGGCCCAGCAGTAACCACTGCTCACAAGAGGCCACCTCGTCGCGGTGAGCGGCGTCGTTCGGTCTCTTGCCCGGTTTCGGGCTCAGTCTCTCGCTCCGCCGCAGGATCCCGATCAGCCACCGCGCGATCCGCATCCTGCTTCGGTCTGCTCCTCTCACGCGATCCGTGAGCCCGCACCCACCTGCGGCGGGGCGAAGACGACCTTCCCTTCACGTCTTCCGATCACGAGATCCCCAGGAGATCCGCCATGTACGACATGTACCCCGAGTGGGGCCCGGCCAGCCACGACCCCGAGAACCCGCGCAGCCACGAGGCCGTCCAGGCGTCGCTTGACCTGCGAGACAACGGCGGCCAGCGCCCCGACGACAACTAACGTCTCCGTCCATGACCACCTCTGACTCTCACGCGCCCCTCTCGGAGGGCACCCTCAAGCTCGCCGTCATCCCGGGCGACGGGATCGGTCAGGAGGTCACCGCCGAGGCCCTCAAGGTCCTCGAGGTGGCGGCTCCGGCTGACGTGAAGTTCGAGCCGACCCGCTATGACCTCGGTGCCGAGCGCTACCTCGCGACCGGTGAGGTGCTGCCCGACTCCGTGCTCGCCGAGATCCGCGAGCACGACGCGATCCTGCTGGGGGCGGTCGGTGGCAAGCCCAACGACCCCAACCTGCCGCCGGGCATCCTCGAGCGCGGGCTGCTGCTGCGCCTGCGCTTCGAGCTCGACCACTACGTCAACCTGCGACCGTCGCGCATCTTCCCGGGCGTTGTGTCGCCCCTGGCCAACCCCGGGGAGATCGACTTCGTGGTCGTCCGCGAGGGCACCGAGGGCCCCTACACGGGCAACGGTGGCGCCCTGCGCGTCGGCACGCCGCACGAGATCGCCACCGAGGTCTCGGTCAACACCGCTTTCGGTGTCGAGCGCGTCGTGCGTGACGCCTTCGCCCGGGCGCAGCGCCGACCGCGCCGGAAGCTGACGCTGGTCCACAAGACCAACGTGCTCGTCAACGCCGGGGCCGTGTGGTGGCGCCTGACCCAGGAGGTCGCCCGAGAGTTCCCCGAGGTCACGGTCGACTACATGCACATCGACGCGGCCATGATCTTCATGACGACCGACCCGTCCCGTTTCGACGTGATCGTCACCGACAACCTCTTCGGCGACATCATCACCGACCTCGCCGCCGCCATCACCGGTGGCATCGGGTTGGCCGCCTCGGGCAACGTCAACCCCGACCGCACCTCGCCGAGCATGTTCGAGCCCGTCCACGGCTCGGCGCCCGACATCGCCGGTCAGCAGAAGGCCGACCCCACCGCAGCCATCCTGTCGGTCAGCCTGCTGCTCGACCACCTCGGTCACGTGGGTGCCGCCGCGGTCGTCGAGGCGGCGGTCATCGCCGACCTCGCCGAGCGCGAGGCCGGGACCACTCGTCGTACGTCCGAGGTGGGCGACGCGATCGCGGCCCGCGTAGGCGGCTGACGCCTGCCCCCACCCCTTCGTCGGACGCCGGGCACGCACCGCGTGCTCGGCGTCCGCCATTTCCGGAAAGGTCGACTAACGTTGCCTCCCATGCAGATCAGCACGACCCTCTCCAGCGACCTGACCAGCGACGACCGGCTGTCGGAGATCCTCGCCAACCCCGGTTTCGGCCTGCACTTCACCGACCACATGTTCCTGGTCGAGTGGACGCCGGAGACCGGGTGGGCCGACGCCCGCATCGAGCCCTACGGGCCGCTGAGCCTCGACCCCGCGACGGCCGTCCTGCACTACGCGCAGGAGACCTTCGAGGGGATGAAGGCCTACCAGCACGAGGACGGCTCGGTGTGGTCCTTCCGCCCCGAGGAGAACGCCGCGCGCATGGTGCGCTCGAGCCAGCGCCTCGCCCTGCCCGAGCTGCCCGTCGAGGAGTTCGTGCAGGCCGTCGACGCGCTCGTCGAGGTCGACCGGCGCTGGGTGCCGGACGCGGCGGGGGAGAAGAGCCTCTACGTGCGGCCCTTCATGATCGCGAGCGAGAAGTTCCTCGGGGTCCGTCCCTCGCAGCACGTCACCTTCCTGGTGATCGCCAGCCCTGCCGGGTCCTACTTCAAGGGCGGCATCAAGCCGGTCTCGCTGTGGCTCACCGAGGACTACACGCGCGCCGGTCGCGGCGGCATGGGCGCGGCCAAGACCGGCGGCAACTACGCCAGCTCGCTGGTCGCGCAGCAGCAGGCCACCGCTCAGGGCTGCGACCAGGTCGTCTTCCTCGACGGCCAGGAGGGGACCTACGTCGAGGAGCTCGGCGGGATGAACATGTACTTCGTCTTCGACGACGGCACCATCGTCACCCCGCAGACCGGCACCATCCTGGAGGGCATCACCCGCGCCAGCGTCATCGAGCTGGCCGGCAAGCTCGGCCACCAGGTGGTCGAGCGCAAGATCTCCATCGACGAGTGGCGCGAGGGAGTGACCAGCGGCCGGATCACCGAGATCTTCGCCTGCGGCACCGCGGCGGTCATCACGCCCGTCGGCTCGCTGAAGTGGGACGGCGGCGAGGCACCCGCTCCTGCGTCGACCGACCTGACCATGCAGGTGCGTCAGGCGCTGGTCGACGTGCAGTACGGCAGGGCCGAGGACACCTTCGGCTGGATGCACCGCATCTGCTGAGCCTCACCGCTGGCTGGTCCGGGTGAGCCACGTGTCCGCGCCTGCTCGACACGGCCGGCCGGCTGCCGGAGCGGGCGACGTCCGCGCAGGTAATCTCGTGGCGTGACGACCCAGCCCGGAGACGCGATGCGTGCTGCTCCCTCACGCCCGCGCACGGTGGGCGACTACACGCTGCTCTCCAAGATCGGCGAGGGCGGGATGGGCGTGGTCCACCTGGCCCGCCGCGAGGGTGGCGACCGGGTGGCGCTCAAGGTGCTACGTCCCCACATCGTCGGCGACGACGAGGGGCGCGCCCGCTTCGCCCGGGAGATCAGCTCGCTGCAACGGATCCGCTCGCGGTGGGTCGCCGAGATCGTCGACGCGGACCCGTGGGCGGAGGTGCCCTACGTGGCGACGCGCTACGTGCCCGGGCTCTCGCTGCACGACCACGTCATCGAGGAGGGCCCGATCGAGGGGCGCAACCTGACGTGGTTCGCCGGTTGCCTGGCCGAGGGGCTGGCGTCGGTCCACGAGGTCGGCGTGCTGCACCGCGACGTCAAGCCCTCCAACGTGCTGATGGAGGGTCGCACCCCGATCCTCATCGACTTCGGCCTGGCCCGGGTCGCCGACGACCCCAAGCTCACCCACACCGGCTGGCTGCTCGGCACGCCGGGCTACCTCGCGCCCGAGATCCTCTACGGCGACGACGCGACCACGGCCTCCGACATCCACTCCTGGGCGGCCACCGTCGCCTACGCCGGCACCGGGAGCCCGCCCTTCGGCCGCGGCCCGAGCATGGCCGTGATGGACCGCGTGCGTCGTGGCGAGCACGACCTCTCGGGCCTGCCCCACGACCTGCGCCAGCTCATCGAGGCGGCGCTGGACCCCGAGCCGTCCCAGCGCCCCGACCTCGCGTCGATCCTGGCGTGGCTGCGCCCACAGACCACCCAGCCGCACCCCGTCGTGCCGCCGGTGCCCACCGGCCCCGAGGACATCTTCACGATCCCGCTCGCCCTGGCGGGGTCGCACGCCGCCGATGCCCTGACCGACCGGTTCGCAGAGCCGCCGACCCAGCGGCTGCCCGAGGACCCGCCGACCCGGCCCTACACCGAGGTCGCGCGGGCCGCGCCGCCCGTAGCTCCACCGGTCACTCCGGTCGCTCTGGTCCACCCGTCACCCGCGCCGTCCCCGGTGGGGCCGGTCGGGCAGTGGGAGCAGGACTGGGACGAGCGGGTCGCGGCACCGCAGCCGACGCCGTTGGTCGAACGACTGCGTCGCGGCACGCTGCTGCTCGGCGCAGCGGGGGCTCTCGGCGCCGCGCTCACCGCCGCGCCGTGGGTCGCCTGCGCGGTGATCTTCGTGGCCGTCTGGCTGCTGCGCAGCGGCTCGTTGGCCGCCAGTGCGGCCGGTGGACGTCGGCTGCGCCGCGGCCGCAAGTGGTACGACGGCGCCCAGTTCCTGCTCGGCGCCCCGTGGGACCTCGTCCGCTCCATCCCCGGCACCCTGATGCTGCTGCTCTGGAGCGCCGGGCTCGGTGTCGCCGGCGCCCTGGTCTGCTACGCGGTGGCCGCCAGCGTGCCGACCACGCTGTTCGTCAGCGGGCTGGTCTTCGCGGTCTCGCTGTGGTGGGGCCCCGGCGGCACCCGCGTGCGCGGCCCGGTCTCGCGGGTCGTGGTGCCGATCTCGCGCAACGTCGGTCCGTGGCTCGTCGCGGTCGTGGCCGTCCTCGCGCTCGGTGCGCTGCTCGCGCTTCGGGTCTCGGGCAGCGGCGTCAGCTGGACGCCGGACGACCAGCGTCCCTTCGCGGGCTTCACTCCGCCGACCACGGGCATCACCGGGCGCTGAGCGCCTCTGTACCGTCGGGAGCACCATCGAGCGGGAGGACCTCACGTGATCGAGCTGAGCAAGGGCCAGGAGCTGGCGCTGACCACCGAGGACGGGCGCCCGCGCACCCTCCTGCGGCTGGGCCTGGGCTGGGACAAGGTGCCGACGGCGGGGATGATGGGCACCGGCGCCCCCGACGTCGACCTGGACGCCTCGGCCCTGCAGTTCATGGGGCAGCAGCTCTTCGACCTGGCGTTCTACAACAACCTGCGCACCCGCGACGGCTCGACGGTCCACCTCGGGGACAACAAGACCGGCAGCGGTGAGGGTGACGATGAGACCGTGACCGTCGACCTGGCGAAGGTCTACTCGAAGGTCGACACGATCGTCCTGCTGGTCAGCAGCTACCAGGGTCACAGCCTGACCTGGGTCGACCGCGCCTACGTGCGGCTTCTCGACACCGACGACGTCGAGGTCGCCCGCTTCCGGATCACCGCCGGCGTCGACGAGACCGGGCTGGTCATGGCCACGCTGGTCCGCTCGGGCGAGCACTGGGTGCTCCGCGCGATCGGCGACGGGATCGCGGTCCGGAAGCCGACCGACTCGCTCGCGGCGCTGACGCCCTACCTCTGAACGAGCCCGTCGTACGACGGCGGCCGGTCGCCCGGAGCCGTGCCCCACTCCGGGGCGGGGTCGTCGGTCGTGACCACCCTGAGGAGTGCTGGTCGGGCCCCCGGGCCGAACGGGAGCCACGACGCAGACCGCTCCGCACCGTCGATGAGGACCGTGGCCACGTGTCTCCCCGACCCGACGCGCTCGATCACCGTGGCGGCCCCGATGGAGGGGTGCACCTCCACCCGGTCGAACGCCGGTGTGGTGAGGCCGACGTCCGAGGTGCCGGGTGTGAGGGGATAGAGACCGAGCGACGCCCAGACGTACCACGCCGAGAGGGAGCCGAGGTCGTCGTTGCCGGGCAGACCTCCGGGTGCGACCGACCAGAGGTCGTGTCGTGCTCGGGCGACGACCTCTGCCGTCCGTGTGGGCCGCCCGAGCCACAGGTACGTCCAGGGCGTGAGGAACGAGGGCTGGTTGCCCAACCAGGCGTGGGGGCTACCGGCCCCCGCCGACAGCGATGCGTGGAACTCGTCGAGACGCTGCAGCACCGCGGCAGGGGTGCCGAGCGAGGCGAGGAGTCCAGCCACGTCCTGCGGCACGCCGCCGAAGGTGTACTGCGTCGGGTTGCCCTCCTGGAAGCCGTCACAACAGCCGCCGGGATCGAGGTCGGGCCCCGGGAACGCGCCGGCGCCGTCGCGCGGCAGGAGCAACGCGCGACCCTCGTCGAGGAGGTTGCGCCAGGACCGGCTGCGCTCACCGAAGCGAGCCGCCAGGTCGTCACGTCCTGCCGCGCTCGCGAGGCGAGCGACGGCGAAGTCGTCCACCGCGTACTCCAGCGTGGTCGACGCCCCATGGGGTTGCGGCCAGCCACGCTCCGCCGTGGTGTTGGGGACGTAGCCCAGACGGAGGTAGTCCGCGAGCCCGGGTCTCGGCCTGAACCAGCCCTGCCCCGGCAGGCCGTCGGTCTGCTCGCCCTGCCGAGCCAGGCGCGTCACCAGTGGCCCGAGTGCGAAGTCTCGTGCTCCGAACGCATGGGCCGCCGCGATCACAGGCGCAGCCGAGTCGCCGTTCATGACCCCCGTGTAGGACGCCACGAGCGGCCATCGGGGCAGCCAACCGCCCTGAGCGGCCATGCGAGCCAGCGAACGGACGACCGCCGAGGCGATGTCGGGGCGCAGCCAGGCGAGCAGCGGCAGGTGTGTGCGGTAGGCGTCCCACCCGGCGAGAGCGCTGTAGTGCCGCTCGTTCGTCGGCAGCCGGTGGACCTCGCCGTCGAAGCCGGGATAGCGGCCATCGGCATCGCTGACCAGGCTCGGGTGCAGCAGCGCGTGATAGAGCGCGGTGTCGAGAAGTGTCCGCTCCACGGCTGTTCCGCCGCTCACGCTCACCCTGTCCAGCTCACGGGCCCAGGCAGCCGCGGCCCGTGCCCGAAGCGCGGTGAACGACCAACCGGGACGCTCTGACGCAAGGTTGCCCCGGGCGCCAGTCTGATCGACGAACGAGACGCCGACCTGCACCTTGCTGGTGCCACCTGCACGATCCAGGGTCACCCAGGCGCCGGGGCGGGCGCCGCCCCAGGTGCCGTGCGCGACCATCGGACGGTCGAGCCGGAGCACGACGTGCACGCGATACGTCCCCGGTGACCCGCAGAAGCGGCCACTGGTGGTGGACACCGAGATCTCGCGACGACTCGGGAACGTGATCCGGGTGTCGCGCGCCCCGGTCAGGCTGTCGCTCCCCTTGACCAGAAGCCTCGCCGTTCGGCCGCGTGGGAAGTCGAGGACGGCGAGCCCGGAGCGAACGTCAGCTGCCAACGAGACCCGGATCCCGTTGCCCAGCCTCGCGCGGTAGGAACCGGGGGCGGCCGTCTCGTCGGCATGGTCGAGCCCGGCGGTGGCGCTGGCCGGGTCGGCGGGGAGCCGACCTGCAACCGGAAGGAACGGCACGTCGCCCAGGACCGGGCACCCGGCCCCCGAGAGGTGGGTGGCCGAGAAGCCTCTGACCCGGTCGTCTCCCCACCCGTAGCCCGAGGCGGTCGTCGAGGGGTGGCCGTCGCGAGAGGACGTCGTGTCGGGGCCGAGCTGGAGGAGGCCGAACGGGCGGGCGGCCGCGGGGGTCGTGTTGCCGCTGTGCCACGGTGCGTCACCGCCCGTGCCGACGAAGACGTCGACGTCGCGCTGTGAGGCGGCCGGGTCGACGGTCGTCGGAGCGGCAGCGGTCGCTGGTATGCCGCCGGCAAGGGTCGCCGCCAGCGCCGGCCCCACGACGTACCTCGCCCAGCGCCAGCGTCTCCGGACCGTCACCCACCGACCGTACGCCGACACGGGCCCAACTGCCGCCCGGATCGCGAGACCGCTGTCCACCTGCCGGTCGCCGTGGCACGATGGGGACATGCAGCACCGCAGCATCGTCATTCGCTAGCGCATCGAGCCTCGCTCGATGCGCCACCTCTCGTACTCCGAGAGGTTTTTTTGTGCCCCGATGTTTCCAGTCGTCCCCAGAACGAGAGATCCCCGATGGACCTGCACGGCGCCTTCCACGTCTACGACACGACCCTGCGCGACGGCGCGCAGCAGGAGGGGCTCAACCTCTCCGTCGCCGACAAGCTGTCGATCGCGCGGCAGCTCGACGGGCTCGGGGTGGGCTACATCGAGGGCGGGTGGCCGGGCGCCAACCCCAAGGACACCGAGTTCTTCCGGCGTGCGACCCGGGAGCTCGAGTTGCGCCACGCGAAGCTCGCGGCCTTCGGCGCGACCCGCAAGGCCGGCGTGCGCGCCGCGGACGACCCGCAGGTGGCCGCCCTGCGCGACAGCGGCGCCGGTGTCGTGACCCTGGTCGCCAAGTCGCACGACCGCCACGTCGAGCTCGCGCTGCGCACCACCCTCGAGGAGAACCTCGAGATGATCCGCGACACCGTCAGCCACCTCAAGGCCGAGGGCCAGCAGGTCTTCCTCGACGCCGAACACTTCTTCGACGGCTACCGCGCCAACCGCGACTACGCCCTCGAGGTCCTCCGCACGGCGTACGGCGCCGGCGCCGAGGTCATTGCGCTCTGCGACACCAACGGCGGGATGCTGCCGCCCTGGGTCTCCGACGTGGTCCACGACGTCATCGACTCGACCGGCGTGCGCGTCGGCATCCACTGCCACAACGACACCGGCTGCGCCGTGGCCAACACGCTGGCCGCCGTCGACGCGGGGGCGACCCACGTGCAGGGCTGCATCAACGGCTACGGCGAGCGCACCGGCAACGCCGACCTCGTCACGGTCGTCGCCAACCTCCAGCTCAAGCTCGACCGCCAGGTCCTCCCGGCCGGCCTGCTCGGTGACTCGACCCGCATCGCGCACGCGGTCGCCGAGGTCACCAACTTCCCGCCGGCCTCGCGCCAGCCCTACGTCGGCACGTCGGCCTTCGCCCACAAGGCCGGCCTGCACGCCAGCGCGATCAAGATCGACCCCAACCTCTACCAGCACATGGACCCGGTCGGCGTCGGCAACGACATGCGCCTGCTGATCTCCGACATGGCCGGGCGTGCGTCGATCGAGCTCAAGGGCAAGGAGCTCGGCTTCGACCTCTCCGACGACAGGGACCTGGTGGCCCGCGTGACCGGTCGCGTCAAGGAGATGGAGCAGCGCGGCTACACCTTCGGGGCGGCCGACGCCTCCTTCGAGCTGCTGCTGGTCGAGGAGGTCGAGGGCGCGCGCCCCTCCTACTTCGAGGTCGAGTCGTGGCGCGTGATCACCGAGACCCTCACCCACGCGCAGGCGGGGGAGGAGGCGGTCTCCGAGGCGACGGTCAAGCTCAAGGCCGCCGACGTGCGCTACGTCGTCACCGGCGAGGGCAACGGCCCGGTCAACGCCCTCGACTCCGCGCTGCGCTCCGCGATCGTGCAGGCCTTCCCGGAGGTCGCGAAGTTCGAGCTGATCGACTACAAGGTGCGCATCCTCGACCAGGGTCACGGCACCGACGCGATCACCCGCGTGCTCATCGAGACCAGCGACGGGGCGTCGTCGTGGGTCACCGTCGGCGTGGGCCACAACGTCATCGAGGCGTCGTGGGGTGCGCTCGTGGACGGGCTTACCTACGGGCTGCGGCGTCACCACGCGGAGTAGGCCGGGCCAGGACGGCGCTCGTCCGGATTGCCGGGGCGGGCCCGTGGGCGCTTGTGAGAGGGGTCCACGTGGCCCCTTCTCCCTAGCGTGGAGAGGGTGTCGTCAGGGTCGGGTGGGGCGCGCGGTCATCGAGGCGCCGTGGGGTGCGTTCGTGGGCGGGTTGACTTACGGCCAGGAGGGCGCTCATCTCGATCGCCGGGCGGGCCTTTCGGGCGCTTGTGAGAGGGGTCCACGTGGCCCCTTCTCCCTAGCGTGGAGAAGGTCAGGGTCGACCGGGCGCGCCTGGCTGGGCATCGGCGGCTACGACCCGCCGCACGAGGTCGTCCCAGGCCCGCTCGATCCGGTCGACCGGGATCTGCTCGATGTGGGTCTGCTGCTGGAGGATGACGATCTCCAGGGGCGCCAGCAGCGACGTCGCCAGGATCGGGACGTCGCCGCGGACGCCGAGCTGGGTGAGCAGGTAGCGCACGTGCATGGCCGCGAAGCTCATCGCGGCATAGGCCCGTGCCCCGGAGTGACCGGCCGCGTTGATCAGGTCGCCGTGCTTGAGGTTGGTCTCGATGCGCGAGCGACCGAAGGCGAGGAGCCGCTCCATCGCCGGTGCTCCCGGTCCGAGCGGCGCAGGACCCGAGAGGACGGCTGCCTGCCACGCGGTCTCGGAGTGGTTGAGCAGCGCGGCCATCAGCCCCTCGCGGCTCTCGAAGCGGCGGTAGACGGTGCCCTTGCCGACACCGGCGCGCGCGGCGACCGCGTCCATCGTGACGGCCTCGACCCCACAGTGGTCGACGAGGTCGGTGGCCGCGCGCAGCAGGGCCTCCCGGTTGCGGGCGGCGTCGCTCCGCTCGGGCGGGGGACCGCCCAGGAGGGGCAGCGACCGGTGCTCGCTCATGGCCGAACTGTAGGGGTCGGAGAAAGTCCGGATCTCCGGGAATAGAAACCGGACTGCGGTCCGTTTAGTCTCCTATGACCACTCAGACCCGCATCGTCGCCCTCGTCGGCAGCCTCCGCGCCGACTCCCTCAACCGCCGCATCTCCGAGGCCCTGCGCGACCAGGCGCCCGAGGGTGTCGTCGTCGAGATCGCGGAGGGGCTCGACTCCCTCCCGTTCTACAACGAGGACCTCGACGGCGAGGCCGTCCCCGCAGCCGCCGCGACCCTCCGCGAGCTCGTCGGCAACGCCGACGCCGTCCTCGCCGTGACGCCCGAGTACAACGGCACCATGCCGGCCGTGCTCAACAACGCCATCGACTGGCTCTCGCGCCCCTACGGCGCCGGTGCTCTGGTCGCCAAGCCGTTCGGCGTCGTCGGCGCCACCCCCACGCCGTACGGCGGCAAGTGGGCGCACGCCGACACCGCGCGCTCCGCGGGCATCGCCGGCGCGATCGTCGTCGACGGTGCCGTCCACTCCCAGTCGGCCCTCGAGGTCGACGTGCTCGAGGACGTCGAGGTGCTCGAGCGCCTCCAGGCCGTCGTCGCGTCGCTCGCGGCCTTCCAGCCTGCTGCTGCCTGACGCGCCGGTCAGCCTAGGGCGCGCCCACGGGTGGTGACCCGTGCCGGGCGGCGTACTCCTGTGCGTACGCCGCCACGGCCACCGGCAGCGTCGGGTAGACGTGATCGGCGCCGATCGCCTCGGTCAGCCCGACCCGGTCGAGGTCCAGCCGCAGGTCCTGCTTGACCCGGGCCAGTGCGAGCACGACCCCGCGGGCGGCCAGCTCGCCCCGCACGTCCTCGAGCGAGTCGAGCGCGGTGAGGTCGACCTCGACGTTGCTCTCCATGTTGACCAGCAGCCACTCGACCGGCTGGTCGAGGGTCCCAGCCTCCTCGACGGCAGCGAGCGCCCGGTGCCGGAAGTCCTCGGCGTTGGCGAAGAACAGCGGGGAGTCGTAGCGGTAGACCACCAGCCCGGCCACCGTCGTCGCGTCCGGGTGGTCGTCGACGTCGTGCATCCCGGCGAGCCCCGGCACGAAGCCCAGGATCCCGTCGTGGCCCCGCGCCACGCGCCGCAGCAGGTCGAGGATCGAGAGCCCCACGGCCAGCGCGATGCCGGGCAGGATGTCGAGCAGGAGCACGCCGCCCACGGTGGCCAGCACCAGCACCAGCTCGCTGCGGCGGAAGCGCCCGATCCGCCGGATCTCCGCCCCGTCGACCAGCCGGATGGCGGCATAGGTCACCACCCCGGCCAGGGCCGCGTCGGGGAAGGCCTCCAGCACGGGTCGCAGGACGAACATCGCGACCAGCACCGTGGCCAGGGCGACCAGCGAGTGAAGCTGGGTCCTGACCCCGAGCGAGTCGCCGATGACGGTGCGGCTGCCGCTGCTGCTGACCGGGAAGCCCTGGGTCAGTCCGACCGCGACGTTGGCCGCACCGAGTGCGAGCAGCTCCTGGTCGGCGTCGACGTGCTCGTGGTGGCGCGCCGCGAAGGCGCGTGCGGTCAGGACGTTGTCGGTGTAGCCCACGACGGCGATGCCGACGGCGGGCAGGGCCAGCTGGAGCAGCACGTCGAGGTCGACCGACGGGAGGCCCGGCACCGGCAGCCCGGCCGGGATGGCGCCCACGGTCGAGATGCCATGGGTCTCGAGCGAGAAGAGCGCGGTGACCCCTGCCGCCAGCAGCATCGCGATCAGCGGGTGCGGCCAGTGCGGACGCAGACGTTGCGCGACCAGCAGGCTGCCCGCGACCACCAGCGCCATCGTCAGGGTGGGAGGCGCGACGTCGTCGAGGTGGGTGAGGACGAAGCGCACCTCGCTCACCGGGTCGCCGCCCTCGACGTCGATCCCGGTCAGCCGGTCGAGCTGGCCGACGACCATCAGGACGGCGACCCCGGCGAGGTAGCCGATCAGCACCGGCCTGCTCAGCAGGTCGGCGACGAAGCCCAGGCGCACGAGCCGGCCGACCAGGCACACGACACCGACGAGCACCGCCAGGGCGGCCGCGGCGCCGGCGTAGGTGGCGGGGTCACCAGCGGCGATCGCGCCCACGCTGGCCGCACTCATCAGGGCGGTGGTCGACTCCGGCCCGACCGAGAGCCGCCGCGACGAGCCGAGCAGCGCATAGACCAGCAGCGGCGCCAACGCTGCCCACAACCCGGTGACCGGAGGGAGTCCGGCCACGGCGGCGTAGGCCATCACCTGGGGGACCAGGTAGGCCGCCACGGTGATGCCGCCGAGCACGTCGCCGCCCAGCCAGGCGCGGTCGTAGTGGCGCAGGTCGTGCAGCCCCGGGAGGAGCCGGCCGTGCTGCCCGCGGTCGCGGGAGAGCTCGTGTGCCACGGGCACAGTCAAGCGTGACGAGCGGGCCAGCGGGGTGGAACGTCCCAGAGTGGGTCCCGGTCGCTAGGTTCGACCCATGGCCGAGCTGCACGACCTGACCGCCCTGGAGCAGGGTGCGCTGGTCGCCTCCGGGGAGATCACGTCTCGCGAGCTGACCGAGCACTACCTCGAGCGAGCCGCCCGACTCGACGACGTCGGTGCGTTCGTCACGCTCATCCCCGACCTGGCGCGCGAGCGGGCTGCGTCGCTCCCGGCGGGCACGGGCCCGCTGCACGGCGTACCGACCGCCATCAAGGACCTCAACCTCACCGCCGGCGTGCCGACCTCCTTCGGCTCCCCGGCCTTCGCCGACTTCGTGCCCGAGGTCTCCGACGCGGTGACGCTCGCGATCGAGGCCGCCGGGATGGTGAGCATCGGCAAGACCAGCACGCCCGAGCTCGGCTCGCCCTGCTACACGGAGCCCGAGGGCCTCCCACCGGCCGTCACGCCGTGGGACCGCACTCGCATGGCTGGCGGCTCGTCGGGCGGTGCGGCCGCGGCCGTCGCCGCCGGGCTGGTCCCGGTCGCGCAGGGCTCGGACGGCGGCGGGTCGATCCGGATCCCGGCCTCGTGCTGCGGCCTGGTCGGGCTCAAGCCGACCCGCGGTCGCATCTCCGGCTTCCCGACGTACGGCGACCCGGTCGGGCTCTCCACCTCGGGCTCGATCGCCCGCACGGTCCGGGACGCGGCCGCGCTGCTCGACGTGCTGGCAGGTCGCCGCGCGGGCGACCCGACCTGGGCGCCGTCGCCGTCCGGGACCTTCCTGGAGGCCTGCGACCGCGAGCCCGGCCGGTTGCGGATCGCCCGGTTCGTCGAGCCGGTCATCGCCGACGTGGTGGTCGACCCCGAGTGCGTGACCGCCTGGGAGATGGCGTCACGAGCGCTGGAGGCGATGGGCCACGAGGTGGTCGACGTGCCCGTCCCGCTGCCGCCGGAATCGGTGCCCGTCTTCGAGACCTGCTGGGCGGTGCTGACCGCGCTGTCCGTGGTCCCGCCCGAGCGCGAGCACCTGCTGCGGCCACTCACCCGCTGGCTCTCCGGTCGCGGCCGGGCCGTGAGCGGCCCCGACTTCGGGCTGGCCATCGGGGCGATGCGGCGCTTCGCGGCGCAGGCGCTGGTCGCGCTGGCGCCGTACGACGCGGTGCTGACGCCGACCCTCGCCGCACCGCCGCTGCCGGTGGGCGCCCTGCGCGACGACGCGGACCCGGCCGCGGACTTCGAGGCCCAGAAGGCCTTCACGCCCTGGACGTCGGCGTGGAACGTGACCGGCATGCCGGCCGTCTCGCTCCCGCTGCACTGGACCCCGGACGGGCTACCCGTCGGCGTGATGCTCGCCGCGCGCCCGGCCGAGGAGGAGCTGCTGCTCTCGCTCTCGGCGCAGGTGGAGGCGGCGGTGCCGTGGCAGGCGCGGAGGCCTCCCCGATGGTGACCCAGTGGTGACCCGATGGTGACCCAGTGGTGAGCCGGCTGATCCTGTGTCACTCCGCCGAGCTCGCCGCCGACGAGCTGGCGGCGGTGCGGGCCCTGATGGACGCGGCGTTCGACGACTTCACCGACCACGACTGGTCGCACGGGCTCGGCGGGATGCACGCGCTGGTGGTCGACGGGGACGATGTGCTGGCCCACGGCTCGCTGGTGATGCGCCGGCTGCTGGTGGAGGAGAGGTCGCTGCGGTGCGGCTACGTCGAGGCGGTCGCCACCGCGCCGAACCGGCGCAGGGTGGGACACGCATCGACGGTGATGACCGCGCTCGAGGGCCTCGCGCCCGCCTACGACCTGCTCGCCCTGTCGACGTCCGCGGCGGGGCAGGTTCTCTATGCCGGCCGGGGCTGGCAGCCTTGGCGCGGGCCCAGCGCGGTGATGACGCCCGAGGGCACCGTGGCCACGCCCGAGGAGGACGGCACGATCCTGGTGCTGGACCGGACGGGCTCCGGGCTGGACCTGGATGCCCCGATCACCTGCGACTGGCGCGACGGCGACGTGTGGTGAGCGCTCGCGGCGTCAGGCGATGCCCCACCGCGAGCGAAACTCGTCAGGCGCCTGGGTCTCCAGCTGCTCCCTGATCTGGTCGAGCGCCAGCGCCGCGTCCTCGCCGGGGACGAGCGGGACCCGCAGCTCCTCCACCCCGTCCGAGCGTCGTCGTACGACGATGTCCCCGGCGCGGGTGAGCTCCAGCAGGCCGCCCTGGGTGGCGCACCACAGGTCGAGCGCCCCCAGCAGCACCCGCCGCACGGGGCCACGACGGCGCGGCTCGAGTCGGTGCACGTAGACCTCGTCGGCGCTCACCGGCTCGAGGGGCGGCTCGAGGGTGGTGGTCATGGGTCCAGCGTAGGACGGTGTGGCAACGTGCGAGCCACAGCGACCTTGTCGATCGACGACTGAACCCCTGGGACGCCGGGCAGCGTCACCAGGGCATGGGTCCACGACAGACGGGAGGCGCCGACGTGCGTGACGAGTCGCGCGCGGGTGCCGCGGAGACCACCTACGAGGAGTTCGTGGTGGCACGTTCGCCTGCGCTCTACCGCACCGCCTACCTCCTCACCGGGCAGCAGGCCGACGCCGAGGACCTCCTCCAGACCGCGCTGGTCAAGGTCTACGTGGGGTGGCGCAAGGTCGCAGCGGCCCGCTCGCCGGAGGCCTACGCCCGCCAGGTGCTCGTCAACGCCTTCGTGTCCGGCCGTCGCCCGGCGCGCTTCACCCGGGAGCGGCTGGTCACCTCGCTGCCCGAGCGGGGGACCGAGGACCTGGACCCCACGGACCGGCTGAGCCTCTGGCCGCACGTGGAAGCCCTGCCGCCGCGGCAACGAGCCGTCGTGGTCCTGCGTTACTACGAGGGCCAGAGCGAGGCGGAGATCGCCGAGACCCTCGGCTGTGCCCGCGGCACCGTCAAGTCCACCGCGTCGGCCGCCCTGGCCACCCTGCGCACCCGGATGGGAGAGTCGTCATGAGCATCGAGGACCGCCTCGCCGCCGAGCTCGGCTCCCGCGCCGACCGGCTCGGCACCCCGCACGTCGAGGTCTCCGGCCTCGAGCGGTTGGGACGGCGCGAGCGTCGACGCCGTCGTACGGCGTGGGCCTCGGCCGGCGCTGCCGTCGCGGCCGCCGTCGTGATCGGCGGCGTCGCCGTGCTGGCCCAGCCGGACGCCCGCACCGCCCCGGGGCCGGATCCCGCCACTGACCCGCCGTCGCAGGTGGTCGAGGAGCCGGGGGCGCTGCCCTACCTCCTCGACGGGACGCTGCACCTGGGGGACCGCCGCATCGCGGTCGACCCCGACTGGCAGATCGCCTTCGCAGGAGGCACGACCCTCGTCGGCCGTCAGTGGGAGGGGCCGTGGGCCGTCGTGGAAGGTGACCGGCTGGTCGGGCTGCCGACCGGGATCACCACCCCCGTCGGTGTCATCCTCTCCGACGACGGGACGTTGGCCGCGTGGGTCAACACCCTGGGCCGCACCGCCCAGCGGGTCGTGCTGTGGGACCTGGTGGCCGACGCGGAGATCGACCGTGTCGAGGTGGAGGTGGAGCCCGACTTCCGCGACCAGCTGTCGCTCACCGGGATCGACCTGCTGGGTCGGGTCACCTGGTCGACCAACGTCCTCGAGAACCTCACCGTCTGGCGACCCGGCTCGGAGCCGGTGCTGGTCACCGGCCTGCCGGGTTTCTACCAGCGGGCCTGGCCGGGTGGGGTCGTGGCCGGAGGACGCTATGGCGGGATCGGCGACGACGGGCGCTTCACCGTCGTGGGTCGCGTCGAGGACGCCAACGGCTCGTCGTCGCTGTGGTCACCCGACGGCACCACCCGGGTGCAGGTGAGCGGCACCAGTGCGGTGCTCCTCGACCTGCGCCAGGACGCCGTCATCCAGTTCCCCGACCTCGGCGTGCGGCTGAGCTCTGTCAGTCCCCGCGGGTGGGTGTCCCCGACCCAGGTGGTGCTGGCGGGGCCGCTCGCCGACTCCGACGACGGTCAGCAGGCACTGGTGCTCTGCGACGTGACGACGGTCCTGTGCGAGCCGGTCGACGAGGACGTGCCCGGCGATGCGCAGCTGCCCGACCGCTGGTGGTGAGGCGGTCGTCGGCGCTGTGCTCCGCGGGCAGTCTGTCGCTTGGTGGGTGTTGCAACACCCCTCAAGCGCCAGGGTCCCCGGACATCCGGGGACTCATGCACCCCTCGGCCAGCCCCACGAACTCCGCCGGCGACACGGAGCCGGCGCCAGCCGGCAGCACGCCGAGCAGCGGCAGGCCGGTGACGCGGGGCAGGTCATCGAGGTTGCAGGTCTCGGCGAGGCCGGGGCCGGCGGGCCAGGAGCCGATGACCAGCCCGGCCGGCTCGAGGCCCCGGGCGCGGAGGGCGCCGACGGTGAGCTCGGTGTGGTTGAGGGTGCCGAGGCCGGCCGATGTCACCACGACGAGCTCGACCGTGTCCGTCGGGAGCGCCTCGGTGAGGAGCGATGCCAGGTCGAGCAGCGTCTCGCCGTCGGCGTCGAGCCGCACGAGCAGCCCGCCGGCGCCCTCGACGATCACCGTGTCCCATGCACCGCAGCGCGCGAGCTCCACGACCCGCTCCGCGTGCTCTGCCACCGACGGGATCGCGACCCCCTGCCGTCGCGCGGCGGTGTCGGGTGCGAGCGGCTCGTCGAGGCGCACCCACTCCTCGACGGCACAGCCGCTCAGCGCGGTCACCACGTCGACATCACCCGCCGAGCCGTCGCCGATGCCGGTCTGCACGGGCTTGACGACCACGACCGACCCCGACGCACCCGCCAAGACCGCGAGCGCCGCGGTGACGATCGTCTTGCCGACGTCGGTCGACGTGCCCGTCACCACCACGACCTTCATGCGTGCTCCTTGACGACCGCCACCAGGATCTCGGTCGCCCGCTCCCACGCGTCGTCACCGACGCCGGCGTTGACCGTGATGCGCAGCCTCGAGATCCCGTCGGGCACCGAGGGCGGGCGGAAGCACCCGACCCGCAGGCCGTGCTCGAGCGCGGCGGCCTGGGCCGCGACCGCGACCTGCGGCGAGGGCATCGGCACCGACAGCACGGCACCGGCCGGCGGCTCGACACCGAGGGCGGCGGCGAGGTCCACCACGCGGCGTCGTACGACGGCAGGCAGCTCGGGCCGCGCCCGCAGCACGCCCAGCGCGGCCAGCGCCGCGGCGGTCGGGGCAGGTGCCAGCGCGGTGTCGAAGATGAAGGGGCGGGCGTTGTTGACCAGGTGCTCGACCAGCGCGGGCGAGCCGAGCACGGCGCCGCCCTGGCTGCCCAGCGACTTGGACAGCGTCATCGTGACGACCACCTGCTCCAGCCCGGCCAACCCACGCTCGTGCACCAGCCCGGGGCCGTGCACCCCGAGCCCGTGCGCCTCGTCGACGACGAGCATCGCGCCGTGCGCGGCGCAGGCCTCTGCGAGCTCGACCAGCGGAGCCTCGTCGCCGAGCACCGAGTAGACCGACTCGGCGAGCACCAGCGCCCGCTTGTCCGACCCCGCGAGGGCGGCCGACACCGCGGCCACGTCGCTGTGCGGCACGACGACCAGCTCGGCGCGGGAGAGCCGCACGGCGTCGACGAGGGAGGCGTGGATGTGGGCGTCGGAGACGACCAGGGTGTCGCGGTCGGCCAGTGCGGTGACCAGGGCGAGGTTGGCGTGGTAGCCGGTCGACATGACCAGCGCCGCCGGCTGCCCGGTGTAGGACGCCAGCTCGGTCTCCAGCTTCTCGTGCAGCCGCAGCGTCCCGGTCACCAGCCGCGAGGCGCCGGCGCCGGCCCCCCACATCAGTGCCGCGTCGGCGGCCGCAGCGGTGACCACGGGGTCGCGCGACAGCCCGAGGTAGTCGTTGCCGGCCAGGTCGATCGTCTCGTCGGTCGCCGGCCGCGGCCGCAGGACCCGCCGCAGCCCGGACTCCTCGCGCGCCGCCGCCTGGTGCGCCAGCCATGCCGACCAGGTGCTCACGACACCTCCGCCGCTCGGGTGACGGCGGCGCAGATGCGCGCGAGGTCGTCGTCGTCGGTGACGTAGGGCGGCATCGTGTAGATCAGGTCGCGGAAGGGCCGCAGCCACACGCCCAGCTCCGCCGCCGCGTCGGCGGCCTTCGCCGTGTCGACCGGGTGGTCCAGCTGCACGACGCCCACGGCACCCAGGGTGCGTACGTCATCCACGCCCGGCAGGTCGCGTGCCCCGGCCAGGCCCTCGGTCAGCCCGGCCTCGATCCGCGCGACGTCGGCGGCCCAGTCGCGGGACGTCAGGAGGTCCAGCGACGCCAGGGCCACGGCGCACGCGAGCGGGTTGCCCATGTAGGTCGGGCCGTGCATCAGCACGCCCGACTCGGAGGCGGAGATGCCGCGCCCGACCGCCGCGGTCGTCAGGACGGCCGCGAGGGTCAGGTAACCACCGGTGAGCGCCTTGCCGACGCACATGATGTCCGGGGAGACGCCGGCCGCGTCCGCGGCCCACATCGTGCCCGTGCGACCGAAGCCGGTCGCGATCTCGTCGAAGACCAGCACGAGGCCGAGATCGTCGGCGACCTCGCGCATCACGCGCAGGCAGGCGGCAGGATAGGCGTGCATGCCGCCGGCGCCCTGGAGCAGCGGCTCGACGACGATCCCCGCCAGCGACGACGCGTGCTCGCGGGCCAGGGACGTGAAGGCCTGTGTCCACGCGGCGATCTCGTCCTCGCCCGCGCAGCGATCGGGCGGCCGCGGCGCGAAGACGTGCTCGGGCAGGGCGGCGGAGAACATCGAGTGCATGCCGCCGACCGGGTCGCACACGCCCATGCAGCCGAACGTGTCTCCGTGGTAGCCGCCCTGCACGGTCAGCATCCGCGTGCGCTCGGGGCGACCGAGCCCACGCTGGTGCTGCAGGGTCATCTTGAGCGCGACCTCGACCGACACCGAGCCGGAGTCGGCGAGGAAGACCTTCTCCAGACCCTCCGGTGCCAGGGCGACCAGCTTCTCCGCCAGCCGGATCGCCGGTGCGTGGGTCAGCCCGCCGAACATCACGTGCGCGAAGTCCTGCGCCTGCTCCGCGAGCGCCGCGTTGAGGACCGGGTGGTTGTAGCCGTGGATCGCGGCCCACCACGACGACATCCCGTCGACCAGCACGCTGCCGTCGGCCAGTGTCAGCCGCACGCCCGAGGCGCCGGTCACCAGCCGCACCGGCGCCGGCGCGGTCATCGAGGTGTAGGCGTGCCACAGGTGCTCGCGGTCGAAGGCGAGCAGGTCCTCGGGGGTGGTGAGCGGCGGGACGGGCACGGTCAGGGGATCAGGCGTTGGGGCGCTCGGTGGTGCCGGCGCCGCGGCGGCGCTTGGCGGGGTCTCGCGAGCCCTCGGTCCCGACGGGGCGGGGGTCCTCCTCGGCGCCGAGGACGACGAAGCCGTTGTCGCGGATCATCTCGAGGTCGGCCTCGGCGGCCTGGCCCTCGGAGGTGAGGTAGTCGCCGAGGAAGATCGAGTTGGCGACGTTGAGGGCCATGGCCTGGAGGGAGCGCAGGTGCATCTCGCGCCCGGCGGCGATCCGGATCTCGCGGTCGGGGCACACGAAGCGCGCCATCGCGAGGATCTTGAGGCAGCGGGTGGGGGAGAGCTCCCAGGTGTTCTCGTAGGGCGTGCCGTCGAAGGGCATCAGGAAGTTGACCGGGATGGAGTCCGACTCCATCTCGCGCAGCGCGAAGAGTGCCTCGACGAGCTGCTCGTCGGTCTCGCCGAGTCCGGCGATCAGGCCACTGCACGGGGAGAGGCCGGCGCTCTTGGCCTTGGTGACGGTGTCGACGCGGTCGGCGTAGGTGTGGGTCTGCACGATCGTGTCGTGGTGGGACTCGGCGGTGTTGATGTTGTGGTTGTAGGCATCGACACCGGCCTCGCGCAGTCGCTCGGCCTGGCCGTCCTTGAGCAGGCCCAGGCAGGCGCAGATCTCGACCTGCGGGTTCTCGGCCTTGATGGCACCGACCATGTCGGCGACGCGCTCGACGTCCTTGTTGGTGGGGCCGCGGCCACTCGAGACCATGCAGACGCGGGTCGCGCCACCGCGCAGGCCGGCGGCGGCCTGCTGCATCGCCTCGTCGGTGTTCAGCCACTTGTACTTCAAGATGTCGGCCGTGGAGCCCAGGGCCTGTGAGCAGTAGTTGCAGTTCTCGGGGCACAGGCCGGACTTGAGGTTGACCAGGTAGTTGACCTTGACGGTGTTGCCGAAGTGCTCGCGGCGCAGGCGACCGGCGGCGGCGACGAGGTGCACCAGCTCGTCGTCGTGGGCACGCAGCACGGCAAGGGCGTCGTCCTCGGTGGCGGGCTTGCCCTCGAGGATCGAGGTGGCGAGCTGGTCGAACGACGTGGTCATCGGGATCTCCTGGCGGGTCGACATCGGGACTCAGTATGAGGCCGGATCCGCGGATGCTGGTCCTCGGACCGCCACCTGAACGGTGGTCAGGTGAACGGCGTTCAGGTTAGGGTCCGGAGCGATCCCGGTCAACGTGACCCGGCCCGCCTCAGGAGGGACATGCGCTATCAGCGCCACGACGTGGTCGAGCGGGCGGTCGACGTGCTCGACCGCTTCGGGTTGGCCGACCTCACCATGCGACGCCTCGGCAGCGAGCTCGGCGTCCAGCCCAGCGCGCTCTACCACCACTTCAGCAACAAGCAGTCCCTGCTCGCTGCCGTTGCCGACGAGCTACTGCGCCGCGGCGAGCGGCCCGTGCCCGACGGCCCGTGGGACGTGCGGGTCGCGGCGGTGTGTGCCCAGCTCCGTGACGCGATGCTGGCCTACCGCGACGGCGCCGACGTGGTCGCCACCGTCCACGCGTTCGGGCTGGGCGCGAGCGCGCCGTACGACGCCCTGGTCGGTGCGCTGGCCGATGCCGGCTTCCCCGCGGAGCTCTCCCGCACCGCCGCCCGGACCCTGCTCCACTTCGTCTTCGGCCACGCCGCCGACGAGCAGACCCACCTCCAGGCCGGCAGCGCCGGCGCGATCTGGGACGGGCCCCGCGGCGTCTCCGACTTCGAGGTCGGCCTGTCGCTGGTCATCGACGGGATCCGGCTGCGGCGGCCGGCCGACCTGCACCGGGTCTGACGTCCAGCGCCCTCCTTCCTGCACTACCGAGAGGGGGCCACGTGGCCCCCTCTCGGTAGTGCAGGAGCACCCCACTCTCGGGCCCCGTCAATCGACCCGACGTGCGACGTGCAGCATCAGGTCGGCGCGCAGCTCCACCTCGTCGGGCAGCACCGCGAGGATCGCCTCCAACGCCTGCTGGCGGTCGTCGGCGGGCAGCATCAGGTAGGCCGAGACCGTGGCGAGGTGGCCCAGGTAGTCGGCGGCCGAGACGACCGGCCGACGCCGAACGACGTGCTGGACGACGTCGGTGAAGAGGTCGGAGCGCTCCAGCTCGCTGCCGGGCCACCGCATCGGAGCATCAGCAGGCGTGCCGTCGGGGGAGGGGAAGCCGTCGTCGAGCAGCCACGGCGACTGCGCCTCGTGCGCCGCAGCCTGGAGCGCCGGGTCGGCCAGGTCCAGCGGCCCGCCGAACGACGCGAACACGCCGCGCGGCTCGAGCAGTGCCGCGACCCGCTCCCATCGCTGCGTCGGCTCGGTCCAGTGCAGGGAGGCGGCCGCGAAGACCACGTCGTACGACGAGGAGGCAGGCAGCTCCTCGAGCGTCGCCTCGACGGTGGTCACCGTCGGCGGCACGTGCCGACGCAGCTCGGCCAGCATGGCCGGGTCGGGGTCTGTCGCGGTGACGGCGATGCCACGCGCGGCGAAGACCCGGGTGGCCTTGCCGGTCCCCGCACCGATCTCCAGGGCCGTGCTCACCGGCAGCACGGCGTGCGCGAGCACGAGGTCGACGACAGCGTCCGGATAGCCGGGGCGGTGGCGCTCGTAGGCCTGGGCGACGGAGCCGAACACGAGGGCGCGCCCCGGCTGGTCCGCGGCGCTCACGGCACGTCCACCACCGCGCCGTGCAGCTCGGCGAGCAGCAGCGCTCCGGCGAGGTCGAGCTGCGTGCGTCGCAGCCGGGCCGCGGCGAGGTCCACGCCGTCGAGCGTCGCCCCGCGCAGGTCGGTCGCGCTGAGGTTGGTCTCGCGCACGGACGCCCCGGACAGCTGGGCGCCGCGCAGCACCGACGACGTGAGGTTGCACAGCGACAGGTCGGCCTCGCGCAGGTCGAGGTCGGCGAGGTCGAGCTTGCTCAGGTCGGTGCCGCGCAACGACACACCGCGCCACTGACCACCGCTCACCTTCATCGGCCGCATCGTGCACCGGACGAAGACCGAGCCGGTCATCTTGCAGCCGTCGAAGGTGGCGTCGAAGAGGTTGCTCCCCTCGAACTCGCAGGTGACGAATGCGCTCGCTCGGTGGACCGAGGAGTTGAACCGCACACCCGCGAAGACGCACCGCTCGAAGACCGCGCCCGACGAGCGGGCCTCGCTCAGGTCGACGTCGATGAAGGTCGACTCGACATGGCGTGCGCCGCCGAGGTCCTCGGCATACCAGTCCTCGCCGCGGAAGGTCGCGCCGTGCGAGCCGTCGGGTCCCTCAGGCATCGACCGACCCTCCGCTGCGCCAGTAGGAGCCGTCCTCCCGGGTGAGGAACCCGTCCTCGACGAGATAACGACGCAGCGCGGCGCAGTCGGGGTGGAAGCGCTTCAGCACCTCGTTGACCTCCTGCTCGGGATAGGTGCGCCCGAGGTCGAAGGACTGCGCGAGGTGGTCGAGGACGACCAGCAGCTTGGCCCGTTTGCTCGGGATGGTCCTCAGGCTGCCGTCGGCGGCGAGGAAGTTGGCCAGCACGCGTTCGTCCACGGCCCCACCCTCACACGAGGCTCGACGTGAGCGCGATGGGGTTGTGCCGTCAGCAGCGACGACCACGTCCGCCAACGTCTCGGGGCGCACCAGCCGCGCGTAGTCGTGCCCCTCGGGGACCCACTTCGTCCGCCACAGGTCGAGCTCGTCGGAGGAGTCGCCCTGCTGGCGGTTGCGCGCGACGGCACGGCGACCGGCGACCTCGGGCGACAGATCGATCCAGACCGCCAGGTCCATCAGGCCCAGGGTCTCGGGGCGGAGCAGCCGGATGCCCTCGACGACCACCACCGGCGGCATCGGCACGTCGCAGGTGCGCTGCGCGCCGTCGTAGGCGCGCACCGGGTAGGTGAGGCGTCGCGCAGGTGGCGTGGCGCGCAGGCGCCCGAGCAGGTCGAGCAGCACAGCCCAGTCGTGGAGGTCGAAGAGCCCGGAGCCCGGGCCGGCCCCGGCGGCGTAGAAGCAGTCGGTGCGCACCACCTGCTCGGAGGTGCCGCCCAGGTCGGTCATCAGCCGAGCCGCGAGGGTGGACTTGCCGGCGCCCCCGTGGCCGGAGATCGCGACGACCGGCGGTCGCTCCGCGCCCGTCAGCATCCCCACGACCCGGCCGCGCAGGTCGTGGTAGGACGTCACGGGCACAGCAGGCGCTCGCACTCGGCGATCAGCCGCGAGCGGATCGGCGCACCCCGTTGCGCGAAGTCGCGCTGCGCCTCGACGTAGACCGCCTTTCCCTCGGGCGTCTCGATCGGCACCGGCTCGAAGCCCAGGTCGGCCAGGTCGTAGGGCGCGGCGCGCATGTCGAGCTCGCGGATGTCGCGGGCCAGCTCGAAGGCGTCGGCGACGAGGTCCGAGGACACCATCGGCGAGAGCCGGAAGGCGTGCTTGTAGAGGTCCATGCCGGCGTGCAGGCAGGCCGGCTGCTCGAACGCCGGCCGGTCGTCGCGGCCGGGGGAGAGGGTGTTGAGCGGTCGGGCCGGGTCGGTGAAGAACCGGAAGGCGTCGAAGTGCGAGCACGCCACCTTGTGCGACTCCACGACCGCGTCGGTGCCGTCGGGGCCGAGGCGCAAGGGCCAGTCGGCGTGGCGGGTCTCGTCCTCGGCCAGCCGGTAGACCATCGCCCACTCGTGCAGCCCGAAGCAGCCGAAGTGGGCGGGTCGTGCGGCCGTGGCGGTGAGCAGCGCGTGCAGCGAGCCGACCAGCGGCCGCTGCTTCTCGACGTACGACGACGCGACGGTGACCACGTCGCCCACCTGCTCGTAGCCCTTGAGCCCGGCATGCTCGGCTGCCCCCACCAGGGCGACACCGAAGCCGGGGTGCCAGCGGCGCAGCTGGGCCGGACGCTGGGAGTAGTAGGTGAAGAGGAAGTCGTGCACGGGGTGCTTGATGGCGGCGTCGCGTCGCGCGAGGTGCGGTGCGGTGAAGGCGTCGACGCGCGCTGCGTGCGCGTCCGAGCGCGAGCGCCAGGTCGCCTCGTCCAGCACCGCGTCGAGCGCGTCGACGTCCTCCCGGGTCTCCACCCGCCCAGGGTAGGTGCCGCGTGCCTGGCCGATAGGGTCGAGGGCGTGCGCATCGCAAGGTTCACCACCGGATCAGAGCCCTCCTACGGCGTCGTGACGGGGGAGGTCGACGAGTTCGGCCAGCCCGCCGAGGACAGCGTCGTCGTCGCCCTCGCGGGCGACCCCCTCTACGTCGGCATCAAGCTGCTCGACCAGGAGCACCGCCTCGCGGACGTCAAGCTCCTCGCGCCGGTCCTGCCGCGCAGCAAGGTCGTCGGCATCGGCCGCAACTACGCCGCTCATGCCGCCGAGATGGGCAACGACCTGCCCTCCGAGCCCCTGATGTTCCTCAAGCCCAACACCAGCGTGGTCGGTCCGCTCGACCCGATCTTCTACCCGTCGCAGACGCAGGACCTCCACTACGAGGGCGAGCTGGCCGTCGTGATCGGCCGGATCTGCCGCGACGTCCCGCCCGAGCAGGCGACCGACGTCATCCACGGCTACACGATCGCCAACGACGTGACCGCCCGTGACCTGCAGAAGTCCGACGGGCAGTTCACTCGTGCCAAGGGCTTCGACTCCTTCTGCCCGCTGGGTCCCTGGATCGAGACCGACCTCGACCCGCAGCACTTCATCGACGGCGTACGCCTCCAGACGCACCTCAACGGCGAGGTCGTCCAGGACGGCTCCACCGCCGACATGATCTTCGACATCCCGACGCTGATCGCCCACGTCTCCAGCGTCATGACGCTGCTGCCCGGCGACGTCATCCTCACCGGCACCCCCGAGGGCGTCGGTCCCATGGAGGTCGGTGACGAGGTCGAGATCTCGATCGCCGGTCTCGGCACTCTGACCAACAAGGTGGCCACCCGATGAGCACCCCCCCGACTGCCGGCCCGACTGCTGGCACGACCGACCCCTCCGTCCGCGTCCGCTTCTGTCCGTCGCCGACCGGGTCGCCGCACGTCGGCCTGGCGCGCACGGCCCTCTTCAACTGGGCCTTCGCGCGCCACCACGGTGGCACGATCGTCTTCCGCATGGAGGACACCGACAAGGAGCGCAGCACCCAGGAGTCCTACGACGCGATCCTCGAGCTGTGGCGCTGGCTCGGCCTCACGTGGGACGAGGGCATCGAGGTCGGGGGCCCGCACGGCCCCTACAAGCAGAGTGAGCGCGGCGAGATCTACGCCGACGCCCTGGCCAAGCTGCGCGAGTCCTCCTACACGTACGAGTGCTTCTGCACCAACGAGGAGGTCGACGCCCGCCGCAAGGCGTCGGGCTCCAAGATCATGGGCTACGACGGCTTCTGCCGCGAGCTCTCCGACGAGCAGCGGGCGGCCTTCGAGGGCGAGCAGCGCAAGCCGATCGTCCGCTTCCGGATGCCCGACGGCTCGATCACCTGGACCGACCTCGTGCGCGGCGAGATCTCCTTCGAGTCCGAGAACGTCCCCGACTACGCGCTCTGCCGCGCCAACGGCGACCCGCTCTACACGCTGGTCAACCCGGTCGACGACGCCCTCATGGGGATCACGCACGTGCTGCGCGGCGAGGACCTGCTCTCCAGCACTCCTCGCCAGCTCGCCCTCTACGACGCGCTCGTCGCGCTCGGCATCGCCCAGGCGACCCCGCAGTTCGGCCACCTGCCCTACGTGATGGGTCAGGGCAACAAGAAGCTCTCCAAGCGCGACCCCGAGGCGCACGCCCTGGCCTACCGCGACCAGGGCTTCCTGCCCGAGGGCCTGATGAACTACCTGGCCCTGCTCGGCTGGGCGATCTCGGGCGATCGCGACATCTTCTCGCTGGAGGAGATGGTCGAGGCGTTCGACATCAAGGACGTCAACCCCAACCCCGCCCGCTTCGACCTCAAGAAGGCCGACGCGATCAACGCCTCCCAGATGCGCCTGCTGTCGGTCGAGGACATCACCCACCGGGCGCTGCCGTTCCTCAAGAGCGCCGGCGTCGTCTCCGACCCCGTGTCCGACGCGGACGCCCAGCTCCTCGAGCTCGCCATGCCGCTGGTGGCCGAGCGGATCAACAAGCTCACCGAGGCCGTCGACATGCTCGGCTTCCTCTTCGTGCAGGAGCAGGACTTCACGCGCGACGAGGCCGACGTCGACAAGCTGCTCACCGAGGACGGCAGGGCCATCGTCCAGGCGTCGCACGACGCGGTGGCAGGCCTGCACGAGTGGTCCACCGCCGCGATCCAGGAGGCCCTGCAGCAGGCGCTGGTCGAGGAGCGCGGGCTCAAGCCGCGTGTGGCCTTCGGTCCCGTGCGCGTCGCGATCACGGGCCGTCGCGTCTCGCCGCCGCTGTTCGAGTCGATGGAGCTGCTCGGGCGCGAGCGCAGCCTGGCCCGGCTGCAGAGCGCGCTGGGCTGAGAGGACGCACGATGGGCCACGGCTACGACGAGATCCTGCGGGGTGCCCCGCGGCGCGGGTGGGGCTGGACGCTGCTCGGCGTGACGACGTACGCCGCCGGCTTCATCCTCGCCGCACCGCTGCTGCTGCTCGGGGTCTTCGCGCTCTACTTCGCGGCGATCGGTGACCTCAGCGCCGACCGCATGACGGCTCTGGGCGATCTCGACGACGTGACCCCGGCGATGCTGGCCTACCTCAACCTGTCGCTGGCCGCCGCGATCCCGATCGGCTGGTTCGTCATGCGCTGCGTGCACGGGCTCAAGCCGCGATGGCTCTCGTCGGTCATGCCGCGCATCCGCTGGCGCTGGATGGGGGTGTGCTTCGGGCTCTCGGTGCTGGCGCTGATCGCGACGGTGCTCGTCTCGGCGGTGCTGCCGCAGCAGGAGGCCGGCCTCACCGGTGACGTCAACGCCTTCACCGACACCACGCGCGACTTCCTGCTCGTCGTGGTCCTCCTCACGCCGCTGCAGGCCGCGGGGGAGGAGTACGCGTTCCGCGGCTATCTCACCCAGGCCTTCGGTGGTCTCCTGCGCAGTCGCACGGCAGCGGTGCTGGTGCCGTCGCTGCTCTTCGCGCTGGCGCACGGCGCCCAGGACCCGCCGATCTTCTTCGACCGCTTCGCCTTCGGCGTCGTCGCCGGCATCCTCACGATCGCCACGGGGGGCCTCGAGGCCGCGATCGCGATGCACGTGCTCAACAACTGGCTCGCCTTCGGCTCCGCGCTGGCCTACAGCGACATGACCTCGGCGATGAACCCCACCGGCGGCACGTGGTGGAGCCTTCCGGTGACCCTGACGCAATCGCTGAGCTACCTCGCGCTGGCCGTGTGGGCAGCCCGCAGGCTGGGCGTCCGGAGCACCATCGACGGGGCCGTTTTGGAACCCGTCGGGCCACGCGTGTAACGTTTCTCCTCGGCCGCCGGACCTCGGTGCGGAGGGCCTAAGAAGAGTAAGACCATTGGGATATGGTGTAATTGGCAACACGACTGGTTCTGGTCCAGTTATTCTAGGTTCGAGTCCTAGTATCCCAGCCAAGATGCCGGTGGAGACCGGGATTTTGTGCGGCAGAGGGGCTTTCGCTAGTCTGTCGCAGCACCAAATAGCAACACCAGCACCATCTCTTGCCCCCGTTGTGTAGCGGCCTAGCACGCCGCCCTCTCACGGCGGTAGCGCCGGTTCGAATCCGGTCGGGGGTACAGATCACGCAGGGCCGGTCCACCAGGACCGGCCCTGCGTGCATTTCTGCCGAGTCGGCGCGATGGTGCCACCGGAGAGGCAGTCGTCAGGCGCAGAGCCCGGCGGCGAGCCGCGCGGTGGCCTGCTCCTGGGCGGCAGCGGTCTCCTCCGGGGTGGGCGAGGTGCCGTCGGTGGGCGATGCGCCGTCCGACGGCGAGCCGCTCGCCGTGCCGACGGGGTCGTCGGCCTTGATGCTCTCCTCGCTGAAGTCGCGCCCGAGACGGCGGTCGTTGCGGATCCGCTCCCACAGCCGGTCGGCGTCCTCGGTCCACACCAGCCGGTTGGGGTCGGGCTCGTACTCCGCGAACGGCACGGTGATGAAGCGGATGTCGTCGAGACCGGTGTTCTTGAACTGCATCGCCAGGTCGACGAGCGCCGGCAGGTTGGCCAGCTCCTTGTCCAGCTTCAGCGAGCTCGTGGCGGCGTCGAGGAAGGAGAAGACCCGGTCGGGTCGCGACAGCGTCCCCGCGGAGACGACCTTGTTGATCATCGAGGCGATGAAGGCCTGCTGACGCGTCATGCGGCCGATGTCGCCGGTGACCGAGAGCACGGATCGCTCGCGCACGTAGTTGAGCGCCTGCTGCCCCGTCAGCGTCTGCGTGCCGGCGTCGAAGAAGATGTTGTGCTCGGGGTCGTCGACGTCCTTGGGGAGGCAGACCTCGACCCCGTCGACCGCGTCGACCATGTCCTTGAAGCCGTTGAAGTCGACCACCACCTGGTGGTCGACGCGCACGTCGGTGAGCGCCTCGAACATCTGGGTCGTGCACAGGGCGCCGCCGAGCGTGAAGGCCTCGTTGAACATCACGAGCTCCTCGCCCGGGATCTGCTCGCCGTCGGGCATCATGCAGTCGGGACGGGTGACCAGGGCATCTCGAGGCAGGCTGACGCCATAGGCATCCTTCCGGTCCGCCGAGATGTGCAGCAGGATCGTCGTGTCCGAGCCCTCGCTCGCCTGCGCCCCGTCGATCCCGTTGCCCTCGCCCTCGCGGGTGTCGGAGCCCATGATCAGGATGTTGATCGGCTGCTTCGGGCCCTCGACCTCGACGACGTCCGGGCGATCCACCTCGTCCGGGATGCCCGGCAGGGTCTCGATGTTGCCGTTGAGCTGGTGGAAGGCGACCGAGACGCCGATCCCCGTGAGCAGGGCGAGCACGAGGTGCGTGACCAGGATGACCCGCAGGACCGTGCGACGGTGCTCGCGTGCCACAGGGCGCGTGCGCGCCACCGGGGTGGGGTGGGTCGCCGGCTCGGCCGGCGGCGTCTCGTCGTCGGCCACGTTCACATCATCACAAACACCTGGTTGAATCCTCGGCCCTTCCGTGAGATGTCCACCAGATCCCTGTGAGATCCCCGTGAGCGTGGCGTGGAGGTGGGTCACGGCGGTGTCCGATTCCCGCTAGCAACCGGTCGCGCGCTCGACCATGATGGAGGCATGTCCCCGACCGAGCAGCTCGACCCCGAGTCCTGCTACGGCGCGGTGAAGTCGCGAGACCGCCGCTTCGACGGTGTCTTCTGGACGGCGGTCCGCACGACCGGCATCTACTGCCGACCCTCGTGCCCGGCCCGCACCCCCGCGCTCGCCAACGTCAGCTTCCACCCGAGCCCGGCCGCCGCCCAGGCCGCGGGCTACCGCGCCTGCAAGCGCTGCCTGCCCGACGCCTCACCGGGAAGCCCCGACTGGGACGTCGCCGCGACGGCTGCAGGTCGGGCGATGCGGCTGATCTCCGACGGTGTCGTGGATCGAGAAGGCGTGGACGGACTGGCGCGACGGGTCGGCTACACCCCGCGCCACCTCTCACGGCTCCTGGCCGGCGAGCTCGGGGCCGGCCCGCTCGCCCTGGCTCGGGCCAAGCGGGCGCAGACCGCGCGGGTGCTCCTCGAGACCACGGCCCTCAGCTGCGCCGACATCGCTTTCGCCGCGGGCTTCTCCAGCGTGCGGCAGTTCAACGACACGATCCGCGAGGTCTACGCCGCCAGCCCGACCGACCTGCGTGGCCGCCGCGGTGCACGACCGACCACGGGCACCGTCACCATGCGGCTCGCGGTGCGCACCCCCTTCGCGGGGCGGGCCCTGCTGGCCTTCCTCGCCTACCACCTCGTCCCGGGCGTGGAGGTCGCCGGCGACGGCTGGTACGCCCGCACCCTCGACCTGCCGCATGCGCCCGGCACGGTCCGGCTCGTCATCGACGACGCCCTCGACGAGGGCGAGACCGCCTTCGTCTCGGCGACCTTCGCGCTCCAGGACCTGCGCGACACGGCCGCGGCGGTCGAGCGCGCGCGACGGCTGCTCGACGCCGACTGCGACCCGGTCGCCGTGGCCGACCACTTCGCCGGTGACCCCGTGATCGGACCCTTGGCGCGGGCCACGCCCGGCCTGCGGCTCCCGGGCCAGGTCGACGGTGACGAGACCGCCGTACGCACGGTGATCGGGCAACAGGTCAGCGTCACCGGCGCGCGGACCGTGACCGGGCGGATCGTCGCGGAGCACGGGCGTGCTGTCGAGACGAGCATCCCGGGTCTCACCCACCTCTTCCCCGACGCCGCCACCCTCGCGGGGGTCGATCCCGAGACGCTGCCGATGCCCCGGGCCCGCGGGAGGGCGCTGGTCGGTCTGTGTGCCGCCCTGGCGTCCGGCGACGTGGCGCTCGACCGTGGTCCGGACCGCGACGACGTACGCCGTGCCCTCGTGGCGCTGCCCGGGATCGGGCCCTGGACGGCCGACTACGTCGCGATGCGCGCGCTGGGTCACCCCGATCTCTTCCTGCCGACCGACATCGGGGTCCGCAATGCCGTCGCCGGTCTGGGCCACGACCTGCCCGCGGCCCTCGCCGCGTCCGAGACCTGGCGGCCCTGGCGCTCCTATGCCCTGATGCACCTCTGGAACACCCTCATGCCACCCGTGCCCACCGACCCCCAGGAGGTCTGAGATGTGGACCGTGATCGACAGCCCTATCGGCGAGCTGCGCCTCGTCGAGAACGGCGGTGCCATCACCGCCATCGAGTTCTCCCCGTTCGGCGACCCCGACGGCCGTGTGCGCGGTCGGCGCGAGGACGACCACCCCCTGCTCGCCGAGGCACGACGTCAGCTCACGGCCTACTTCGCCCGTGAGCTGTTGGAGTTCGACCTCCCGCTCGCCCCCGGTGGCTCGGTGTTCCAGACGCAGGTCTGGGAGCAGCTCCAGCGCATCGACTACGGCGAGACCGCCACCTACGGCGAGATCGCAGTGCGACTCGGCCGCACCAACGCGGCGTCGCGCGCGGTCGGACTTGCCAACGGGAGCAACCCGATCCCCATCGTCATCCCGTGTCACCGGGTCATCGGCGCCAACGGGACGCTCACGGGCTACGCCGGGGGAGTCGAGCGCAAGCAGGTGCTCCTCGAGCTCGAGCAAGACGCGCTCTTCTGAGGCCCGAACTCGGCGATGTCTCGGGGGTGCTCACTCAGCGGCGGCGCGGCGCAGCGACTCGGAGAGCCGCTCGGCGGCGGCGAGCACCGCGGGGGCGTGCATGCGACCGGGCTGGCGCGAGAGCCGCTCCAGTGGGCCGGAGACGGAGACGGCGGCGATGATCTTCCCGCCGGGGGAGCGCACCGGGGCGGAGACCGACGCCACGCCCTGTTCGCGCTCGCCGACCGACTGGGCCCAGCCGCGCCGGCGGATGCCGGACAGGGCGGCCGCGGAGAACGCGGCGTTCTGGAGGCCGCGGTGCATCCGCTCGGGGTCCTCCCAGGCCAACAGGACCTGGGCGGCGGAGCCGGCGCGCATCGTGAGCTGCGACCCGACCGGGATGGTGTCGCGCAGGCCGGAGGGGCGCTCGGCGGCGGCGACGCAGACACGGTGGTCACCCTGGCGACGCCACAGCTGGGCCGACTCCCCAGTGATGTCGCGCAGTCGTGCGAGGACCGGGCCGGCCGTCGCGAGGAGGCGGTCCTCTCCGGCAGCGGCGGACAGCTCCGCGAGGCGGGGGCCGAGGACGAAGCGGCCCTGCATGTCGCGCGCGACCAGGCGGTGGTGCTCGAGGGCGACGGCCAGGCGGTGGGCGGTGGGTCGGGCGAGCCCGGTGCCGGCCACGAGACCGGCCAGGGTCGCAGGTCCGGACTCGAGCGCGGTGAGCACGAGCGCGGCCTTGTCGAGAACGCCGACACCACTGGAGTTGTCCATATGGCAATACTGCGGTCTCAGATCATGGGATGCAAGACCCTCGCGGTGTGACCTGGTCGTGACGCCGGGTGGTCCAGGCCGGTCCGACCTGCACCCCGGTCCGACCTGGTTGTCGCCAGGTCCGCGGCGGGGCGGTCACAGACGTGGGTCCAAGCGGGGATGTCCATATATCGAGATCGATATCTCAGATCATGGGACGACGGCGTAGCGTTCTCCGGGCAGGATCACCACCGGTCACGAAGGAGTGAAGACATGGGCAAGACCTTGTCCGAGAAGGTGTGGGACGAGCACGTCGTCCGCTCCCACGAGGGAGAGCCCGACCTTCTCTTCATCGACCTGCACCTCATCCACGAGGTCACCAGCCCACAGGCCTTCGATGGACTGCGCCTCGCTGGTCGCACGGTCCGCCGCCCCGACCTCACCCTTGCGACCGAGGACCACAACGTCCCCACGCTCGACTGGGACAAGCCCATCGCCGACCCCGTCTCCCGCACCCAGGTCGAGACGCTGCGCAAGAACGCCGAGGAGTTCGGTGTGCGCCTGCACCCGCTCGGCGACATCGAGCAGGGCATCGTGCACGTGGTCGGCCCCCAGCTCGGACTGACCCAGCCCGGCATGACGATCGTCTGCGGTGACAGCCACACGAGCACCCACGGCGCCTTCGGCGCGATCGCCTTCGGCATCGGCACCTCCGAGGTCGAGCACGTCCTCGCGACGCAGACCCTGATGCAGGCCAAGCCCAAGACGATGGCCGTGACCATCAACGGCAGCCTCCCGCCGGGCGTCACCGCCAAGGACATGGTGCTCACCCTGATCACCCACACGGGCACCGGTGGGGGCCAGGGCTACATCGTGGAGTACCGCGGCCAGGCCATCGAGGAGCTCTCGATGGAGGGCCGCATGACGGTCTGCAACATGAGCATCGAGTGGGGCGCCAAGGCCGGCCTCATCGCCCCGGACCAGACGACCTTCGACTACATCGAGGGTCGTCCCGAGGCGCCCCGAGGTGCCGACTGGGACGCCGCCGTCGAGCACTGGAAGACGCTCGTCACCGACGCGGACGCCGAGTTCGACGCCGAGATCGTGCTCGACGCCTCCGAGATGACCCCGTTCGTCACCTGGGGCACCAACCCCGGCCAGGGCGTCCCGCTGGGGGGCTCGGTCCCCGACCCCGCCCAGTTCGAGGACGTTCAGGACCGCGTGGCTGCCGAGAAGGCCCTGCAGTACATGGGTCTCGAAGCCGGCACCCCCATGCGTGAGGTCAAGGTCGACACCGTCTTCGTCGGCTCCTGCACCAACGGCCGGATCGAGGACCTTCGCCTCGCGGCCCAGATCATCGAGGGTCACAAGGTCGACGCGGACACCCGGCTGCTCGTCGTGCCCGGGTCGGTGCGCGTGCGCATGCAGGCCGAGTCCGAGGGCCTCGACGTGATCTTCAAGGAAGCGGGCGCCGAGTGGCGCGGCGCTGGCTGCTCGATGTGCCTGGGCATGAATCCCGACACCCTCGAGCCCGGTGAGCGCAGCGCGTCGACCTCCAACCGCAACTTCGAGGGCCGCCAAGGCAAGGGTGGCCGCACCCACCTCGTCTCGATCCCCGTCGCAGCCGCGACCGCCATCCGCGGGACGCTGTCGTCCCCGGCCGACCTGGAGGCCTGAGTCATGGAGAAGTTCTCGTCGCACACCGGCGTCGGTGTCCCGCTGCGTCGCAGCAACGTCGACACCGACCAGATCATCCCGGCCGTCTACCTCAAGCGCGTCACGCGCGACGGCTTCGAGGACGGGCTGTTCAGCGCCTGGCGCAACGACCCGGAGTTCGTCCTCAACAACCCGGTCTACGCGGCCGGCTCGGTGCTCGTCGCCGGACCCGACTTCGGCACGGGCTCGTCGCGCGAGCACGCGGTGTGGGCCCTGCAGAACTACGGGTTCAAGGCGGTCATCTCCTCGCGCTTCGCCGACATCTTCCGGGGCAACTCCGGCAAGGCCGGACTGCTCGCAGCCCAGGTCGACGAGAAGGTCGTCCAGCGGCTGTGGGACCACCTCGAGGCGACCCCCGGTGCGGCGATCACGGTGGACCTCGAGTCCCGCACGGTGCGCGCCGGCGAGGGCGAGGATGCCATCGAGGACTCCTTCGACATCGACGACTACACCCGCTGGCGCCTGCTCGAGGGTCTCGACGACGTCGGGATCACCCTGAGCCACGCCGACGACATCACCGCCTACGAGGCGTCGCGCCCCAGCTGGAAGCCGGCCACGATCCACGGCTGAGCAGGTCCGCATCGTGGTTCGGGCGGAATAGGGGACGTGTCAACATCCTTGTGACGGGTACCGGGTGATCGTGTCCTGCGGGGGCACCGATCACCGCATCCGTCGACGAAAGGACTGACATGCCCAGCATCTCGGCCAACGGCATCAACCTCAGCTACACCGACTCCGGCGGCGACGGCCGACCGGTGGTGCTCATCCACGGCTGGCCCCTCAGCGGCGCCTCCTGGAGCGAGCAGGTCCCGGCGCTCACCGATGCGGGCTACCGCGTGGTGACCTACGACCGTCGCGGCTTCGGCGACTCCGACAAGCCCGGCACGGGCTACGACTACGACACCTTCGCCGCCGACCTCGGCGGGGTTCTCGACGGACTCGACCTCCAGGACGCGAGCCTCGTGGGTTTCTCCATGGGTGGCGGCGAGGTCGCCCGCTACCTCGGCACCGCCGGTGACGCCCGTGTGCGCTCGGCCGTGTTCGCGGCCGCCGTTCCCCCCTACCTGCTGAAGACCGACGACAACCCCGACGGCGGGCTCGGCGAGGACGACGTCAAGGGCATGATGGACGCCGCCTCCTCCGACCGCGAGGGTTTCCTCGACGGGTTCACCACCGACTTCTTCTCTGCCGGGGGCGAGCTGAAGGTGACCGAGGAGCAGCGCCACGAAGCCCTGGCCCTGGCGGCCAAGGCCGAGGACGCTGCCCTGGTCGCGTGCATCGAGGCCTTCGGGACGACCGACTTCCGTCGGGATCTCGCCACGATCAAGGTCCCGAGCCTCGTCATCCATGGGGACTCGGACGCCACCGTGCCCTTCGAGGTCTCCGGAAAGCGGACCGCTGACAGTGTTGCGGGTGCCGAGCTCGCCGTGATCGATGATGCTCCGCACGGTTTGAACGTCAGCCACGCAGCGGCCTTCAATCAGCACCTCCTCGCATTCCTGGAGAAGTGATCTGGACCGCCGGCTATCGAGATATCCCAAGCAGGTAAGGGATATCGGATAACCACAGCACGCACCACGTTGGCGCACGTCAGGCGATTGCCGGGCGTGCGCCGACGTGTTCGCGGTCTAGCGCCGAAAAATAGGTCCCGTGATCCACGGCGTGGTGATTGTGACAATGGCCACCAATGCCTAGCGTGCATTGATGAAAGTCGGGCAAAGCTCGACGCCACCAGTTCATTGGAAGGGAAGCTAGTGAACAAGTCACAGCTCATCGACGCACTCGCGACGCGTTACGAGGGGAACCGCAAGCAGGCAGCACACGCACTCGAGTCCGTCTTGGACACGATCACGCGTGAGGTCGCCAAGGGCGAGAAGGTCGCCATCACGGGCTTCGGCTCCTTTGAGAAGAGGATCCGGGAGGCCCGGTGGGTCCGCAACCCGCAGACCGGTGCCCGCATCAAGGCCAAGAAGACGGCGGTGCCGAAGTTCAGTGCCGGGGCCGACCTGAAGAACGTCGTCTCCGGTGCCAAGAAGCTCCCGAAGCTCACGATCGCGGCCCCCGCGGCTGCGGCGAAGAAGGCGGCGGCTCCGGCGAAGAAGGCCGTGGCTGTTGCCAAGCAGGCGGCACCTGCTGCCAAGCAGGCGGCTGCGGCCAAGAAGGCGGCTCCTGCTTACAAGTCGGCGGCTCCGGCCAAGAAGGCGGCTCCGGCCAAGAAGGCGGCACCTGCTGCCAAGAAGGCGGCTCCGGCCAAGAAGGCGGCACCCGCTGCCAAGAAGGCGCCAGCGAAGAAGGCTCCCGCCAAGAAGTCCTGACGCACCACGCACGGGCCGTCCTCCCTCAGGGGGACGGCCCGTGCGTCATGTCAGGTGCAGGTCGGCGACGAGCGCAGAGGTCTCCGGGCCGAGCCCCAGGGACCGCGCGTCGCGCAGGTCGTCGAGGTCGTCGACGTCGCGCCTCAGCGAGGGCAGGTCGAGTCCGACCTCGGCGCCGCCGGAGGCCCGGTGCGCGCGACGCGAGCCCAGGCCGAACTCCGGGTCGAACCCGTCGTACGGTGCGGTGTAGAGCGTGGTGCCGACACCCTCGGCGTCAGGCACGTACGACGGCCCGCCCGGCACCACCGACGCGAGGACCTGACCGAGGTCGGCGGAGCGCAGCGCCGGCAGGTCGGCGCACAGCGCCGCGGGCGTGAGTTCGGGGAAACGGCGCCGCGCCTCGGCCACGGCCTGGCGCAGCGCGGCATTGAGGTCGTTGGTGTCGCCGTCGGGGATGGTCAGGCAGCCGAGGCGCTCGAGCTCCCGGGAGAACGACGCGTCGTCGGTCGCGACCAGCACGGCGTCGACGTGATCCGCAGCCAGGCAGGCTCCGACGGTGTCGAGGGCGAAGGCGCGCGCGAGGGCTCGACGCTGGGGGTCGTCGAGACCCGTCATCCGGGACTTGCCGTGCGCCGGGGGCTTGACCGGCACCACGACGACGTAGGACGTGACCACGCCTCGATCCTGTCAGGAGACTCGGCGCGGCGAGACGGTGGCCTCGGTCACGTCGGCGAGTAACCTGCACTCCCGTGAAGGTTCGCACAATGCAGGACAAGCGCCGCCCTGGCTTCGCGTTCGCCGTGACCATCGTCAAGCCGGTGCTGCTCGCCACGACGACCCACGACTGGATCGACGGCGAGAAGCTGCCTGCGGCCGGGGGGTGCGTCGTGGCGCTCAACCACGTCTCGCACGTCGACCCCCTCACGGCTGCGCACCTGATCTACGACCACGGGCGGGTCCCGCACTACCTGGCGAAGTCCAGCCTGTTCCACAACGTGGTGCTGGGCTTCCTGATGAGGGCGGCCGGCCAGATCCCCGTGGAGCGTGCCAGCAGCAAGGCCGTCGGTGCCTTCACCGCGGCGGTTGAGGCGGTTCGCGCGGGCAAGGTCGTGGTGGTCTACCCCGAGGGCACCATCACCCGCGATCCCGAGCTGTGGCCGATGACGGGCAAGTCCGGTGCCGCCCGCATCGCCCTGGAGACCGGCTGTCCGGTGATCCCGGTCGGTCAGTGGGGGGCGCACGAGATCCTCTACCCCTACGCCAGCAAGCCCGACCTCTTTCCGCGCAAGCTGATCCGGATGAAGGTCGGCGACCCCGTCGACCTCCACGACCTGGTGCAGCGCCCTCGCGACCACAGCGTCTACACGGAGGCGACCGAGCGCATCATGGCGGCGATCACCGGCCTCGTGGAGGACGTCCGCGGCGCGACCGCGCCCGCGGAACGCTTCGACATGCGCAGGGCCGGCATCCGCCCGACCCGCACCCCCGACCCGAAGGACGAGCAGTGAGCACGAAGGTAGCGATCCTCGGAGCCGGTTCCTGGGGGACCGCCTTCTCCATCGTGCTTGCCGACGGCGGCAACGACGTGACGATCTGGGGTCGGCGTGAGGAGGTCTGCGCCACGATCAACGACCAGCACGAGAACGTCGACTACCTGCCCGGCATCGAGCTGCCCCCGACGGTCGGTGCCACGCACGACCCCGAGCAGGCCCTGGCCGACGCCGACGTCGTGGTGCTCGCGGTCCCGTCCCAGTCGTTGCGGGCCAACCTCGTCGAGTGGGCGCCGTACGTCGGCAAGGACGCTGTCATGGTCTCGCTGATGAAAGGCGTGGAGCTCGGCAGCCTCAAGCGGATGAGCGAGGTGATCGCCGAGGTCACCGGAGCAGGTCCGGAGCGGATCGCGGTCATCAGCGGCCCCAACCTCGCCAAGGAGATCGCCCGTCGCGAGCCCGCGGCGTCGGTGGTCGCGTGCGAGGACGAGGACGTCGCGCGGATGCTCCAGGCTCGCGTGCACTCACCGGCCTTCCGGCCCTACACCAGCGTCGACGTGCTCGGCTGCGAGCTCGGCGGCGCCTACAAGAACGTGGTCGCCCTCTCGGTCGGCATGGCCGTGGGCCTCGGTTTCGGCGACAACACGACCGCCTCCGTGATCACCCGGGGGCTCGCGGAGACTGCGCGCCTCGCGATGAAGCTCGGCGCCAACCCCCTGACCCTGATGGGGCTCGCGGGCCTCGGTGACCTCGTCGCGACCTGCTCGTCGCCGCTGTCACGCAACCGCACCTTCGGGGAGAACCTCGGCAAGGGCATGACGACCGAGCAGATCATCGCCTCGACCCGTCAGGTGGCGGAGGGGGCCAAGTCCTGCTCCTCGCTGCTGGCGTTGGCCAACCAGTCCGGCGTGGACGCCCCGGTCGCGCACCACGTCGACGCGGTCGTCGCGGGCACCATGACCGCCAAGGACATGGTCGACGCGTTCATAGCGCGCGACACGAAGGCAGAGACCGACTGACCCAGGCACGGGTCGAGCCCGGAGCTGGCTGGTGGGAGCGGTGAGATGGGGGGTGTTTCAGGTGGCGGATCGCCCGTAGGTCACCGCTCGACGCGTGGCGGGCCAGGCAGTCCGCGAGGGCGGTGAGCCCTGGGTGAACCGATGGCTGCCGGATCGCCCGCAGGTCACCCCTCGCCAGCAGCCGACCAGCAGCCGACCCTCAGACGACCAGGGTGTCCAACGCGCCGACCAGGTCGCGCCACAGGTCCTCGACGTCCTCGATGCCGACCGAGAGCCGCACGAGCCCCTCGGGGATCGTGGCGGGCTCCGCCTTCCAGCGTCGGCGACGCTCGAAGGTCGACTCGACGCCCCCGAGGCTGGTCGCGTGGACCCAGAGGCTGGTCTTCTGCACCAGCAGGTCGGCGGCCAGCGCCTCCCCGACCAGCACGATCGACACGATGCCGCCGAAACCGGGGTAGCGGACCTCGGAGACCGCCGGGTGCTCGCGCAGGCGCTCGACGAGCGTGGTGGCGTTGGCCTGGGCCCGCTCGACGCGCAGGTGGAGCGTGCGCAGGCCGCGCAGGGCGAGGTAGGCCTCGAGGGTGCCCGGGGTCGACCCGAGGAGGTCACGGCGGCCCTTGAGCACGGCGTGGAGCTCGTCGTCGGCGGTGACGATGGCGCCCATCAGCACGTCGCTGTGACCCGCGAGGTACTTGGTCACGGAGTGCACGACGATGTCGGCGCCGAGCGACAGCGGCTGCTGGAGCAGGGGAGTGGCGAAGGTGTTGTCGACGACGACGTAGGCACCTGCGTCGTGCGCGGCTGCGGCGATCGCGGCGATGTCGGCGATCTCGAGGGCGGGGTTGGTCGGCGACTCGAACCACACGAGTGCGGCGTCGACGCACGCCGCCGCGACGGCCGCGGTGTCGGTGATGTCGACCAGCTGGGTGGTGATGCGGCCACGGGACTCGAGGTCGGCCAGCTGGAGGAGGGTGCCGGTGTAGGAGTGCTCGGGCGCGACGACCTTGCCGCCCTGGCCGACAAGGTCGAGGACCGTCGTGACCGCGGCCATACCGCTGGCATAGCTCAGGCAGCGGCCACCCTCCAGGGCACCGAGGGCGTCCTCGAACGCGGTCCACGTGGGGTTGCCGTAGCGGCCGTACTCACGGTCGCCCCCGGCGACGTACGTCGAGGTCATCGTGATCGGGGTGTTGAGGGGCTCGTCGGACACGTGCGGGGGACGGCCGGCGGTCACCGCGATCGTCGCGGGCTGAAGGTCGGGCGAGTCCTCGGTCATGCACGGAAGCCTAGGCGGATAGGGTCGTGGCGATGAACGCGACCACCCCCGACAGCACCCCCGACAGCACCCCCGAGAGCCGCGCCGAGAGCCGCAAGCCCCGCGTCGCCGTCGTCTTCGGCGGGCGCTCCAGCGAGCACGCGATCTCCTGTGTCACCGCCGGCAGCGTGCTGAAGGCCATCGACCGCGACGTCTACGACGTGGTGCCGATCGGCATCGCGACCGACGGGCGCTGGGTGCTCGAGAGCGGCGACCCCGACCGGCTGCGCATCGAGGGCGCCGACCACCTGCCGAGCGTCGACGGCGAGCGGGCCCCGGTGGCGCTGGCCCAGCAGGCCGCCAGCACGGACCTGGTCGTCAGTGAGCCCTCCCAGCCCCCGCGCACCCTCGGCGAGGTCGACGTCGTCTTCCCGCTCCTGCACGGCCCGTGGGGCGAGGACGGCACCATCCAGGGGATGTTCGAGATGGCCGGGGTGAGGTACGTCGGCGCGGGCGTGCTCGCCTCCGCGGTCAGCATGGACAAGGCCTACATGAAGGTGGTGCTCGCTGCCGCCGGTCTCCCGGTCCTGCCCTCGGTCACCATCACCGCTCGCGACTGGGCACGCGACTCCACCGCGTGCCGCGCGCAGGCCGACGAGCTCGGCTACCCGTTGTTCGTGAAGCCGGCCCGGGGAGGCTCCAGCATCGGCATCTCGAAGGCCCACGACGCCTCCGAGCTCGACGCCTGCATCGAGGAGGCTCACCGCCACGACAGCAAGGCGCTCGTGGAGGTCTCGGCCGAGGGTGGCCGCGAGGTCGAGTGCGGCGTGCTGCAGGCCCTCGACGGCACCCCCGAGACCAGCCAGCCCGCCGAGCTGCGCGTCGGGGGCGACCACGAGTTCTACGACTTCGCCGCCAAGTACCTCCCGGGCGAGCACACCGAGATCGACATCCCCGCCGTGCTGCCCGCGGGCGTCGCTGACGAGCTGCGGGAGCTGGCCGCCCGGGCCTTCGAGGCCGTCAGCTGCGAGGGGCTGGCCCGGGTCGACTTCTTCGTGATGCCCGACAACTCGCTGGTCGTCAACGAGATCAACACGATGCCCGGCTTCACGCCCACCTCGATGTATCCCCAGATGTGGGCGGCGAGCGGCGTGGACTACCCCGGGCTCGTCGACCGGCTGATCCGGCTGGCCCTGGCACGCGACACCGGCCTGCGCTGAGCCGCCGCGCAACATCGCGCCGACTCGGCGCCGTGCGTCAGATGCAGGGCTGCTCGAGGCGGAGTGTGGACTTCACGGCGTCGGTGAGGTCCGTGAGCGCCGCCGAGACGCCGTCGGGGCGGTAGTCCGCCGGCACCACCAGCTGGATGAGCGGGCGGTAGCTCACGGCGGTCACGGTGACCTCCTCGTCCTGCGCGTCCTCCTCCAACGAGTCCGGTGGCGCGAACCAGCCCACCCCGTTGACGTCGTCGCAGGTCGAGAACGGGTCGTAGGCCTCCGGCAGCGCGACCCCGCAGGTCAGCACGATGGCCGGGTCGCCCCAGGCTGCCCCGAGGGCGTCGGCCGGCTCCACGTCGACCTGCTCCAGGTCGTTGAGCGTGGACGGCAGCGCGTCGACCAGCTGCTCGCAGGCCTGCTGGTCCTCCTCGCTCAGGTCGGCCGACACGATCTCGGGCGTGCTGCCGCAGGCGCTCAGCAGCAGCACCAGGGAAGCCATGGCGCCCGCGGACGCGACGACGCCCCGGGCCCGAAGGGGACCGGGGCGTCGACGAGAGATGGTGCGGATCGAGCTCACGTGCCTCAGATGTGGACGACCGGGCAGGTCAGGGTGCGGGTGATCCCGTCGAGGGTCTGCACCTTGGCCACCACGAGCTTGCCCAGCTCGTCGACGTTGCGGGCCTCGGCGCGCACGATCACGTCGTAGGGCCCGGTGACGTCCTCGGCGAGCGTCACGCCCTTGACCGCGGCGATGGCCTTGGCGACCTCGGCAGCCTTGCCGACGTCGGTCTGGATCAGGATGTACGCCTGGACGACCATTCGGTGTCTCCCTCAGCTGGCGATGTCAGTGTGACATCGGTGTGTCGGTGCGTGGATCAGTGTGACGGTCAACCTATCGGACCCGTCGCGGGTGTCCATAGCCGTCCCCGGTCCGGGGGGCGTGCATGCGTCTGGTGGGATGGGGCCATGCCCTTCCCGCCCGACGCGACCCTGGCCGACGCCGGTGAGTTCGGCCTCATCTCCGACCTCGTGGCGCTCTTCCCGCAGGGCGAGCACGTCCTGATCGGACCGGGTGACGACGCGGCGGTGCTGCGGATCCGCAACGGGCACGTGGTGGTCTCGACCGACCTGATGGTGGAGGGACGCCACTTCCGCCGTGAATGGGCCTCGGCCGAGGACGTCGGGCACCGGGCAGCGGCGCAGAACCTCTCCGACATCAACGCCATGGGCGGCCGCGCGCACTCCCTCACGGTCGGCCTGGCCGCCCCGCCCGACCTCCCGGCCCAGTGGGCCCTCGACTTTGCCGCCGGCTTCGCCGCCGAGTGCGCGCTCGTCGGCGCCAGCGTCGTCGGGGGAGACGTCACCCGGGCCGACCAGGTCGTCATCGCCGTCACCGTCATCGGTGCGTGCACCACCGCCCCGGTCGTCCGGTCGGGTGCCGAGCCCGGCGACGTCCTGGCGATCATCGGCCGTCAGGGATGGGCCGCCGGCGGCCTGGCCGTCCTGGGCCGCGGCTTCCGCTCCCCGCGGGTCCTGGTCGAGGCCTACCGACGCCCCGAGCCGCCGTACGACGCCGGAGCGGTCGCCGCCGACGCGGGCGCCACCTCCATGATCGACGTCTCCGACGGCCTGCTCGGGGACGCGGCCCACCTCGCCGAGGGCTCCGGGGTCAGCATCGACGTGCGCACCAGCGCCTTCGAGATCCCCGAGCCGCTCCAGGCGGTCGCCGCCGCCACCGGCTCCGACCCCATCTCGTTCATCCTCGGGGGAGGCGACGACCACGCCCTCCTCGCCACCTTCCCTGACGCAGCCTCCGTCCCGGACGGCTGGACGGTCATCGGCGAGGTCCTCGAGGGCGACCCCGTCGTCACGGTCGACGGGGGCGCGTACGACGGCGCAACCGGCTGGACCCACTTCTAGGTTCCGCCGCCTGCGCGGCGGGATGCAGAACGGCTCGTCGGAGCTGCTCCAGGCGCAGTGGCCCGTCCGCCAGGCGCCTCCTCCCGGGGGACAAGCTCGCCGTGTCGCCGGGCGGCAGCAGTGCCTGGTTGCGCTTGTCTCCCCGGCGCCACGCCTCCCCTTCAGCCCCCGGGAGGAGGCCCTGGCTCCCGGGCCACCGCGTGCGGTCGGCCCGCCTCGCCGAGGTCGGTGGTGGAGGTAGGTCTCGGGGTCGGTGCGTCGCGCGTCCGGCCGCTCCGGGACAAATGCGAGAAGACCGCCACCCGGAGGCGACGGTCTTCTCGATGCTGTGGCTCAGGTCAGCGGGAGACCTTGCCGGCCTTGAGGCAGCCGGTGCACACGTTGAGGCGCTTGGGGGTGCCGTTGACCTTGGCACGCACACGCTGGATGTTGGGGTCGAAACGGCGCTTCGTGATCTTGCGCGACCACGGCCGGTTGTTGCCGAAGCCAGGCTTCTTGGCGCAGATGTCGCAGACGGCAGCCACGGTGATTGCTCCTGATGATCGAGGTGATGAACGAGGGGCCCGCAGGGCGGGCAACCGAACAAGAGTATCCGACCGGTGCCTGAGCAGAAAATCGTGCCGCTCCGACTAGTCTTGCCGCTCCGACCCCCGACCCGAGGCAGGCGATGGAAGCGACCCCGCGCAGCGGCATCATCGAGCTCGCGGTCGTCCTCCGCTTCGTCGACGTGGCCACCGACGCCCTCGCCGAGGCCCGGGAGGAGATCGACGCCCTCAACGTCTATCCCGTGCCCGACGGTGACACCGGCACCAACATGTACCTCACCGTCTCGGCCGCGCGCGACGCCATCCGCGAGGCCGCCGGGAGCCGGCCCGACATCGACCGTGACGAGGCCCTCACCGTCTTCCGCCGTGGGGCGCTCCTGGGGGCACGCGGCAACTCCGGGGTGATCCTGAGCGAGATGCTCGGCGCGATCGCGCGCCGCATCGCCGCCTCCACGCCCGAGGAGCGCAACGCCCGGGTCATGGCCGACGCCCTCCACGACGCGACCGAGGCCAGCTATGCCGCGGTGGGGCGTCCGGTCGAGGGCACGATGCTGACGGTCGCGCGAGCGGCGTCCCAGGCAGCCCTCGCGCTGGCCGAGAACCCCGGGGTGCGGGCGCGCGACGTGTTCACGAGTGCTGCCGGAGCAGCCCGCGAGGCACTGGCGCGCACCCCGGAGCAGCTCCAGGTCCTGCGCGACGCGGGCGTCGTCGACGCGGGCGGCCGCGGGCTCAGCGTGATCCTCGACGCCGCCGAGACGGTGCTGACCGGTCGTCGGCCGATCCCGGTGACCAGCCCGATCGGCCAGCGCTCCATCCCCATCCCCCACACCCCGACCGGCGCCCTGCCGGAGGGTGACCTCACGGCCGACGGGCCGGCCTACGAGGTGATGTACCTCCTCGACGCCACCGACGACGCCATCGCGCCCCTGCGCACGACCCTGGACGGGCTGGGCGACTCGCTGGTCGTGGTCGGCGGCGAGGGGCTGTGGAACGTCCACGTCCACGTCGACGACGTGGGGGCCGCGATCGAGGCGGGCATCGAGGCCGGTCGTCCGCACCGGGTGCGGGTGACCCACTTCGCCGAGCAGGTCGTCGAGGCGCGCCAGGCACGGGACACCCGCGCCGGTCGCCGGATCGTCGCGGTCGCCGCAGGCCCCGGTCTGGCCGACCTCTTCGGAGAGGCCGGTGCGGTCGTGGTCCTCGGCGGCCCCGGTCGCCGGCCGTCCACCGGTCAGATCGTCGAGGCCATCACCGACTGCGGCGCCAGCGAGGTCGTGGTGCTGCCCAACGACGCCGACTCGGTCCGCGTCGCTCAGATCGCCGCCCAGATGGTCGAGACCGACGCCGCCCTCGGCAGCGTGCGCGTCGCGGTCATCCCGACGCAGGCGCAGGTGCAGGGACTGGCAGCCCTCGCGGTCCACGAGCCGGCGCGCACCTTCGACCAGGACGTGCTGGAGATGACCGCGACCGCCCGTCACGCCCGCCATGGGGCCGTCACGATCGCGGCGCGCCAGGCCATGACGATGGCCGGGCCGTGCGAGCCGGGTGACGTGCTCGGCGTGATCGCGGGCGACTTCGCCGTCATCGGACACGACCTGACCGACGTCGCCTGCGGGGTCCTCGACCGCCTCCTGGCCGGCGGTGGCGAGCTCGTCACCCTCGTCGCGGGGGAGGGGAGCGACGCGCTGGCCGACCGGGCGGCCGCCTGGGTCGACGAGCACCACCCCCATGTCGACGTCGTGGTGTACGACGGTGGTCAGGAGCGCTACCCGTTGCTCCTGTCCGTCGAGTGAGAGGGCACGCGTGATCAGCCTCGACAGCCCCGTCGCCGCAGTGTTCGGCGACGCCAAGGGCAAGCGCGACAAGATCGTGAAGAACCTCCGGATCGAGACGGTCGGGGACCTCCTGCACCACTTCCCGCGTCGCTACATCAAGACCGGCGAGCTCACCCGCGTCGACGACCTCGAGCCCGGGCAGATGCTCACCGTCATCGGGGAGCTCGGCAAGACCGACGTGCGCTCCTACACCGATCGCCGCTCCGGCAAGGCGGCCTACCGCCTCGAGACCCTGGTGCACACCGACGGCCCGAGCCTGCGCCTGACCCACTTCGCGAAGAGCAAGCACGTCTCGGAGTGGCAGGCCGGCCGGTTGCCCGCAGGCCGTCAGGGGCTCTTCATCGGCCAGGCCGGGCGTTTCCGCGACGAGTGGCAGCTCACCAACCCGACCATGGTGCTCTTCGGCGTGGACGCCGACGGCAGCGGTGAGGAGGTCGACGCGTTGGAGCTGATCCCGCCGCTCTACCCGCTCTACCCGCTCACCAAGGGCGTCGACCACTGGGACATCCTGCGCGCGGTCACCTTCGCCCGCTCCGTGGTCGAGCCCCCGGTGGAGCTGATCCCCGAGGACGTACGACGGGCCCACGACGTCGTCGACGCCCCCACCGCCCTCACCTGGATCCACGCCCCCGAGGACTTCTCCCAGGTCCAGGCAGCCCGCCGGCGCTACCGCTTCGAGGAGGCGCTGGTCACCCAGCTGGTGCTCGGCAAGCGCCGCCGCGCCGTGCGTGCCCTCGGCGCGCACGCTCGCACGGGAGGAGACGGCGCGCTGCTCGCGGCCTTCGACGAGCGGCTGCCCTTCACGCTCACCGACGGGCAGCGCCAGGTCGGGGCGCAGGTCGAGGCCGACCTCGCCCAGCCCCACCCGATGAACCGGCTGCTCCAGGGCGAGGTCGGCTCCGGCAAGACGCTCGTGGCGTTGCGCGCGATGCTGACCGTCGTCGACTCCGGCGGGCAGGCCGCCCTGCTCGCCCCCACCGAGGTCCTCGCCCAGCAGCACTACCGCTCGATCACCGCGATGCTCGGCGACCTCGCGCTCGGCGGGATGCTGGGCGGCCCCGAGACGGGCACGGCCGTGGAGCTGCTGACCGGGTCGATGACCAAGACCCAACGCACGGCGCCGATGTCGCGCCTGGCCAGCGGCGAGTCCGGCATCGTGATCGGCACCCATGCCCTGCTCGAGGACAAGGTCATCTTCGCCGACCTCGGCCTGGTCGTCGTCGACGAGCAGCACCGCTTCGGCGTCGAGCAGCGTGCGGCGCTGACCGCCAAGTCCGTGATGCCGCCCCACGTCCTGGTCATGACGGCCACGCCCATCCCGCGCACCGTGGCGATGACCGTCTTCGGCGACCTGGAGACCTCGGTCCTCACCGAGCTGCCGGCCGGTCGGGCACCGATCCAGACCAACGTCGTCAACACCCTGGAGCACCCGACGTGGATCTCCCGCGTGTGGGAGCGGGTGCGTGAGGAGGTCGCCAAGGGTCACCAGGCCTACGTCGTGTGCCCGCGCATCGACGGCGACGAGCCCGAGCAGGGCGAGACCGACCAGCTCGAGCTCGACGAGGACGGCCTGCCCATCCCGCCCGAGGAGACGCGTCCACCCCTCGCGGCCGTCGAGCAGGTGGTGGTCGAGCTCCAGCTCGGTGAGCTCAACGGGGTGCGCGTCGCCAAGCTCCACGGTCGCATGAGCGCCGACGAGAAGGACGTCACCATGCGCGCCTTCAACGCCGGCGACATCGACGTGCTGGTGTCGACCACCGTCATCGAGGTCGGGGTCGACGTCGCCAACGCGACCGTGATGGTGCTCCTCGACGCCGACCGCTTCGGCGTCTCCCAGCTCCACCAGCTGCGCGGCCGCGTCGGTCGTGGTGGACACCCGGGGCTGTGCCTGCTCGTCACGCACGCTCCCTACCTCTCGCCCGCGCTGGAGCGGCTCGCTGCGGTCTCGAGCACGACCGACGGCTTCGAGCTGAGCCGCATCGACCTCGAGCTGCGCCGTGAGGGAGACGTGCTGGGGGCCTCGCAGGCCGGCGGTCGCTCCGGCCTGGTCAACCTGCGGGTGCTGCGCGACGAGGCGACGATCGTGCAGGCCCGCGAGGCCGCGGAGACGCTGCTCGACCGCGACCCCGACCTGCTCGACGCCCCCGCCCTCGGCGTGGCCGTCGCCGACCTGGAGCTGTCCCAGCAGGGCCAGTTCATCGAGAAGTCGTGAGGAACGTGTGACCCGGATCATCGCCGGCGCGGCCAAGGGCCGCCGCCTGAAGACACCGCCCGGCTCCACCACCCGACCCACGAGCGATCGGGTCCGCGAGGCACTCTTCTCGGCCGTCGAGGCGTGGTGCGGCTCCCTGCACGGCCTGCGCTTCCTCGACCTCTACGCCGGCTCGGGAGCCGTGGGCCTGGAGGCCTGGTCCCGCGGCGCCGGGGTCGTCACCCTCGTCGAGCAGGACCGACGCACGGCGGCGCTGGTCAGTGACAACGCCGGCGCCATCGGCTTCCCCAGGGCCGACGTGCGTGCGGTCTCGGTGGCCGCGACCCTGCGCCGGCCCCCGACCGCGCCCTACGACATCGTCTTCAGCGATCCGCCCTACCCGCTCGACGAGGAGGGGCTCGCCGCCGACCTCGGGGCCCTGGTGGATCACGGCTGGCTCGTCCCGGGGGCCCTCGTGGTCGTCGAGCGGTCCCGGCGCAGCCCCGAGCCGACCTGGCCCAGCGGCATCGAGGACACCCGGTCGAAGCGCTATGGCGAGACCGTGCTTTGGTACGGTCACGCAGCCCTCGACGGGCTCCCCGACCACCAGCAGGAGTGAGGGACCACCTCGTGCGCCGTGCCGTCTGCCCCGGGTCGTTCGACCCCGTGACCAACGGTCACCTCGACATCGTCCAGCGTGCCTCGACCCTCTTCGACGAGGTCGTCGTGGCGGTCGGGGTCAACCAGTCCAAGAACCGGCTCTTCAACGCCGAGGAGCGCATCGCCATGCTCGAGCAGGCGTGCGCCCCCTTCCCCAACGTGCGCGTCGACGGCTTCAAGGGACTGCTGACGAGCTTCTGCCAGGAGCACGGCATCCACGCCATCGTGAAGGGCCTGCGTGCGGTGAGCGACTTCGACTACGAGCTCCAGATGGCGCAGATGAACTCCTCGCTCACCGACGTCGAGACCGTCTTCGTGCCCACCAGCCCGGAGTACTCGTTCCTGGCCTCGAGCCTGGTCAAGGAGGTCGCGACCTTCGGGGGCGACGTGTCCGGGTTGATCCCCGACTTCGTCAACACCGCCCTGCTCGCGCGGCTGGCCGAGCGTGCGGCGCAGTCGGGCGGGGCGTAGGCGTTTTGCTCCGGGCGCGACCGGACGGATACGATCATCGCTGATCTGTTGTGCCCGGAACTGAAAGTGATCCACTGAGCAAACTGGACCCGAGAGCGCCGCTCGTGCTCGATACACGCGAGCTCGGCCGCCGCCCGGGGTCCCAGCGCGAGGTGTCACGGACCGTCCCGGCCCCAGCAGATCTGGGCATCGAAGTCCTTCGTGTCCCCGAAGGTGCACAGGTCGTTCTCGACCTGCGCATCGAGGCGGTCATGGAGGGTGTCCTGGTCACGTGCGAGGCGCAGGCCTCGCTCGAGGGTGAGTGCGTGCGGTGCCTGGAGCCGATCGACGACGACGTCGACGTGAGGTTCCAGGAGCTGTTCCTCTACGACGACCAGGGCGCCACCGAGGGGTACGACCCCGAGGACGACGACGGGGTCAGCATGCTCGAGGACGACCTGCTCGACCTCGAGCCCCTGCTGCGGGACGCGGTAGTGCTCGCGCTACCGTTCCAGCCGCTGTGTGAAGAGGATTGCCCCGGGTTGTGCGTCGAGTGTGGCGCGCGACTGGCGGACGACCCCGACCACACGCACGAGGCGCCGATCGACCCGCGTTGGGCGGGGTTGACCGAGCTCCAGCACGACGAAGACTGACCAGCGAAGACTGACTTGTTCAGAGCCTGACCGGGCCCCCGGTCGACGTAAGAGGAGATAACAGTGGCTGTCCCGAAGCGGAAGATGTCGCGCAGCAACACGCGTCACCGTCGCTCGCAGTGGAAGGCCGTCGCGCCCTCCCTGGTGACCTGCGCCAACCCCGCCTGTGGTGCCAAGCACCTCCCGCACCGCGCGTGCGGCACCTGCGGCCAGTACGGCGCGAAGGCCGACCGGCGCCAGGTCCTCTGAGGCCTGCGACAGTCCGCTGAGCAACTACGGCGACCTGCGGCGAGCGCTCGGTGATCCTGAGCTGGATCCCGAGCTGCTCGAGCGCGCCCTGACGCACCGGTCCTACGCCTACGAGAATGGTGGGCTGCCGACCAACGAGCGCCTGGAGTTCCTGGGCGACTCCGTGCTCGGCGTCGTCGTGACCGAGACGCTCTACCTCACCCACCCGGACCTCTCCGAGGGCCGGCTGGCCAAGCTGCGCGCCGCGGTCGTCAACGCGCGCGCCCTGGCAGACGTGGCACGCGGCATCGGGCTCGGCGACCACGTCAAGCTGGGTCGGGGCGAGGAGGCGACCGGAGGTCGTCACAAGGCCTCGATCCTCTCCGACACGGTCGAGGCCGTCATCGGCGCCGTCCACCTCAGCGGTGGCGGCATCGTCACGTCCTCCGAGGTCGTCCACCTGCTCTTCGATCCCCTCATCGAGGCCGCGTCCGCCATGGGTGCGGGTCTCGACTGGAAGACCTCCCTGCAGGAGCTTGCGGCCGAGCACGCCCTCGGCGTACCGGAGTACCTCATCGAGGACGACGGCCCCGACCACATGAAGACCTTCACCGCGCAGGTGCGCGTGGGGGAGTCGGTCTACGGCAACGGCGTCGGCCGCTCCAAGAAGGAAGCCGAGCAGGCCTGCGCCGAGACCGCCTACGGCGAGATCGTGGCCGGGCTCCCGGTCGCCGGCAACGCCTCCGGCAGCGCGACCGCCGTCACCGACTGACGTGTCGGAGCTCTGAGGTGCCGGAGCTGCCCGAGGTCGAGGTCGTCCGTGCCGGACTCGAGCGCCACGTCCTCGGCGCCACCATCACCCGCGTCGACGTCCTGCACGAGCGCCCCGTCCGCCGTGACCCCCGCGGTGCCACCGGCTTCGCCGAGGCCCTGGTCGGTCGCCGCCTCGTGGCGGCCCGGCGACGCGGCAAGTACCTCTGGATCCCGCTCGACAACGGCGACGCGATCCTGGGCCACCTCGGCATGAGCGGGCAGATGCTCGTCCAGCCACCCACGCTGCCCGACGAACGCCACCTGCGCGTGCGCTTCGTGCTCGACGGTGCCGACGAGGGACGCGAGCTCCGCTTCGTCGACCAGCGGATGTTCGGGGGCCTGTCGGTGTCGACCGGCGGCGCCGACCTGCCGACCGAGATCGCCCACATCGCCCGCGATCCGCTGGACCCCGACTTCGACGACGACGAGTTCGTACGACGCGCCCGTCGCCGCAGCTCCGGGGTCAAGCGGCTGCTGCTCGACCAGGGACTCATCTCGGGCGTCGGCAACATCTACGCCGACGAGTCGCTCTGGCGGGCCCGTCTCCACGGCGAACGCCCGGGGGACCGGCTCACCGGCCCGCAGCTGCGCACGCTGCTCGGACACGCCCGCGAGGTGATGGGCGAGGCGCTCGGTCAGGGCGGCACGTCGTTCGACGCGCTCTACGTCAACGTCAACGGGGAGTCGGGCTACTTCGACCGCTCGCTGCACGCCTACGGCCGCGAGGGTGAGCCGTGCGAGCGCTGCGGCACCCCGATCCGACGCGTCGCCTTCATGAACCGCTCGTCCTACTTCTGCCCGGCCTGCCAACCGGCGCCGCGCGCCCGCCGCGTGGTGCGCCCCGGCACGCCCGTCCCCGACTGACCTGCCGCATTGATCAGCCCAGATTGACCACGGCGGCCCTCGGTGGGACTCTTGGAGACGGCCCACTCCGGGCCCGCCACCGCTTTCGAAAGGCTCGATGTCATGGCCAAGGCGCTGATGGGACACATCTACAGCGACCTGCGAGACCCGCGACTGTCTGCCGACAATGCTCGGCTCCGCACCCGCGTGCGTGAGCTGGAGGACCTGGTCCTCCGGCTCAGCGAGGAGAACGACCGGCTCGTCGCCGCCCAGGCGGCCGACCTGCTCGACCTCGACACCGCGCCCCTGCAGGAGATGCAGCCCGCCTGAGCCTCGCGGCTCCCGCACAGCTCGTCCGCTCCCCGGCTCGCCGGGCGCTCGCGTGACCGCGCCGCGGGTGGGTCGTTGACCCTCCGTGCGCCTCTCCTTCGCCGCCCTAGCGGCCACCCTCCTCGTCGGCTCCTCCCTCGCGCTGGCGGGTCCGACACCGCCGGCGGCGGCCGACAGCACCCGCGACCGGCTCGCCGAGATGTCCGAGCGGCAGGGGCGCACCAGCTCGGTCGTGGAGAGCTCTCGGATCGCCCAGCTCTCCTCCAACCCGACGCAGACCGGCATCTCCGGCTGCTTCATGAAGACCGCGCCGATCTTCGTCACCAGCGGCGTCGACTCGCTGCGCGTGTGGAACGTCAGTGACCCGGCGCAGCCGCGCCTGGTGGGCACGTTGCTCAACGCCCTCTTCGAGAACGAGGCGATGAACTGCGGTGAGCGCACCACCTCCCGCGGCACCCAGCGCTTCGCGCTGATCGGGGTCGACCTGGTCCAGGCGGCGCCCGACGACATCGAGCACGTCAACGCCGGTGGCAACGAGCTGATCGTCGTCGACGTCACGAAGCCGTCGGCGCCGACGATCCTGTCCCGCACGCCCGGGGCGACCAGCACCCACACGGTCGCGTGCGTCGAGGAGCGCAGCTGCCGCTACGCCTACTCCGCCGGTGGTCGCGAGGACTTCTCCGTCTTCGACCTGCGCAACCTCCGCAAGCCCGTCGAGGTCGACGCCCGACCGAAGCAGGCCGGCGTGCAGCCCTTCGCGTCGCCGACCGGTGGCCACAAGTGGAACTTCGACGCCGCCGGCGTCGGCACCCACACCGGTTTCGGCGGCGCCTCGATGTGGGACACCTCCGCTCCGGACCGACCGCGGCTGATCACCACGACCGGCAAGGCCGGTGCCGGCGAGGACCCGCGCTTCCCCGGCTACAACGACTTCATCCTGCACAACTCCTTCCGGCCCAACGCCACGGCGTTCAAGGCCGGCAAGCGTCCCTCGATCGCCAACGGCAACGTGCTGCTGGTGACCGAGGAGGACTACGAGCAGACCGACTGCGCGCTCGCCGGCTCCTTCCAGACCTGGTGGGTCAAGCGCCTCGACGGCACCCCGTCGGCGATCGTCCCCCTCGACAAGGTCGAGCTGGCCGACCTCGGCAACTTCCCGCTGCCCCGTGGCGCCTTCTGCTCGTCGCACTGGTTCGACTACCGTCCCGGCGGCCTGGTCGCGGCCGGCTTCTACGGCGGCGGCACCCAGGTCCTCGACGTGCGCGACCCCCGCGACATCAAGCCCTACGCCCACTCGATCTGGGGCCTCTCCGAGGTGTGGGACGCCATGTGGGTGCCGGTCTACCAGGCCGGCGAGCAGACGGGGGCACGCACCAACGTGCTCTACGCCATCGACCTCGTGCGCGGCCTCGACGTCTACGCCGTCGACGTCCCCGGTGACGGCCGCGGCGCCGTGCCGCCCGCCTCGAGGGGCAGCGAGCGCACGGTCGGGCAGCGCGTCGCGGGCGGCGTCGTACCGCTCGGGGTGGTGGGTGCGGCCATGGCCGCAGCCTTCGCCCTCCGACGACGGCGGCGACCGGCTCCCGAGGCGTGACGCCCGGGCCACCCGTCGTAGGGTCTGCTGCTTGTGAGCAGACTCGTCGAGACCGTCGTGCCGCGACGGCTCGGCACCGACTTCCGGTGGCTCCTCGCGTCGTCGTGGACCAGCAACCTCGGTGACGGCATCGCGCTGGCGGCGGGACCGCTGCTGGTCGCGTCGCAGACCGACCAGGAGTTCCTCGTCGCACTGGCCGCGCTGCTGCAGTGGGCACCGCCGCTGCTCTTCGGGCTGTACGCCGGAGCCCTGACCGACCGCCTCGACCGGCGACTGATCGTGGTCACCGTCGACCTCGCGCGCTGCGGGGTGCTGGTGGTGCTGGCCTCGGCCGTGGCGACCGGGCACGTGTCGGTCGGGCTGGTGCTCGGCTCGCTCTTCCTGCTCGGGACGGCCGAGATCTTCGCCGACAACGCCTCGGGCACGCTGCTGCCGATGATCGTCGACCGCGACGACCTGGCGATCGGCAACGCGCGACTGCAGACCGGCTTCATCACCGTCAACCAGCTCGCAGGTCCGCCTCTCGGGGCGGCACTCTTCGCCGCCGGCATGGCCTGGCCCTTCGCGATGCAGGCGGTGCTGGTGCTGCTCGGTGCGGTCCTGATCTCCCGACTGTCGGTGGGGCGGCCGGAGCTCGGGTCGCGTGAGGGCGTGGCCGGGCGTCGCGTGCGGGCCGACATCGTCGAGGGCTTCCGGTGGGTCCGCCACCACGCGGCGGTGCGCACGCTGGTGCTGACGATCTTCACCTTCAACATCACCTTCGGTGCCGCCTGGTCGGTGCTCGTCCTCTACGCGAGCGAGCGGCTCGGGCTCGGCGCGGTCGGCTTCGGGCTGCTGACCACGATCGCGGCGGTGGGCGGGCTGCTGGGCACGCTCGCCTACGGCTGGATCACCCGGCGGGTGTCGCTGGGCAACCTGATGCGCGTCGGGCTGGTGATCGAGACCCTCACCCACCTCGCGCTCGCGATCACGACGGTGCCGTGGGTCGCGATGGCGATCTTCTTCGTCTTCGGGGCGCACGCCTTCATCTGGGGCACCACCTCGGTGACGGTGCGCCAGCGCGCGGTGCCGACGGCCCTCCAGGGCCGCGTGGGGTCGGTCTACACCGTGGGGATCTTCGGCGGGCTGGTCGCCGGCGCGGGCATCGGGGGAGTGCTGGCGCAGGCTTACGGGGTCACCGCCCCGTTCTGGTTCGCCTTCGCCGGGTCGGCCGTCTTCGTGGTGCTGATCTGGCGCCAGCTGGCCCACATCGCGCACGCCGACGAGGCCCCCGCGCCCGGGTGACCCGTGCCGCCGTGGGTCGCCCGCGGGCCGCCGGGCTCGGCGTACTGGGCGGGCGAGTCGAGCGCTTGTCGGGGGTTGCAACACCCCTCACGTGACAAAGTGCCCGGACATCCGGGGACGCGCGCAACCCGGCGACGCCGGCCCGGGACCAAGGATCCAGCCGGACACCGCCGTCGACAGGTAGGGTGAGGCGCGCTGAGCTTCCCCAGCAGCGGTCGCCCCCCGCACCGCGCTTCAGTGCACGCCAACCACTGATGGAGTCTCGCGTTGTACCTGAAGAGCCTGACCCTCAAGGGGTTCAAGTCCTTCGCCTCCTCGACCACGCTCCAGCTCGAGCCGGGCATCACCTGCATCGTGGGTCCCAACGGCTCCGGCAAGTCCAACGTGGTCGACGCGCTCGCCTGGGTCATGGGTGAGCAGGGCGCCAAGTCGCTGCGCGGCGGCAAGATGGAGGACGTCATCTTCGCGGGCACCTCCGGGCGCCCGCCGCTGGGTCGTGCCGAGGTCGTGCTGACGATCGACAACTCCGACGGCGCGCTGCCGATCGAG
>NZ_JANNML010000110.1:0-11947 GCF_031397825.1 Nocardioides sp.
ACCCTCGTCCTGCGTCGTGCGGACGTCGGGTCCGTCCGGCTCGGGTCCGCCGCCGAGTCGCGTCTCACCGTCGTCAACCCCGGCACACGAACCGTGCGGGCCCTGGTCCGTGACGCCTGGCAGCCGACAGCCGGGGCGAGCGGCAACCGCCACCAGGTCCGGCTCCCGGCCGGGGACGCCACGACGCTCAGCACCGCCCTGTGCCCGCGCCGGTGCGGTGATCTCCGCGCGGTCGGCGTGACCGTGCGGATCCCCGGCCCGCTCGGGCTGGCTACGCGGCAGGCCACCCTCGACGTGCCCGGGGTGGTCCGATCGCTGCCACCGTTCGAGTCGCGCAAGCACCTGCCCTCGCGGCTCGCCCGGTTGCGCGAGCTCGACGGTCGCTCGGCGGTGCGGATCCGCGGCGCCGGCACCGAGTTCGACTCGCTGCGCGAATACGTCCGCGGCGACGACGTACGCTCCATCGACTGGCGAGCCAGCGCCCGCAACCGCAACGTCGTGGTGCGCACCTGGCAGCCCGAGCGCGACCGTCGCGTGGTCCTGGTCCTCGACACCTCCCGCACCTCGGCCGGGCGGGTCGACGACGTGCCCCGCCTCGACTCCGCCATGGACGCGGCCCTGCTGCTCGCCGCCCTCGCGGCACGGGCCGGCGACCGGGTCGACGTGGTGGCCGGCGACCGCCGGGTCCGGGCCCGGGTGCGCTCGGCCGGCGCCCGCGACATCGTGGCGCGCCTGCAGGACACGATGGCCGACCTCGAGCCGGTCATCGCGGAGGCCGACTGGGACTCGCTGGCGGGCGCGGTCCAGGCGATGGGACGCCAGCGCGCCCTGGTCGTGCTGCTCACGCCGCTCGAGCCGTCCGCGATCGAGGAGGGCCTGCTGACCGTGCTGCCCGCGCTCACCCGGCACCACCGGGTCGTGCTGGCTTCCGTGAAGGATCCGGCGCTCGACCGGCTCGCCGCGGCCCGCCAGTCGATCGACGAGGTCTACGACGCCGCCGCGGCCGAGCAGGTGCTCGCGCGCCGACGTCGTACGGCGGAGCTGCTGGCCGCGCTCGGCGTCGACGTCGTCGATGCGGACGCCGATCGGCTGCCGCCTGCCCTGGCCGACCACTACCTGCACCTCAAGGCGCAGGGACTGCTCTGACTCTCCGTTCAGGCGGTGGTGTCCCGGTGCTGGTCAGGGTGCTGGTCAGGGTGCTGGCCGGGGTGCTGGCCGGGGTGCTGGTCGGTGACGGCCTCGCGCGGGGGCTGCGGGACCTGGTGACCCGCCTCCCCACCGATGCGGCCGCCGAAGGGGCGGCCGTGGTCGGCGAACTCCTCGCGGAAGTAGGCCAGCCGGTGGCTACCGAGCTCCACCCGGGCTCCGGTGCGCAGGATCTGGGCCACGACCGGGGCGCCGTGCACGCGGGTGATCCCCTCGATCGCCTTGATGACCCACTCGTCGCGGTCGTCGTGCACGATCCGGGCGTGCACGGGCTCGAGGCCCGCGAGCACCAGGTCGCACCCGGGGTCGGAGCCGATGAGCATCCCGTCCTCGAGCCAGAAGATCTGCTGGCGCTCCTCCGGCCCCACCGTCTCGGGCGCCACCACGAGCCGTGCCCCGCCACCACGGGCTGGGTCGTGGGTGGTGCCGACCCCGCGGCGCGCGAGGCGGTGCATGGTCGGGAAGAGCGGCAGGACCGTGCCCGGTGGCAGCAGCCCCGGACCGGGGAGCACCGGAGCCGTGCCCCGGGCTCGCGACCGCGCCGAGGTCCAGACGCCGCGCAGGCTGCCCAGCCGGATCCGACGGGTGCCGGTCACGCGTCGCTGCCACCACGGCGCGGAGACGTCGCCCAACGACACGAGGTGGTCGCCTCGGTGCACCACGCGGATGACGAGGCCCTGCGTGGCCAGGGTCTCCGCGATGGAGCGCACGGAGACCGCGTCACCGGCGCCGGCGAACGCCCCCGGGTCGTCGACCTCCAGCGTCATCCGGTTGCCGGAGCCGCGCAGGCGTCCGCGGACCGGGTCGTTGCCCGGGCGCTCGATCTCGAACTCGAGGTCGGCGGCCAGGGTGAGGGTCATGACGGGTCCCGGGCCGGGGGCACGCGCTGACCCTGGTCACTGGTGGTGATCGTCAGCGTGCCGTTGATCTTCCACGTCGCCCGCGGCGAGCTCGGGCCGGTGTCGCGCGGGACCTCCACGGCCATGTCCTCGAACCGGTAGTGGATGGCCGCCTCACGCCCCGTGAGGAAGCTCCACATCCGCGCCCCGAGGTCGGTCCAGTCGACGACCTCGTTGTTCGTGCTGTCCATCGGTTGACTGCTCATCGTCATCACGCTTCCTGAAAGAGTTTTTCCACAACTTCCTCAACAGCCTGTTGAGGAAGTACAGTGACAGCATGAACACGATGTCTAGGTTTGCGCAAGTGGTCGAGCCCACTGATTCGTCACTGACGATCGGAGACCTCGCCGAGCGCACGGGGCTCAGCACGGCCACCCTGCGGATGTGGGAGCAGCGACACGGCTTCCCCAGCCCACGACGGCTCGACAGCGGCCACCGGCGCTACGCCGAGTCCGACGTCGACGCGGTGCTCGAGGTCGTACGCCGCCGCGACGCCGGCGTACGCCTCGACGTCGCGATCGGCGAGACGACCAGCGCGGCCCTGCTCGACGTCGCTCCCCCCGCCCCGTCGGTCTTCGCCGGCCTGCGCCGCCTCCACCCCCACCTCGCCACCCACCGCCTGAAGAAGTCGACCCTGCTCGCCCTGTCATGGGCGATCGAGGACGAGTTCTGCGCCAAGGCCGACCGCGCGCACATCTTCGGTGCCTTCCAGGCCGGCAAGAACTACGACCCCGCCCACGACCGCTGGGTCGAGCTCGCCCGCGTCGCGAAGTCGGCCTTCGTGTTCGCCGACTGGGACATTGAGGAGCCGGGCAGCTCGCCGGTCAAGGTGCCGCTGGCGCTGGACGCCCCGATGCGTCGCGAGTGGGCGGTCATCTGCGACGCCGTCGACCTCCCGGTCGCCCTCACCGCGTGGGAGCTGCCCGGACAGCGTGACGTGCGCGACCGCGACCGCGTCTTCGAGGCCATCTGGACCGTGGAGCCGGCCGCCGTGCGCGACGCCTCGCGCATCTGCACCCAGGTGGCGGGTGAGGCCCTCCCCCACGACGCCGCCCCCGTGCTCTACGACCTCGCCGAGCGTCCCGCCCCCGGGGTGGCCGACCTGGCGTCGGTGACCTCGATGTTCAACCGCGTGGTGGCCTACGTCGACCGCTTCGGCGGCCGCTGACATGGCGGGTCACGACCTCGACGTCGCCGTCGTCGGTGCCGGCCTGGCCGGCCTGCAGGCGGCGCGGGCGCTCACCCGCGCCGGGCTCGAGGTGCGGGTGCTGGAGGCCTCCGACGCCGTCGGCGGGCGGATCCGCACCGACGTGGTCGACGGCTTCCTCGTGGACCGCGGCTTCCAGCTGCTCAACCCCGGCTACCCCGCCGTCAAGCGGTCGGTGGACGTCGCGGCCCTGAAGCTGCAGTCCTTCCCCGCAGGTGTCGCCGCGCTCCTCGACCACGGGCTCCAGGAGCTCGGCCACCCGGTGCGCGAGCCGCGCCTCGTGGGCACGACGCTGCGCTCGGTCGCCAGCCGGCCCCGCGAGGGCGTCGCGATGGCCCGGTGGCTGGCGCCGCTGGCCCGGGCCAGCGTGGGCCGCGGCCGGCTCGCGACCCGGCTGCCGCGCTCGGTCGACGGGAGCCTGCGCGAGTCGCTCGACCGCGTCGGGATGGACGGCGAGCTCCGCACGGTCCTGGAGCGCTTCCTCGCCGGCGTCCTGCTCGAGGACGACCAGTCCACCTCGGCCGCCTACGCCCTGCTGCTCACCCGCGCCTTCGCCACCGGCGTGCCGGGCCTGCCCGCCGCCGGCATGCAAGCGCTGCCCGAGCAGCTCGCCGCGTCACTGACCGGTCGGGTCCAGCTGGGTCGCGAGGTCGAGTCGCTCGAGGGGTCCTCGGGCGACTACACGTTGACGGTGTCGGGCGAGACCGTCCGGGCCCGCCATGTCGTCGTCGCGACGGCCGCTCCCGAGGCGACCCGTCTGACCCGGGCCTACACGCCGGTGATGAAGGGCGTCGTGACCCACTGGTTCGCCACCGACGAGCTGCCCACGCACCGCGGGCTGCTCCACGTCGACGCCCGCACCCGGGCGACCGGCCCCGTGCTCAACACGGCTGTCGTGTCGACCGTGGCGCCGTCGTACGCACCGGAGGGGCTGCACCTCGTGCAGGCCTCCGCGCTTCTGCACCCGGGCACGGCGGCGCCGACCGAGGAGCAGATCACGCGCCACGCCGGGGAGCTGCTCGGCTCGAGCACCACCCGCTGGCGCTCTATCGCGCGCCAGGAGATCCCGCACGCGCTGCCGGTGCAGCTGGCGCCCTTCTCGGAGCGGCGGCCCGTGGTGATCGACCGCGGCATCGTGATGTGTGGCGACCACCGCGACACCAGCTCGATCCAGGGCGCCATGGTGAGCGGTGAGCGCGCGGCCCGCGCCGTGCTCGCGGCCCGGCTCGTCACCCGGTGAGGGCCGGGTGATCACGGCCGGCGTCGCCTTCGCCCTCGCCGCCGCGCTGCACGCCGGCTTCCAGCTCACCGTCACGGTGCTCGTCTACCCCGTGCTCGCCCGGGTGCCGGCGTCGTCGTGGAGCGACGCGCACGCCCGCCACAGCCGTCTCATCGTGCCCCTGGTGGGGGTGACGTACGCCGGTCTGGTGGCCACAGGTGCCTGGCTGCTCGCGTCCTCCCCGGGGCCTCTCGGTGTCGCCGCGGTCCTCGCCGCCACGGGCTCGCTCGTCGTCACCGCCGTTGCCGCCGCCCCCATCCACGGCCGCCTGCTCACCCCCGACCCCGCGCTGCTGCGTCGGCTGTTGGCGGTCGACCGGCTGCGCGGGCTGTGCGCCGTGCTGGCGCTCGTGCTCGCGGTCGTGGCGCTCGGCTGAGCGGCGCCGAGGACATGTAACACGTCGTTACCCCATCTACGAGACCGTTGCAGCGGGCGGGTAGATGAGATGACGACGTGTTACAAGGGGCGGCGCCAGACCAGCCTCACGCCTGCGTCGCGACCCGGTCCTCGAGCAAGCTCGCGTCGAGGTCGCCGGTGAAGCCGCGGCGGGCCGCGTTGCGGCCGAGCACGAACACGTAGGCGAGGAAGACCAGCTCGGCCAGCACCCCGACCGAGATCCGCGCCCAGGTCGGCAGGCCCGAGGGGGTCACGAACGCCTCGATGACGCCGCTGACCGCGAGCACCACGACCAGCCCGAGGGCGACGGTGGCCGCGGTGCGGCCCTCCCGCGCGACGGACTGCGGGCGGGTCAGCCCGCCGGGCTCGATCCACGACCAGAACAGCCGCAGCCCCACCCCGCCGGCCACGAAGACCGCGGTCAGCTCGAGCAGGCCGTGCGGCAGGATCAGACCCCAGAACAGCGAGCCGCGGTCGGCGCGCATCATCACCGAGCCGATGATCGCCAGGTTGAGGATGTTGCTGAAGAGCAGCTGCACCACCGGGAAGCCCAGGATCCCGAGCGCGATGCAGAGGGCCGAGACCCACGCGTTGTTGATCCAGACCTGGGCGGCGAAGTGGCTGGCGGCGTACTCGCTGTAGTAGCCCTCGAAGTCCTCGTTGACCAGCTGGTCGACCTCTGTGGGCGACAGCAGCGTCTGCTCGACGGTGGGGTGGTCGAGGAGCCACCACATCATCACGGCCGCCACGACCACGTTGGCCGCGACACAGCCCAACCACCACCAGCGCAGCCGATAGAGCGCGGCCGGGAACCGGTCGACGAAGAAGACGCGTACGCCGCGCCACGAGGCCGCGCGCGTGCCGACGGCGCGGTTGCGGGCCCGGGCGAGCAGCGACGAGAGGTGGGCGACCAACGAGGCGTCGGGCGCCGACGTGCGCACCACGGACAGGTGCGTGGCCACCTGCTGGTAGCGCTCGACCAGCTCGTCGCTCTCCGCGCCGCTGAGCCGGCGGGTGCGGACCAGGGTGTCGAGGCGCTCCCACTCGTGGGCGTGCGCGAGCACGTAGGCGTCGAGGTCCACGCGCCCACTCTAGGCACCGTCACCCCGGCCCCGCCCGACTGGAGCAGACCTAGACTGGTCGTGATGTCCCCGGAGTTCGCGACCCTGACCACCGACGACCTCGTCACCGGCGAGGCGGTCGCGCTCGACCTGCCCGCCGCCAGCCTCGGCGCCCGCATCGCCTCCGGCCTCATCGACCTGCTGGCGACCGTCGTCCTGCTGGTCGGTGTGATCCTCGTGGCCCTGGTTGCCGCGATCGACACCGACGCTGCGCTGGCCCATGTGGCCCTGATCGGCACCCTGATCACGGTCTTCCTCGTCTACCCGACCGCGATGGAGACGCTGACGGGCGGACGCAGCCTCGGCAAGCTCGCGCTCGGCCTGCGCACGGTCCGCGACGACGCCGGCCCGATCACCGTCCAGCACGCGTTCATCCGTGCCCTGATCGGCTTCGTGGAGGTCTACGCGTTCAGCGGCGTGCCGGCGTTCTTCTCCGCGCTGCTGAGCAGCCGGGGCAAGCGGTTGGGTGACTACGCAGCAGGGACCTACGTCGTGCACGACCGGGTGCGTCTGCAGCTCGCCCCGCCGGCACTCATGCCGCCCTACCTCGCGAGCTGGGCGCGCAGCGCCGACATGACCTCGCTGCCGACGGGCCTGGCGCTCGCCGTCCGCCAGTTCCTCGGCCGCTCGGCCGGCATCGACCCGGCGGCCCGGGCGAGCATCGGCGCCCGGCTCGCCGACGAGGTCCGCCACCACGTCGCCCCCGCTCCCCCGCCCCACACCCGACCCGAAGACTTCCTGGCCGCGGTCATCGCCTCTCGACGCGAGCGAGACCAGGCCCGGCTGCGGCGCGAGGCGGAGCTGCGGGAGCGTCTCACTCGCCGAGGTTGACCTCGCCGTCGACCGGCAGAGCCGAGCAGCGCAGCTCCAGGTCACAGACGTAGAGCGCGGAGCCGTCGCCGTCGCGGGCGGAGACGAGCAGGGTGGTCTCATCGGCCCACCTCGCCTGCTCGACGCGACCCTCGAGCCCCGCCACCGCCATCGCCTCGCCGCCCCAGACGGTGAGGCCCGACCCCTCACCGGGTTCCTCGGCCAGCACCGCGACCCGCTCGCCGTAGGGCCCCAGCTCCGCGGAGCCGTCGAAGGTCCGCTCGAGCGTGGCACCGTCGTTGATGTCGTAGAGGCGTGAGCGCCCGTCCCGGTCCTGCACCAGCACGTAGCCGTTCGCGAGGTCGGAGGCCACGCCGTAGCCATCGCCCTGCACCGGCACGGGCACCGCGGGGCCGTCACCCAGCAGCGACAGGTCGCCGTCCTCCGAGACCAGCAGCCCATCGGCGCCGACGCTCGTGACGGTGCTGTTGGCGCCGACCTCGACCCGCAGGTCGACCCGACCAGCCTTGAGGTCGAGGCGTCGCGCGGTCCCGGACAGGTCGAGCCAGCCGAGGTAGCGCCCGTCGCCGGACAACGCCACGCTGCTCACGGCCCCGGCGACGGGGCTGCGCTCCTCGGCGAACGTCGCCGCACGGGTCTCGCCCTCGTAGGTCACGGCCCGGACCACCAGGCGGCTCTCGTCGTCGAGGGCGAAGACCCGCTCGCTGGTGAAGCCGACCACCCCCTCGGAGGCCACGCCCAGGTCGTGCAGGCGGCCCGTGGGGTCGAGTGCGGTGAGCTCGCCGTCGCGGACGAACCACACCGTCTCCCTCAGCCCCGCAGCGCTCGGCCCGGCGGAGGATCCGTTCGTCACGTGGGAGGAGTCGTCGGCACCGCCGACGGTGCCGCTCAGGGCGACCCCGGCGGCGGTGACCACCGCGGCCGCGACACCGGTGGCAGCGAGCGCACGGGTCGTCGTACGACGACGGCGCTCGGCGCGCACCCGGACCTGGAAGGCCAGGCAGTCGATCTCGGGCACGGTGACCGCCCCGCCCACCTCGTCGAGCGCGGTCTGGATCTCGGTGCGGGTCATGACATCTCCTGGACGAGCTGAAGGTCGGGCAGCGCGGCACGCAGCCGCTGGAGGGCGTGGTGGGTCTGGCTCTTGACGGTGCCGACCGAGCAGCCGAGCTCGGCGGCCGTCGCGGCCTCGGTGAGGTCCTCGACGTAGCGCAGGACGAGCGTGGCGCGCATCCGCGGGGGCAGCCGACGGATCTCGGCCCAGAGCGCCAGGTGGTCGGCTCGTACGTCGAGCCCTCCCGCGTGCCCCGCGTCCGGCAGGTCGTCGGTCGGCACCTCGCGCCGGCTCTTGCGCCACTGGCGCGACATCTGGTGCAGCATCGCGGTGCGGACGTAGGCGTCGGCGGCGCCCTTGTCGCGGATGGAGTCCCACCGCACGCACGTGCGGGCGAGGGCCGACTGGAGCAGGTCCTCGGCCTCGTGCCGGTCCCCCGTGAGGAGGTAGGCGGTGCGGAACAGCGGGCTCCACCGCGCGCTCATGAACTCACTGAACGTGAGCCCTGACCACGGGTCTGTCATGGGGATGATCCTCTCCGAGGGGGGTGTCAGGGGATGAGGACACCCCCGGTCCCAGGAAGGTTGGCCCGCGCGTCGGACCGCTTCGAGCAACGCCTCCGGGACCGCTGGATCCTCCACCCCTGGCGCGTCGTCGAGGCAGGCTGACCCCCCCGGCAGCCTCAGACGGCAAGATGGGGGCGTGCTCGACCTGACCTCCCTCTGGGACTTCGACGACCCGGCGGCCTCCGAGACGCGTTTCCGGCTGGCGATCCGCGGCGCGAGCCCGCGCGACCAGCACGTCCTGATGACGCAGCTGGCGAGGGCCGTCGGCCTCCAGGGTCGCTATGACGACGGGCTGGGGCTGCTGGCCGCCACCACGGCGGTGGACTCCGAGGTGACCGCGCGGATCCACCTCGAGCGCGGCCGGATCCTGCGCACCCGGGGGCTCCCGGACGACGCCCGGCCGGAGCTCGAGGCGGCCGTCGCTGCCGCGGTCGGCTGCGACGAGGTGCACGTCGACGCGCTGCACATGCTGGCGCTCGACGCTCCCCGCGACGAGCAGAGCGCCCTGCACGAGGAGGCGCTCCGCATCGCGCGCGCGAGCAAGGACCTGCGCGCCCGCGACTGGGACGCCTCCCTGCTCAACAACATCGGCATGGCCCACGCCGACGCCGGCGAGTGGCACGACGCGCTGGCGGCGTTCGAGAACGCGTGGGGAGCCCGCGAGCGCCAGGGACACGCCGGGCGCACCCGGATCGCCCGCTGGATGGTGGCCTGGGCGCTGCGTCACCTCGACCGCACCACCGACGCACTCCTCATGCAGCGCGCGCTGAAGGCCGAGCTCACCGCGATCGGCGAGCACGACCCGCACGTCGACGAGGAGCTCGCGCTCCTCGAGGCGCCGCCCGCGGGCGGTCGTTAGGGCTCAGCCGACGCGGCGGTAGGCGAGGTCGACGATGTCGCGGTCGACCGCCCGTCCCTTGCGCTCGAACTTGGTGACGGGTCGCTCCGACCAACGCTCGACCGCCCCGCCCTCGAGGCCGGGCTCGGCGTCGAGCACGGTGAGCATCTGCTCGGCGTAGGCCGCCCAGTCCGTCGCCAGCCGCCAGGTGCCGCCAGGCTCGAGCCGGGAGGCGACCAGGCCGGCGAAGTCGGGAGAGACGATGCGGCGCTTGTGATGGCGGGTCTTGGGCCACGGGTCGGGGAAGAAGGTCCAGAGCTCCCGGATGCCGCCTGCCGCCACGAGGTTCTCGATCGCCCACACGGCGTCGACCGAGCAGAAGCGCACGTTGTCGGCCCCGGCCGAGGCCACCTCGGCGAGGCTGGCCGCGACGCCCGGCAGCCAGACCTCGATCGCCAGCACGTTGCAGTCGGGGCGGGCCGCGGCCAGCACCCCGGTCGCCTCCCCCACGCCGCTGCCGATCTCGATGACGAGCGGCGCCTCGCGCCCGAACCACGGCGTCCACGTGAAGTCGGGTTGGTCGACGGCGGCGTCGGGGATCACCCAACCCTCGTGGTGGGCGTCCCACGCCTCCTGCTGGCTGGGGGTGAAGCGGCTGCCGCGACGGGAGTAGCTCAGCACCTCGCGCATCCGGCGACCGTCGTCGGTCAGCTTGCGGTGCGGGCGGGTCTGCGTCACGCGGTCGTTCATGGGGGTCATCCTCCCGGACGTCGTACGACGGACACGATTCGTCGCCGAGTCGGCGCGATGTTGCACGCCCCACCGGCAAGTCCGTGCAACATCACGCCGACTCGGCGTCCGCTCTGCAACATCACGCCGACTCGGCGTCCGCTCTGCAACATCGCGCCGACTCGGCGTTCAACGCAGGACGGCCCCGGACACGAGGTCCGGGGCCGTCCTGGTGGAGCGGGTGCTGCTGCTGCGCCTAGGGCGCGAGGATCACTTGGTGATCTTGGTGACCCGGCCGGCGCCGACGGTGCGGCCACCCTCACGGATCGCGAAACGCAGGCCCTCGTCCATGGCGATCGGCTGGATGAGCTCGACGATCATCTCCGTGTTGTCGCCCGGCATGACCATCTCGGTGCCCTCGGGGAGGGTCACGACGCCGGTCACGTCCGTGGTGCGGAAGTAGAACTGGGGACGGTAGTTGTTGAAGAACGGCGTATGACGGCCGCCCTCCTCCTTCGAGAGGATGTAGACGTTCGCCTCGAAGTTGGTGTGCGGGGTGGTCGTGCCCGGCTTGATCACGACCATGCCGCGCTCGACGTCCTCGCGCTTGGTGCCACGGAGGAGCAGACCGACGTTCTCGCCCGCCTGGCCCTCGTCGAGGAGCTTGCGGAACATCTCGACGCCGGTGACCGTCGACTTCTGCGAGGTCTCGCGGATGCCGATGATCTCGACCTCCTCGTTGACCTTGACGATGCCCCGCTCGATGCGGCCGGTGATGACCGTGCCACGACCGGTGATCGTGAAGACGTCCTCGACGGGCATGAGGAACGGCTTCTCGGTCTCGCGCTCCGGGGTGGGGATCGCGGTGTCGACGGCGTCCATCAGCTCGATGATCGACTCGCCCCACTTGGCGTCGCCCTGCAGCGCCGGGAAGGCCGCCACGCGGACCACGGGGATGTCGTCGCCCGGGAACTCGTAGTCGGTGAGGAGCTCACGCACCTCCATCTCGACGAGCTCGATGAGCTCCTCGTCGTCGACCATGTCGCACTTGTTGAGCGCCACGACCAGGGCGGGGACGCCGACCTGGCGGGCGAGCAGCACGTGCTCCTTGGTCTGCGGCATCGGGCCGTCGGTGGCGGCGACCACGAGGATCGCGCCGTCCATCTGGGCCGCGCCGGTGATCATGTTCTTGATGTAGTCCGCGTGACCCGGGCAGTCGACGTGGGCGTAGTGACGCGCCTCGGTCTGGTACTCGACGTGCGCGATGGAGATGGTGATACCGCGCTGACGCTCCTCAGGAGCCTTGTCGATCTCGTCGAACGCCGAAGCGGCGTTCAGGTCCGGGTACTTGTCGTGCAGGACCTTGGTGATCGCTGCGGTCAGCGTCGTCTTGCCATGGTCGATGTGACCGATGGTGCCGATGTTGACGTGCGGCTTGGTCCGCTCGAACTTCGCCTTAGCCACGGGGGCTCCTCCTGGTGTGATTTCTTACTGGGGACTGGTACTGACGTGCTGGTGCCGACGGTCGTACGGCGGTTACTCGCCGCGGACCTTCTTCACGATCTCTTCGGCGATGTTCGTGGGAACCTCGGCGTACGAGTCGAACTCCATCGAGTAGGAGGCCTGCCCGGAGGTCTTGGACCTCAGGTCGCCAACGTACCCGAACATCTCGGACAGGGGCACGAGGGCGTTGATGACCATGTCACCGTGACGCTCCTCCTGTGCCTGGATCTGACCGCGCCTGCTGTTGATGTCACCGATGACCGTGCCCAGGAACGACTCGGGCGTGATCACCTCGACGGCGAACATCGGCTCCAGCAG
>NZ_JANNML010000150.1:0-17893 GCF_031397825.1 Nocardioides sp.
GGGATGAAGTCGTTCTCGATCCAGGCCTGGTCGCCCACGACCTCGGCGGCGTTCCTGCCGCCGACCTCGGCGTGGAAGAGGTCGGGGTACTGGGTGGCGGAGTGGTTGCCCCAGATCGTCATCTTCTTGATGTCGGTGACCGAGGCGCCCGTCTTGGCCGCGAGCTGCGAGATCGCGCGGTTGTGGTCGAGGCGGGTCAGCGCCGAGAAGCGCTCGCGCGGAATGTCGGGGGCGTTGGTCATCGCGATGAGGGCGTTGGTGTTGGCCGGGTTGCCGGTCACGCCGATGCGGACGTCGTCGGCGGCGACGGCGTTGAGGGCCTTGCCCTGCGCGGTGAAGATCGCGCCGTTGGCCGAGAGCAGGTCGCCGCGCTCCATGCCCGGACCGCGCGGGCGCGCGCCGACGAGGAGGGCGAGGTTGACGCCGTCGAAGATCTTCTCGGCGTCGTCGCCGATCTCGACACCGGCGAGGCCGGGGAAGGCGCAGTCGTCGAGCTCCATGACGACACCCTCGAGGGCCTTGAGGGCGGGCGTGATCTCGAGCAGGCGCAGCTCGATGGGCCGGTCTCCGAGCAGCGAGCCGCTCGCGAGGCGGAAGAGCAGGCTGTAGCCGATCTGGCCGGCGGCACCGGTGACGGCGACCTTCAACGGGGTTGTGCTCACGGGGTACTCCTCAAGGCAGGAACGGGGCGTGACAGACGGTGGGTGGATCCCGGCCGACGCTAGCAGCGCGCAGGCGCCCAGGATGACCGGGGTCGTAGGGGTGAGAGACGATGGCGCCATGACCCACCACGCTCCCCGCGTCGTACGACGAGCGGTCGCGGCGGTCGCCGTCCTCGCCCTGGGCACGGGGTGCGGCACCGCCTCGGACCCGAGCCCGCCCGCCGGCGTGGACGAGCTCACGGTGCCGACGCCGAGCCCGGACCCGGCCGACTACGTCGACGAGGTCGACAACCCGTGGCTGCCGCTGAGCCCCGGGGCGCGCTGGGCCTACGAGGTCACCGGCGGACCCGGGGGAGGAGTGGTCGTGACCGTGGCCGATGCGCCGGTCGCCATCGCCGGGGTCAGCGCGACAGCCGTCGAGACCGTGGCGACCTTCACCGCTCCCGGTCCGGGCGAGGTCGACGTCGAGGGCTGGACCACGACGCCCACCACCGACTACTACGCCCAGGACATTCGCGGCAACGTGTGGTGGCTCGGCCGGGAGGGCGAGTGGGAGGCCGGTCAGGACGGTGCCGAGGCCGGCATCGCGATGCTCGCCACCCCGCGGGTCGGTGACGGCTACCGCCAGGCGCTCGTCCCGGGCAGCGAGGGCCTCACCGCCGCGGTGGCTGCCCTGAACGGGACCGCGGACACCGTGCTCGGGGAGCTCGAGGACATGGTCGTCATCGACGTCAGCACCCCGGACGGCCTGGTGCAGCGCGGCTTCTACGCACGAGGCGCCGGCCTGGTCCACCGAGAGACCCTGACCGGCGCCTCGGACGAGACGCTCGACCTGTCGGCCACGACGATCGAGGCCGACAGCTGAAGCGCTAGTGCCCCTCGGGCGGCCGGATCTGGGTCTGGCCGCCGCCCTGGTCGGCCCCCTGGCCGGCCCCCTGGTCGGCAGAGGGCCACTGGGCCTGCGGGGCCTGCGGCGCCTGCTGCTGGGCCGGGATCCACTGCTGGGCCTGCGGGTCCCACTGCCAGCCGTCCTGGATGATCGGCTGCTCGCCCCACCCGGACTGCGCGGCCTGCCCGCCCTGGGCCGCCTGCGGCGTCTGCTGCGCGGCAGGCGTGGGCATCGAGGTCTGGGTGGCCTGGGCCGGAGCCTGGGTGGCGGCGGGGTAGGCGGGGTTCTGCTGGTTCCACTGCTGCTGGTACTGGTCGGGCATGCCGTAGCCGGGCACGGCCGCCGCGGCCGGACGCGAGCCGAAGCTGAAGCCCGAGCCGGGCACCGGGTCGGTGGCGCGACCGAAGACCGCGGGGTAGAGGAAGCCGCCGGCGAGACCACCGAGGAGCGGCGCGAGGATGAAGACCCAGAGCTGGATGAGCGGGTCGGGACCGCTGAAGGCCGCAGCGCCGATCGAGCGGGCCGGGTTGACCGAGGTGCCGGTGGCGTTGATCGCGACGAAGTGGATGACCGTCAGCGTCAGGCCGATGACCAGCGGGGCCATGGCGGGGTGCTCGTTGCGCTCGTCGGTGACGGCGAGGATGACGAAGACGAAGATGGCGGTGAGGACGAGCTCGATGAGCAGGGCCGCCCAGAGGGCGTAGCCGGTGCCGTCGTCGCCCCACCCGTTGGCGCCGATGGAGTCGTCGAAGGCCGAGAATCCGTCGACGCCCAGGAGCAGGACGAGCAGGACGCCGCCGCCCAGCAGGCCGCCGAGGACCTGGGCCCCCATGTAGAGGCCGGCCTGGCTCCACGGCAGCCGGCCACCGATGATGGCGCCGAGCGTGACCGCGGGGTTGAAGTGCCCGCCCGAGACGCGGCCCACGGCGTAGGCCATGAGCATCACGGCGAGGCCGAAGGCGAGCCCGGTGGCGACCAGGTCGACACCGGTGAAGACGGCCGTGCCGCAGCCGAAGAGCACCAGGACGAAGGTGCCGATCACCTCGGCGCTGAACTTCTGGGCCGTGGTGGGTGGGGTGGGAGTTTCAGTCATGGGCGTGCCTTCCCCTGGGACGAGCGGTGTGAAACCTCGAGACGCGAGCACTCTAGACCTGACGGACCCTGCCGCGAGGGCGCCACGACGGCGCGGCCGCCGACCGCCACCACCACCGCCACCCCCACCGCCACCACCCCGCGTGCGCCTCCGTTGCCGCACCGACGCCCGGGGTGCGAGGCTGGCCGGGTCGGACCTCGACCGCCCGGTCAGGTATCTTGACGTCAAGGAACTTTTCGTCCACTCGCCACCGTTTCAGGAGCCGCAGGACATGGCCAAGATCATCTACACCCACACCGACGAGGCGCCGCTGCTCGCGACGTACTCCTTCCTCCCGATCATCGCGGCCTACGCCGCGAAGGCCGGCGTGGAGGTCGAGACGCGCGACATCTCCCTCGCCGGGCGCATCCTCGCGCAGTTCCCGGACCGGCTGACCGACGAGCAGCGCGTCGACGACGCCCTCGCCGAGCTCGGTGACCTGGCCACGACGCCCGAGGCCAACATCATCAAGCTGCCCAACGTCTCCGCCTCCGTGCCGCAGCTCAAGGCCGCGATCAAGGAGCTGCAGGACAAGGGCTACGACATCCCGGACTTCCCCGAGAGCGCCGACTCGGCTGAGGACAAGGCCGCTCGCGCCGCCTACGACAAGGTCAAGGGCTCCGCGGTCAACCCGGTCCTGCGCGAGGGCAACTCCGACCGCCGCGCGCCGCTGTCGGTCAAGAACTACGCCAAGGCCCACCCGCACCGCATGGGCGCCTGGACCCCCGAGTCCAAGACCAACGTCGCGACCATGGACCAGGGCGACTTCTTCTCCAACGAGCTGAGCGTCGTGATCCCGGCCGACGACACGCTGCGCATCGAGCACGTCGGCGCCGACGGCACCGTCACCGTGCTCAAGGAGTCGATCCCCGTCCTGGCCGGTGAGGTCGTCGACGGCACGTTCATGAGCGTCGCGGCCCTGCGCCGCTTCCTCACCGAGCAGATCGCCCGCGCCAAGGCCGAGGACGTGCTGTTCTCGGTGCACCTCAAGGCCACGATGATGAAGGTCTCCGACCCGATCATCTTCGGCCACGTCGTGCAGGCGTTCTTCCCGACGCTCTTCGAGCAGTACGGCGAGCAGCTGGCCGCCGCGGGCATCTCGCCCAACGACGGCCTCGGTGCCCTGCTCAACGCGGTCGCGCAGCTCCCCGACGGTGACGCCATCAAGGCCGCCATCGACCAGGGCCTGGCCGACGGCCCGACCATGGCGATGGTGGACTCCGACAAGGGCATCACCAACCTGCACGTGCCGTCCGACGTCATCATCGACGCCTCGATGCCCGCCATGATCCGGACGTCGGGCCACATGTGGGGCCCCGACGGCGAGGAGGCCGACACCCTCGCGGTGATCCCGGACTCCTCCTACGCCGGCGTCTACCAGACGACGATCGACGACTGCCGCGCCCACGGCGCCTTCGACCCGGCCACCATGGGCTCGGTCCCCAACGTCGGCCTGATGGCCAAGGCGGCCGAGGAGTACGGCTCGCACGACAAGACCTTCGAGGTGCCGGCCGCCGGCACCGTCCGGGTCCTCAACGCCGCCGGTGAGGCACTGATCGAGCACACCGTCGAGCCCGGTGACATCTGGCGCGCCTGCCAGACCAAGGACGCCCCGATCCGCGACTGGGTCAAGCTCGCCGTCACGCGCGCCCGCGCCACCGGCGTGCCCGCGATCTTCTGGCTCGACGAGGCCCGCGCCCACGACGCCAACCTGATCGCCAAGATCGCCGACTACCTCCCCGAGCACGACACCGAGGGCCTCACGATCGAGATCATGAAGCCGGCCGACGCCACGGCCTACTCCCTCGAGCGGATCCGCAGGGGCGAGGACACCATCTCGGTGACCGGCAACGTGCTGCGCGACTACAACACCGACCTGTTCCCGATCCTCGAGCTCGGCACGTCGGCCAAGATGCTGTCGGTGGTCCCGCTGATGAACGGCGGTGGTCTCTTCGAGACCGGCGCCGGCGGCTCGGCCCCCAAGCACGTGCAGCAGCTGGTCAAGGAGAACTACCTGCGCTGGGACAGCCTCGGTGAGTTCTTCGCGCTCGCCGCGAGCCTCGACCACCTCGCCGACTTCGCGGACAACAAGGGCGCGAAGGTCCTCGCCGCGACGCTCGACAAGGCGACCGAGACGTTCCTCAACGAGGACAAGTCGCCCACCCGTCGCATCGGTGGCATCGACAACCGCGGCTCGCACTTCTTCCTGGCGCTCTACTGGGCCCAGGAGATCGCGGCGCAGACCGAGGACACCGACCTCGCGGCCGTCTTCAAGCCCTTCGCCGAGTCGCTGTCCGCCGACGCCGAGAAGATCGTCGACGAGCTCAACGCGGTCCAGGGGCACCCGGCCGACATCGGTGGCTACTACCAGCCCGACGATGCCAAGGCGGAGGCCGTGATGCGTCCCTCGACGACGCTCAACGAGGCGCTCGCCGCGCTCTGACCCGCACCACCCCTCGCCGAGTCGGCGCGATGTTGCCCGTGCTGTGACATTGCGCCGACTCGGCTAGCGTGCCCCTCATGAAGAGCCTCGCCGTCGCCACCGCCCTGCTGCTCTCCCTCACCCTCGTCGGCTGCTCCGACGTGGAGGACCTGGCCCGCGACACCGCCAGCGACGCGGCCTGCTCCGTGGCGCGCACGGCGATGGACGAGGCCGGCGACCAGGCCAAGCAGGCCGTCGAGGGGCTCGACGCCGACCCGCAGGCCGCCCGCCGTGAGCTGACGGCCCTGCGTGACTCGTTGCAGGCCCTGGAGGGGCGCGTCGACGGCGAGACGGGCGGCAAGATCACCCAGGCCCGCGAGGCGCTCGACAAGCTCGTCGAGCAGGCCGACGCCGCCCGCGAGGGGACGCCGGTCGACGACCAGGCCGTGGCCGACGCCGAGGCCGAGCTCGACACCGCGGTCGAGGACTTCGGCAACCTCTGCTGAGAACCGGCCGCCTCGTGCTGCACGTCACCACCGTGAGCAGCCCTGAGGAATAGGAGCACGCGGGGCGGCGGTTGGAGGATGGGTGACGATGTCGACGACCCTCGGGACCACCTCGCCCAGGCCCAGGCGGGCCCCGCACTTCGCCCTGGCCGTGCTGGCGCTGGCGATGGGCGGCTTCGCGATCGGCACGACCGAGTTCGTGACGATGGGCCTGATCCGCGAGATCGCCGGTGGGGTCGACGTCTCGATCCCCACGGCCGGCCACGTGATCTCCGCCTACGCCCTCGGCGTCGTGGTGGGGGCGCCGGTCCTCGCGTTCCTCGGTGCCACGTGGCCGCGTCGGGGACTGCTCGTCGCCCTCATGGCGGCGTACGCCGTGTTCAACGCGCTCAGCGCGCTGGCGACGAGCTTCGAGCTGCTCGCCCTTGCCCGGTTCTTCGACGGTCTGCCGCACGGGGCCTACTTCGGCGTGGCGTCCCTGGTCGCGGCCAGCCTCGCGCCGCCCGAGCGCAAGGGACGCGCGGTCGCGATGGTCATGCTCGGCCTGTCGGTCGCCAACGTCGTCGGCGTGCCGGCCACCACCTGGCTGGGCCAGCACCTCGGCTGGCGCGCGGCGTTCTGGGCGGTCTCGATCCTCGCGCTGGTGACGGTCGCGATGATCCTGGCCTTCGTGCCCTCGATCCCCGGTGACAGCCAGGCGACCGGTCGTCGCGAGCTGGCGGCCTTCTCCAAGCCACAGGTGTGGCTGACGCTGCTCGTGGGTGCGGTCGGCTTCGGGGGCATGTTCGCCGTGTTCTCCTACATCGCGCCCACCGTCACCGAGCTCGGCGGTCTCGGCGACGGTGCCGTGCCGGTCTTCCTGCTGTTCTTCGGCCTCGGCATGGTCGCCGGCACCTGGGTCGCCGGTGAGCTCGCCGACTGGTCGATCATGAAGTCCCTGCTGGGCTCCTCGGTCGGCATGGGTGCGCTGCTCGTGCTCTTCTTCCTCGCCGCCCCGCACGGCTGGCTGCTCCTCCCGGTCGCGTTCGGCATCACGACGATCGGCTCCGTGCTGGTCGTCAACCTCCAGCTCCGGCTGATGGACGTGGCCGGCGACGCCCAGACCCTCGGCGCCGCCATGAACCACGCGGCCCTCAACGTCGCCAACGCGCTCGGCGCCTGGCTCGGTGGTCTGGTGATCGCGGCCGGCTACGGCTACCGCGCGCCTGCCCTCGTCGGGGTCGGACTGTCGGTCGCGGGCTTCGTCGTGCTCGTCTTCTCGGCGCGTGCCCAGCTGCGCAGCAACCGCCGCGAGCCCGTCAGCGCGTGAGCGGCGGCACCTCGGCGGCCAGCACGTCGTAGAGCGCCATGTCGGCGCGGCCGTCCCGCAGCTGGATCCCGAGTCGCTCGACGCCGTACTGACGCAGGCCGTTGGCCTCGATCACCCGCCGTGAGGCCGTGTTGTCGACGGCGGCGTAGGCCGTGACCCGCGCGACGCCCAGCTCGGCCACGACGTGCCGGGCGACCACGCCCATGGCCCGGGTCATCAGCCCCCGGCCCCGGGCGTCGGGGTGGGTCCAGTAGCCGATCTCGCACTCCGCGCCGGCGACGTGGTTGAACCACCCGATCGTCGCGAGCAGGAGGTCGTCGTCGGGAGCGGTGACCGCCCAGGTGACACCGGTGCCCTCCGCGAGCTGCTGGGTGCGCGTCTCGACGTAGGCGAGCGCGTCGTCGACGGTGTAGGGGCTCGGGAGCTGCCCCAGCCAGTGCTGTGCGCGGGCCTCGGAGCACGCCTCCTGGATGCGAGCAGCGTCGGCGGCGACGATCGGGCGCAGGCGCACCCCGTCCTCGACGAGCACCGGGCACTCCAGCCACGGCGAGGACGGCTCGCGGTCGTCCTCGCGCAGGAGCGTCCCCACCCATGACGGGTAGGACTCGCCGCGCTGCGTCACCCATCGTCGTACGACGCCCTCGACCTCGATGCCGACCTTCCAGGCAAGCTTGCGCGAGGCCCAGTTGCCCTGGCGCGTCCACCACACGACCGTCGTGAGGTCGCGCTCGGTGAAGCCCCAGTCGAGCAGCAGCCGCACCGCGCGCTCCAGGTGGCCGGTGCCGCGAGCCCACGGGTGCGCGCCGTAGGCGATCTCGGCGCGACGGTGGCCCTCGTTGCGCAGCGAGACGGTGCCCGCGAAGCGGCCCTCGGCCTCGACCGCGAAGGCCCACTCGGTGTCGGAGAGCCACCCGACGGGGCAGACCTCGTTGACGTAGGTCTCGGCGTCCGCCCGCGTGTAGGGCACCGGGACGGCCGTCCACTGCTGCGAGAGCGGGTCCAGGCACTGCTCCACGACTCCCGCGGCGTCCTCGGGGGTGTGGGCCCGGAGGGTGACGACGCCGTCGGTGAGGGTGGGAGGGAGCGACATGCAAGAACCCTGCCAACCAGCACGGCGCCGGGCAAACCGTTAACCCTCCGGTCATCGCCCCCGATGTCGGTCAGGGCCCCCACCCTGACAGAATGCGTGACATGTCCGCTCCGACCACCGACCCGCAGGTCGAGGTCCCCTCGGCGGTGTCGGGTGGCGCCCGCCCCCGCGTGCTCTCGGGGATCCAGCCCACGGCCGACTCCTTCCACTTCGGCAACTACCTCGGTGCCCTGCGTCAGTGGGTCGACCTCCAGCGTGACCACCAGCCGTTCTTCTTCATCGCCGACCAGCACGCCATCACCGTCGAGCAGGACCCCAAGGTGCTGCGCGAGCGCACCCTGCGGGCGGCCGCCCAGCTGCTCGCGATGGGCATCGACCCCGCGCGCTCGGCGATCTTCGTGCAGAGCCAGGTCCCGGCGCACGCCCAGCTCGGCTGGGTGCTCACCTGCCTGACCGGCTTCGGCGAGGCGCGCCGGATGACGCAGTTCAAGGACAAGTCGTCCAAGCAGGGGGAGGGGGCGGCCTCGGTCGGCCTGTTCACCTACCCGATCCTGCAAGCCGCCGACATCCTGCTCTACCGGCCCCACTACGTGCCTGTCGGTGAGGACCAGCGCCAGCACCTCGAGCTGACCCGCGACCTCGCGCAACGGTTCAACCACCGTTACAAGAAGACCTTCCGGCTCCCCGAGCCCTACATCCTCAAGGCCACCGCCAAGATCGGCGACCTGCAGAACCCCACGGCCAAGATGTCGAAGTCGGCCTCCTCGCCGGCCGGGATCATCGAGATGCTGGACGAACCCAAGGTCAGCGCCAAGAAGATCCGCTCGGCCGTCACCGACTCCGACGCCGAGATCCGCTTCGACCCCGAGACCAAGCCCGGGGTCAGCAACCTGCTGACGATCTTCTCCGCGCTCACCGGCCACGCGCCGACCGCGATCCAGCAGCAGTACGCCGGCAAGGGCTACGGCGACCTGAAGGGCGACCTCGCCGACGTCGTGGTCGACTTCGTGACGCCGTTCCGCGAACGCACCCTGGAGCTGCTCGACGACCAGGCCCACCTCACCGAGGTCCTGCGCCAGGGCGCGGAGCAGGCCGGCGCGGTCGCCGAGGCGACCCTGCGCGACGTCTACCAGCGCGTCGGCTTCGTCGCGGCCGCCCGCTAGAGTCGCGACGATGCCGACAATCGGAGTGGCCGTAGCCATCCCGGAGCCCTGGGCCACCGAGCTGCAGGACTACCGGACGTCCGTCGGCGACACCACGGCGACGATGATCCCGACCCACATCACCCTGGTCCCGCCCTCGGACATCGCCGACGGCACGGTCGAGGAGATCGAGACCCACCTGGAGCAGGCGGCTCACCAGGTCGGGACCTTCGGGGTCCACCTGCGCGGCACCGGCACCTTCCGGCCGGTCTCACCAGTGGTGTTCGTGACGCTGGTCGAGGGCATCTCGCAGTGCGAGCAGCTCGCGGAGGCGGTGCGCAGCGGGCCGCTGAGCACCGACTTGGCGTTCCCCTACCACCCGCACGTCACCGTCGCGCACCACCTCGACGACGACCGCCTCGACCAGGCCTTCGCCGAGCTGGCGGACTTCGAGTGCGAGTTCCCCGTGACGTCCTTCCACCTCTACGTCCACGACAAGCAGCAGGGGTGGCAACCGACCCGCGACTTCCCGCTGCGACCGGCAGACTGAGCCCGACCGTCCCCGGCGCCCATCCTCGGCCGACTCCTCGGCCCTCTCTCGGCAGGTGACCTCCGCATGGCCTCCCTCAAGCAACGACTCACCGAACGCCTCGCCGCCCTGCGCGAGCGGCGTCCCGCGGTCGACCACGTCGTGCGCATGCAGGAGCACTACGGCGCGGTGAAGTCCGGCCAGCAGGCCGGGGCGGTCACCTACTTCGGCTTCCTCTCCTTCTTCCCGATCCTGGCGCTGTCCTTCGCGGTCATCGGCTGGGTCTCCTACCTCTATCCCGACGCCCGTGTCGCGACGCTCGAGGCCATCGAGCAGGTCTTCCCGAAGATGATCGGCAACAAGGAGGGGCAGATCTCGCTGACGCAGATCGAGGACGCCGCCGGCACCGCCGTCGGCTTCGGCCTGCTCGGCGTGCTCTACGCCGGCCTGGGCTGGCTCTCGAGCCTGCGCGACGCCCTGCTCGTCGCCTTCGAGCTGCCGAGCTTCGAGCAGCCCAGCTTCGTGGTCGGCAAGCTGCGCGACCTGATGACCCTCGCAGCTGTCGGCGTCACGCTGTTCCTCAGCGTCGGTGTGTCCGGCCTGGTGTCCGGCTTCTCCGGGCAGATCCTGGAGTGGATCGGTCTCGGCGTCGCCCTCGAGCCGCTGCTGTGGGTGCTCGGCGTGGGCTTCGGCCTGGTGGCCTCGACCCTGCTCTTCCTGGCGCTCTTCCGGCTGCTCGCCGACCCGCACACGCCGCGCCGCTCCCTGGTCTCCGGGGCGATCCTCGGCGCGGTGGGCTTCGAGCTGCTCAAGCTGCTCTCGGGTCGTCTCCTCGCCGCCACGCAGGGCCAGCCCGCCTTCCAGGCGTTCGGCATCGCGCTCATCCTGGTGGTGTGGATCAACTACTTCTCGCGGGTGGTGCTCTACGCCGCCGCGTGGGCGCACACCTCTCCGGAGGCGCGCGCGGCCCGGGTCGAGGAGCCGATGATGATGCAGGGCCCGCAGGTCCCCTCGCTGAGCGACCTGCCCGCCCTGACCGCCGTCGGCGCGTCCTCAGGAGCCGCTCAGGGCGGTGGCGGATCCTGGAAGGGCCCGTTCGTCGGTGGTGCCGCGGCGATGCTCGCCGTGACCGCCGTGCTGAGGAAGAAGGATCGTCGATGAGGTTCGAGCGCAAGCACGCCGTCCTGCTGCTGGCCGTGGCGGCATGGAACGTCGTCACCTTCGGGCAGTTCGCCCGCACCCTGTGGTCGGCCTACGAATCGGGCGAGGAGCGCGCCACCGGATACTGGGTCGCCCACTCGATCCTGATCGTGGTCAACGTCGCCATCGCCGGGCTCCTCGGCTCCCTGGGCTGGAAGGCCTTCAAGCAGACCCGGTGAGGTCCCGGCGCGCGACCTGACCGCGAGAGCGGTCGTGCAGCCAGGCCAGCAGCGCCAGCAGCAGGTCGCCCCCGCTGTGCAGCACGCGGGTCAGCAGGGCCACGCCCGTGGCGCCGGCGACCCCGAGGACCGGGGCCAGCAGGGCGATCAGCGTGACCTCGCGGGCCCCGACCCCGGCCGGTGCCACGACCACGAGCACGCCGACGGCGTACGCGAGGGCGAACGCGCCGGCGGCCAGCGGGAAGAGACCGGCGTCCGGCTGGGGTGCGACCGCGACGATGATCCCGGCGTAGCAGCTCCAGGTGAAGGCCATGAGCACCACCAGTCGCACGAGGTCGCGCCCGCGCAGGCGCAGCTCCCCTGCGCGCAGGCTCAGCAGGCTGCCGACACGGTTGACCACGGGTGGGGTGAGCCCCACGAGGCAGGCGCCGACGCCCAGGAGCACCGCCCACCGGGGCAGCACCGACTGCCAGGTGCCGGCCAGGACCGCGGCGCCGACGACCAGGCCGGACGTGGCCAGGTTGAGCGCGAGGAACATCAGCGAGGTGCTGACCGTGACGCGGCGCGGGACGTCGTGGCTGCGGGCCAGCTGGGCGTGGGCGCCCATCGACCACACCGAGCCGGGGATGTACTTCCCGAGCTGTCCGACGAAGAACACCGCGCGTCCCGAGGTGCCCGGCAACCGGTGCCCGAAGCCCTCGAGGAGGCCCAGCCACGCCGCGCTGGTGGCGAGCAGGCCGAGCAGGACCAGGACGGCCGCGACCGCCACGCCCACGGGTGAGGTCGTGGAGATCGCGGCGACCACCTCGTCGCCGCGACCACGCAGGCCCCACCAGGCGCCCACCAGCACCACCGCGAGGAAGACCCACCGCGCCACGTCGAGGCCGTGACGCCTCAGCCACGGCCTCACGACGCGACCTGCGCGTCCCGACGGGACACCAGGGCCGTGCGGGTCGGGTAGGGGAGGGTCGGGGTCCGTCCGCGGGTCCACCGGACCTCGAGGTCGTCACGTCGCGCGAGGGCGTCGCGGTAGCGGGCGCGCTCGACGTTGTCGAGGACGATCAGCCCGCCGGGGGAGAGCCGGTCCACGGCACGCTCGAGGCAGTGCTCGCGGGCACGACCGTCGATGATGATCAGGTCCAGCTCGCCGCGGACGTCGTCGATCGCCGAGACGTAGTCGGCGAAGTCGAGGTGGTCGAAGCCGGGCTTCGCCGAGCCGACGACCGGCCGGCCGTCCACGCGTACGGCGGGGGCGAGCCGCAGGTGGGCACCCGGCGGGAGGACCGGGGTCATCCGCGTCGCCCAGTCGGCGTCGTGCTCGACGCTGTGCACGGTCCCGCTGCGCCGCCCCAGCCACACCGTGGAGGCGCCGGAGCCCCACTCGAAGACCGTCGCGCCAGGTCGGGCCCGCAGGAAGGCGTCGACGGCCTCGCCGGCCTCGAAGGTCCACCACGGCACGTCGAGCGCCACCAGGTCGTCGAGGTCGTAGACGGCGAACCACGAGCGGACCCACAGGGCCGTGGGCCAGCGGCGCGCTGCCCGATCGAGCAGCCCGAGCAGCCCGGTCACCCGCAGCAGCAGCCGCAGGCCACGCAGCAGGGCCACGTAGGCGCGCTTCACGATGCGGCTCCCGTCAGGCGCAGGGTCAGCAGTCTCAGCCCGGCGCCCGAGAAGCCCAGCACGAGCCGCTCCTCGCCGTAGGCCTGGACGGTGGCGGCGTCGATGCGCGCCGTCAGCGTGGTGCCGGAGGTGGTGACGGTCACCGGTGCGCCGTTGGCGGTCACGGACACCTCGGACGCCCCGGTCGTGGTCGCCCGCAGGACGACCGGGCCCTCGCTGAGGTCGCCGGGCAGGGTGAGGCCGATGCGGGCGGGGTCGGCGCCGGGGAGGAGCCCGATGCCGGGGTCCGCGCGGTGCTGCGACCACCCGTCGAGCAGCACCTGGCCGCCGGTGCCGTCGCCGGAGAAGACCAGTCCCGCCGGGGGATAGGGCTCCAGCACGAGGTCGCACGAGGCGACGTAGGACATCGTCACGGTGCGCCAGTGCAGCCGCCGTGTCACCTCCGCCAACGGTCGGCAGTTGGCGCCGGTGAGCTCCGTGCCCGTGTCGATCGCGAGGAACTGCGTGGGCGGGTCCGGCCAGCTGGCCGAGCGCGCGTCGTCGTAGGGCGCGAGCGGACCGACCGGGTCGGTCGCACAGTTCTGGTGGCTCTCGTGCGAGTAGGGCACCGAGCGACCCTCCTCGTCGTAGGACGGGGAGCAGGTGACCAGCCCACCGACGGGCACGAGGGGCGCCAGCTCGCGGACGCTGGTGCGCCAGTAGTCGGTGGGGATCTCCCACTCCCGGTCGTGGGCCGCCGCCATCGGGCCGACGATCGTGGCCGGCTCGCTGGAGTAGGCGTAGTTGTAGGGGAACAGCTGGGCCTGGGCGACCAACGGGCTGACCAGGGCGACCCCGACCAGCGCCGGTGCGGCCCGGCGCAGGACGACGCCCCGGCCCCGGCCCGCACGCAGCACGGCCTGGACACCGAGCGTCGCGAGCACCGCCAGCGCGGGGGCGGCGAAGAGGAGCTGGCGCAGGCCGGTGTAGAGGTTGGACTCCCGCGCGACCGCGATCGCCGGGAGCGCCAGGGCCTGCAGCAGCACGAGCACCAGCACCAGGCGCAGCCGACCGGCCGGCTGGTCCTCCCGTGCGAAGTGGCGCACGCACGCCACGACCCCGATCGCGCCCAGGAGGAGGTGGAGCGTCGGCAGCTCGATGAGGAGGAACAGCGGGAGGTACCACCAGTCGCCCTGGCGGCCGTCGTAGCGCGACGACTCCAGGGCGCTGCCGAGCAGCGCGTCGACGGGAGCTCCGAAGGCCTCGGGGTAGACCAGGACCAGGGCGAGGGCCGCGGTGCCGAGTGCGGTGACGAGGAGGGAGAGCCGTACCCGGTCGCGCTGGCGCAGGGCGAGCAGCACCACCGGAGCCCCGGCCAGCACCAGCCCTGGCCAGATGCCCGGACGGGTCCCCACGGCCAGGACGATGCCGGCGGCGATCGTGGCGCACCCTGCCGCCTGGTGACGCAGCCGCGAGGAGACCCACAGCACGGCCAGCCCGAGCGTCGTGAGCGTGTAGCCGGTGGCCACCGGCACGTCCTTGACGTTGAACATGGCGTGCCCGGTCCAGGTCGGGACCGACACCAGCAGGGCGGCCGCCACGAGCGCCCAGGTCCAGCGGCCGGTGACGACCCGGGTCAGCACGGCGGTGGACGCGACGCCGACGAAGGAGATCAGGGCGACGACCAGGTGCCGGGCCGCGAAGGCCTCCGGGCTGCTCGAGACCTGCCCGGCGCCCTCCAGGCCCCACGCCATGGACCACAGGTGGGCAAGCCCCATGGTGACGGGGCCGTAGACGTAGCGCTGGTCCTCCCAGGGCCCGGGCTCGCCGGCGAGCAGGTCGCCGTCGAGGAGGTACCACCCCGACGCGAGATAGTTGCGCATCCGCATCACGTGGTAGGTCTCGTCCCAGGAGACGCCCGTGCGCCAGGCGCCGACGACGGTCATGGCGACACCGACCGCGACCGCCACGCCGGCGAGCAGCACGAGCGGGCGGGGGGCCGGCACGGCCGACGGCAACCTCACGTACGCCGCTCCGTCCCGCGGTTGCGCGCGTTGACGACCAGCTCGGCCAGCAGCCCGAAGAGCACCAGCTGCACCCCGACCACCACGAGGAGGACCCCCGCGAGCAGCAGCGGTCGCTCGCCGATCGGCTGCCCGGTCAGCTTCACGACCGTGAGGTAGCCCAGCGTCAGCATGCCCAGGAGCAGGCTGGTCGCACCCACGGCACTGAACAGGTGGGAGGGCCGGTGCTCGTAGCTGAGCAGGAAGCGCACGGTCAGGAGGTCCACGAAGCCGCGCCAGAAGCGGGTCAGGCCGTACTTGCTCGACCCGGACATGCGTGGGTGGTGCTCCACGGGCACCTCGGTCACCCGGTAGCCCAGCCCGTGCGCGATGACGGTCAGGTAGCGGTGCATCTCGCCGTACAGCATCGGCGAGACGTCGGCCGCGACGCCGGCGCGCATCATCTTGAAGCCTGAGTTGAAGTCGCGACCCGGCGCTCCGGACAACATCGCGGTGGCGCGGTTGTAGAGCCGCGAGGTGTGCCGCTTGACCAACCGGTCCTGACGCTGGAGGCGGGCGCCGGTGACCAGGTCGGCCCCGTGCTCGACGGCCTCCAGCAGGCGGCCCAGCTCACGCGGGTCGTCCTGACCGTCGGCGTCCATCATGGCCACCACCTGGGCGCCGTCCTCGAGCGCGGCCTCGAAGCCACGCTGGAGCGCGGCGGCCTTGCCGAGGTTGTGGCGCAGGGTGATCAGCTCCACCGAGGGCAGCTCGGCCATGAGCTCGGCCATCACCTTGCCGGTGTCGTCGCTCGAGCCGTCGTCGACGACCAGCACGCCGCCGCCGGGCGCGAACAGGTCGATCTCGGTGACGATGCGCGGCACCAGCACGCGCAGGTTCTCGGCCTCGTTCAGGGCAGGTACGACGACTCGCAGCACGACGGGAGCTCCTCGGAGGGGGGGCGGGGTCATGCCGCAGGATCGCGAGGCGACGTGAACCGTGCGTGAGCGAGGAGTGACCTGGTCGTGCAGGTGGGCCGTCGGTCCGGGGAGCACGAAGGCCCGCCCGGATGAACCGGGCGGGCCTTCGCGGTGGCGCGGGTGGTGCAGGTGGAGCGGGGGCTACTTGCCCTGACGCAGCGCGGTGCGGAGGTCCGCGTTGAGCTGGGAGATCACGTCGAGCGGGATCTCCTTGGGGCAGGCGCTCGTGCACTCGCCGATGTTGGTGCACCCGCCGAAGCCCTCGTGGTCGTGCTGGGCGACCATGTCGACGACGCGGGTGTAGCGCTCCGGCTGGCCCTGCGGCAGCTCACCGAGGTGGGTGATCTTGGCGCCGAGGAACAGCGAGGCCGAGCCGTTGGGGCAGGCGGCGACGCAGGCGCCGCAGCCGATGCAGGTGGCGACGTTGAAGGCGCGCATGGCCTTGTCGCGCGGGGCCGGCACCGAGTTGGCCTCGGGGGCCGAGCCGGTGTTGGCCGAGATGTAGCCGCCGGCCTGGATGATCCGGTCGAACGCCGAGCGGTCGACGACCAGGTCCTTGACGACCGGGAACGCGTTGGCGCGCCACGGCTCGATGGTGATCTCCTGGCCGTCCCTGAAGGAGCGCATGTGCAGCTGGCAGGTGGTGGTGACCTCCGGGCCGTGCGCCTGGCCGTCGATCATCAGGTCGCACGATCCGCAGATGCCCTCGCGGCAGTCGTGGTCGAAGGCGACCGGGTCCTCGCCCTTCTCGTTGAGGTCCTCGTTGAGGAGGTCGAGCATCTCCAGGAAGCTCATGTCCTCGGAGATGTCCTGGACGTGGTACTGGTGCATCGCACCGGCCGCGTCCTTGTGGGCCTGGCGCCAGATGTTGAGGGTGAGGTTCACTTGTAGCTCCGCTGCTTCATCTCGATGGCCGTGTAGATCAGGTCTTCCTTGTGCAGCACCGGTTGCCCGTCGTCGCCGCCGAACTCCCAGGCCGCGACGTAGGCGAACTCCTCGTCGTGACGCAGCGCCTCGCCCTCGTCGGTCTGGGACTCGGCACGGAAGTGGCCACCACAGGACTCGCGGCGGTTGAGCGCGTCGACGCACATGAGCTCGCCGAGCTCGATGAAGTCGGCGACGCGGCCGGCCTTCTCGAGGCTCTGGTTGAGGCTCTCGTTGGTGCCGAGGACCTTGAGGTTGGTCCAGAAGTCGGCCTTGAGCTGCTTGATCATGTCGATGGCCTTGCGCAGGCCGGGCTCGGAGCGCTCCATGCCGCAGTACTCCCACATGATGTGGCCCAGCTCCTTGTGGTAGCTGTCCGCGGAGCGCGTGCCGTTGATCGAGAGCAGCTTCGCGATGCGCGACTCGACCTGCTGGCGCGCCTCCACCACGGCCTCGTGGCTCTCGTCGACAGCCGGGAACGGGCCGTCGGCGAGGTAGTCGCGGATCGTGTTGGGCAGCACGAAGTAGCCGTCGGCCAGGCCCTGCATCAGCGCCGAGGCGCCGAGGCGGTTGGCGCCGTGGTCGGAGAAGTTGGCCTCACCGGTCACGAACAGGCCGGTGATGTTGGACTGCAGGTGGTAGTCGACCCAGAGGCCGCCCATCACGTAGTGCACGGCGGGGTAGATCCGCATCGGCACCTCGTAGGGGTTCTCACCCGTGATGCGCGCGTACATGTCGAAGAGGTTGTCGTACTTCTCGCGGATGCCGTCCTCGCCGAGTCGGGCGATGGCGTCGGCGAAGTCGAGGTAGACGCCGCGACGGAAGTCGCCGACCATCGGGCCGACGCCGCGACCCTCGTCGCAGACGTTCTTCGCCTGGCGCGACGCGATGTCGCGCGGCACGAGGTTGCCGAAGCTCGGGTAGATGCGCTCGAGGTAGTAGTCGCGGTCGGCCTCGGGGATCTGGCGGGGGTCCTTGTCGCAGTCGTCGCGGCTCTTCGGCACCCAGATCCGGCCGTCGTTGCGCAGCGACTCCGACATCAGGGTCAGCTTGCTCTGGTGGTCGCCCGCCACCGGGATGCAGGTCGGGTGGATCTGCGTGTAGCAGGGGTTGGCCATGTAGGCGCCCTTGCGGTGCGCCCGCCAGCTCGCGGTGACGTTGGAGCCCATCGCGTTGGTCGACAGGTAGAAGACGTTGCCGTAGCCGCCGGAGGCGAGGACGACGGCGTCGGCGAGGTGGGTCTGGATCTCACCGGTAACGAGGTCGCGGGCGATGATGCCGCGCGCCCGGCCCTCGACGACGACGAGCTCGAGCATCTCGTGGCGGG
>NZ_JANNML010000157.1:0-4667 GCF_031397825.1 Nocardioides sp.
CTCTTCCGCCTCAGAACCCGTGCAGGGACTGGACTTTCCTGCCAGACTGGTCCCTCATCGGTCGAGCACCGGACCTACTGCTCAGGAGTGGTCTGTGACGGCGCGTCAGGCACGATCGCGGCTCGCATCGGTCGTGCTGTCGGCCGTGGTCGCCGGCGCCCTGGTGCTCGGTGTCGCCGGAAGCCAGTCGTGGCAGGCAGGTCGGGTGACGGCGGGTGTCGACACGACCTCCCGGCCCAGCGGTGACCTGCGCCAGGCAGCGCCCACCGGCTCGGTCCTGGTGAGCTCGCCCCACGACGGCGGCGTCCGTCTTGCCGCGCGGCAGCCCCTGGAGCCGGACTCCGTCCTCCTCCGCGGGGCGGTCGAGACGGTCACGGTCGACCCGGCCTCGTCGGGCCAGCAGTGGACCGGGGTCGGGGCCGCGCTCACCGACGCGTCGGTGGCGCACCTTGAAGGCCGTCCGGACCTGATCCGTCTCCTGTTCGATCCCGCGTCCGAGCGAGGCGCACGCCTGCAGTGGCTGCGGCTCCCGCTCTCCGCCACCGACTTCTCGAGCAGGACCTGGGGCTGGCAGGTGCGGAAGGGCACGGTGGTCCCGAGCCCCCCGGCCCTGAGGACCCTGCGCTTCCTGCGCGACCAGGTCCTGACGGTCAACCCGGGCCTGAAGATCGTGGCGACGCCGTGGTCGGCTCCCCCGCGCTTCAAGGACCGCCCGACCTGGTTCGGCGGCCACCTGCGCGACGACGCCGTCACGTCCTACGCGGCGCTGCTGGTCGGTCAGGTCCGGTGGCTGCGCCGCCACGACTTCCCGGTGAGGGCCCTGACCCTGGCCAACGAGCCCGGTCTTGCCAGCGACTACCCCACGATGCTGGTCGGCGACGGCCAGCTGGGTCGGCTGGCGCAGCGGGTCGGACCCCGGGTCGGGCGGCTCGGTGTCGACCTCTGGGCGCTCGACCACAACTGGAGCGACACTGGTCGGGCGGCCAGGGCGCTCCGGACCGCACCGGGGGCCTACGACGCCGTCGCCTTCCACTGCTACGAGGGCATCCCCTCCCAGGCAACCGGCCTGGACGCCCCGTGGATCATGGACGAGTGCACCGGCACCGACGACTCAGCTGTCGGCACCGTCACCTGGGACTCCCGCGTGCTGATCGACCAGTCGATCGCGGCCGGCTCCACCGGTCTCCTGATGTGGAACCTCGCGCTCTCCCCCGGGCAGCGAGGCGCCTTCGGCGGTTGCGGGACCTGCCGTGGGCTGATGACGGTCGACGGGGACAGGCACTACGCCGAGCCGGAGTACTACGTGCTCGCCCACCTCAGCCGGGCGGCTCGCGGCGGCTCGACGGTGCTCGACGTGAGCAGCCCGCTCGACGTGGTCTCCGTGGGCTTCCGCAGGACCGACGGGTCGGTCGGGGTCTACGGCTACAACGGCAGCGACCGGGATCGCTACCTGCGGCTCGAGGTCAGCGGCACCGAGGGCCAGGTGTTCCGCATCGGACCACGGGAGGTCTTCACGTGGTCGAGGTGAGCAGCTCGCGGTAGGCGGGGTCCGGCGCGATGGCCCGACCCGTGACGGGATCGACGAAGACCATGGCGACCCGCGCTCGCGACAGGACGACGTCAGCGTCGCAGATCTCGGACTCGACGGTCATCGAGCGCTCCCCGACCCGCACGATGCGCGACCACACGTCGTACGGCTCGGGGCGGAACATGATCGGCACCCGGTAGTCGACGTCGGTCTGGGCGACCACCATCGTCGGGTGCGCGAGCCCCTCGACGCCGCGCAGGAGGCGGGCGTGAAGGCGGATCCGCGCCTCCTGGAAGTACTCGAAGTACTTCACGTTGTTGACGTGGCCGTAGACGTCGACGTCGGAGAACCGCACGTGGAGGCGGTAGGGGCTGGCGCCCTCGCGTTCCACCGGCGCCAGCGGCACCGAGCGCTCGCGCTCGACGGGCTCGAGGAGGCGGGTGAGCGCCTCGCGCTCCTCCGGGGAGATGCGCCGGGGGCGCTCGGTGGCGAAGACGTACGGCGTCAGCACGGTCGCTGCCCGCAGGTAGACGGTGCGCCCGGACTCCTCGTCCGGCGCCTCGTCGTAGACCTCGTAGGCCATCGTGAAGGAGGCCGCACGGATCTCGGTGATCCACGACTCGATCTTCACGCTGGCGCGGACGTACTGCAGGGGCGCCCGGTAGGTCACCTCGTGCCGGACCACCACGACACCCTCGGCGAGCTCCTCGGTGCGGGGCTCCGGGGCGTGCGTGCGGAGCATGTCGACCCGCGCCTCCTGGAGGTAGTCGACGTAGACCACGTTGTTGACGTGACCCTGGAGGTCGAGGTCTGCCCACCGCAGGGGGCACTCGTAGACGTGGCGCACGCCCCGACTCTCGCAGATCGAGTCCCGGAGAGTCGCCCGGTCGTCAGTGGCTGAGCGCGAGCCGGCCGTAGTAGGTGCGGATCGACTCGTGACGGGCGACGCGCACGCGGCGGTTGCCGACGACGAAGTCCGTCATGACGGCCAGGGCCGCGACGATCGCCAGGCCGGCGACGGCGAGGAACGTGATCGCGAAGGGAGTGATGGTGGGAAGCAGGTCGAAGGACATGGTCAGCAACTTTCTACGGATGTAGTTTCTACTTGTGTAGAAAACTACACCTGTAGAATAGCCAGCACAAGGATCGCTACTGTGGGCTCCGCCACCTGACCTCCATGCGAAGGACCCATGACGATCACGCAGCTCTCCCCGCGCCGCCGCGCGATCCTCGACGCCGCCACCGCGGTCGTCGTGGAGCAGGGTCTGCGCGGCCTCACCCACCGCGCGGTCGACCGCGCGGCCGGACTGCCGCAGGGCAGCACCTCGGCCTACCTGCGGACCAGGCGTGCCCTCCAGCTCGCGCTCACCGAGCACGTCGCCGGCCAGGTCGGCCAGGACGTCGACGAGCTGCTCGAGCAGATCGCCGACTGCACGCCCGAGGACCCGCGCACCGTCGAGCTCGTGCTCGCGATGTTCGCCCGGTGGCTCGACGAGCGCGCCCTGGTCCTCGCCAAGGTCGAGCTCACCATGGAGGCCGCCCGGGACCCCGAGCTCGCCACCCTGCTGGGCCGCGAGCGCACCAGGATCGTGGGGGTCGTGGCCGAGATCCTGGCGGGTCACGGGCAGGACCAGGCCCACGACCGCGCGGAGGCCATGATGGCCTCCTTCGACGGGATCCTGCTCTCGGCGCTGCTGCGACCGGTCGACGAGCGACGCGTCTACCTGGCTCGCTCCCTCGCCCTCGCGATGCATCCCCTGAGCACCGCCCAGCCCGCCTGACGACCTGTTCTAGTCTGACCACCGCATCACCCACCCGAGATCGGAGATCCGTCCATGCCCGAGGCAGTCATCGTTTCCGTTGCGCGTTCGCCCATCGGCCGCGCCAACAAGGGGTCGCTCAAGGACCTGCGTCCTGACGACCTGGCGGCGACCATCGTCAAGACCGCGCTCGACAAGATCCCGGCGCTCGACCCCAACACGGTCGACGACCTCTACCTGGGCTGCGGTCTGCCCGGCGGTGAGTCCGGCAACAACATGGGGCGCATCGTCAACGTGCTCAACGGCATGGACGCCGTCCCCGGTGCCACCGTCACGCGCTACTGCGCCTCGTCGGTGCAGACCACCCGCATGGCCTTCCACGCGATCAAGGCCGGCGAGGGCGACGTGTTCATCTCCGCCGGCGTCGAGACGGTCTCCCGCTTCATGAAGGGCACCTCCGACCACTGGCCCGACACCCACAACCACGCCTTCGACGAGGCCAAGGCCCGCACCGACACGACCGCCGAGGGCGGCGTCGACTGGCACGACCCGCGCGAGGACGGCCTCCTGCCCGACGCCTACATCGCGATGGGCCAGACCGCCGAGAACGTCGCGCGCCTGCGGGGCCTGTCGCGCCAGGAGCTCGACGAGTTCGGCGTGCGCTCGCAGAACCTCGCCGAGAAGGCCATCAACGACGGCTTCTGGGCCCGCGAGATCACCCCGGTCACGCTGCCCGACGGCACCGTGGTCAGTGTCGACGACGGCCCCCGCGCCGGCGTCACTTACGACGGCATCAAGGACCTCAAGCCGGTCTTCCGCCCCGACGGACTGGTCACGGCCGGCAACTGCTGCGGCCTCAACGACGGCGCGGCCGCGGTCGTCATCATGTCCGACACCAAGGCCGCCGAGCTCGGTCTCACCCCGCTGGCGCGCATCGTCTCCACCGGCGTCAGCGGCCTGTCCCCCGAGATCATGGGCCTGGGCCCCGTCGAGGCGACGAAGAACGCCCTCAAGTACGCCGGCATGAGCATCGGCGACATCGACCTGGTCGAGATCAACGAGGCCTTCGCGGCCCAGGTCGTGCCGTCCTACCAGGACCTGGGCATCGACATCGACCGGCTCAACGTCAACGGCGGCGCCATCGCCGTGGGTCACCCCTTCGGCATGACGGGCGCCCGGCTGCAGAACACGCTGATCAACTCGCTCGACTGGCACGACAAGTCCACCGGCCTCATCACCATGTGCGTCGGTGGCGGTCAGGGCATGGCGCTGATCCTCGAGCGCGTCTGACCACACTGCCGAGTCGGGGCCAATTGGGGGCCCGGGCCCCCCCGCCCGGGGCGCCCCCGGCACCAAATGGCCGCCCCCGCCGGCCGGCG
>NZ_JANNML010000167.1:0-12145 GCF_031397825.1 Nocardioides sp.
CCGATGTAGCAGGGGTCGTGGTAGGTGATCGAGCGCTTGTGGGCGCCTTCGCCGTCCTTGACCGGGGTCAGCTTGCCCTCGCGCACGAGGCGGTTGAGCAGCTGGGTGTGGTGCACGACCTCGAGCTCGATGCCGAAGTCCTTGTACTCGTTCTTGAGGGTGTTGAAGCAGTGGGCGCAGGTCGAGACGACCTTCTTGGCCCTCGCCTCGGTCATGACCTCGACGTTCTGCTGGGCCAGGCCCTGGAAGACGAACTCGTTGCCGGCACGACGGGCCGGGTCGCCGGTGCAGGTCTCGCCGTTGCCGAGCACGCCGAAGGAGACCCCGGCCATGTCGAGCAGCTCGGCGACCGCGCGGGTCGTCTTCTTGGCACGGTCCTCGTAGGCGCCGGCGCAGCCGACCCAGAACAGCCACTCGACCTCGTCCAGGGACTCGATCGACTCCCCCACCACCTTGACCTCGAAGTCGAGGCCCTTGGCCCAGTCCATGCGCGCCGAGGGCGACATGTTCCAGGGGTTGCCCTTGTTCTCGAGGCCCTTGAAGAGGCCGTTGAGCTCGGCGGGGAAGTTGGACTCCACCAGCACGGCGTAGCGGCGCATGTCGATGATGTGGTCGACGTGCTCGATGTCGACGGGGCACTGCTGGACGCAGGCGCCGCACGAGGTGCAGTTCCACAGCACGTCGGGGTCGATCACGGCGGCGCCGCTGTCGGGGTTGTAGAACCAGTCGTCGCCGGTGTCGCCGACGAGCGGGCGGTCGACCTCCTTCTGGAGGGTGTCGTTGCCCTCGAGGAGAGCGGCGCGGTCGCCCTCGGCGGCCTGGAGGTAGGGCGCCTTGGCGTAGGCGTGGTCGCGCAGCGCGGTGATGAAGAGCTTGGGCGAGAGCGGCTTCTCGGTGTTCCACGCGGGGCACTGCGACTGGCAGCGACCGCACTCGGTGCAGGTCGTGAAGTCGAGGATGCCCTTCCAGGAGAAGTCCTCGATCGAGCCGACGCCGAGCCTGGAGTCCTCGTCGAGGTCGTCGATGTCGTCGAGGGTGATCGCCTTGCCGTCGGAGGTGAGCGGCTTGACCGCGCCGAGCGCGGTGCGGCCCGAGGACTCGCGCTTGAACCAGATGTTGGGCCACGCGGTGAAGCGGTGCCAGGCGACACCCATCGTCAGGTTGGCCGAGATGACGATCAGCCAGACCATCGCGAGCAGGATCTTGAACATCGCGATCGCGATGATGATGTTCTCGAGCGTGCCGATCGAGTCCGCACCGGTGGGGTAGAGGTTGCCGAAGAACTGGCTGATCGGGAAGTGGAAGCCGCTGTACTTGTCGGTCTCGCCGTGGGCCTGGCCGAGGTTGTACTCCGCCCCGCGGATGAAGAGGATCGCGCCGCCCTCGAGCAGCGCCATGACCTCGACGAAGTAGGCCTGCCACATCGTGGAGCCGAAGAAGCGGCTCTTGCGGCCCAGCGAGCGCGGGTGGTTCTTCTGGCGGTAGTAGATCAGGTAGAGGATGCCGACCGTGCTCAGCAGGCCGATGACCTCCGAGACCCACTCGAAGAGGAAGAAGTGGCCGATGACCGGCAGCGCGAACTCGGGGTCGAAGAGCTGGAAGTAGCCGGTGAAGACCGCCGAGGAGAGGATGATGAACGCCAGGTAGACGAACCAGTGCATGATCCCGACGACGGTCCACTGGAGCATCCGCGTGTGCAGGAACGTCTCCTTGACCATCGTCACCGTGCGGGCGACCGGCTGGTCCGTGCGGCCCAGTGCCGGCTGACCGATCTTCATGGTGGCGACCATGGACCGCACGGCCCGCGTGGTCAGGACCACCGCGACGGCGGTGAAGGCCAGCGAGATGACGATGGCGACGATCTGCATGCGCGAGGACTCCTCGTGGATCGGGTGCCGACGAGAGCGCGACCGGCGGGGGTGAGCCTATTGGCCCACGCCCACCGAGTCAGTCCCTCGCGGGGGTGAGAAGGATCCTACCGACTGGTAACTTGCCGGACCTTTCCGGCCTGGGAGAATCGCACCGTCATCATCACCTTCGGGTCGCTCGCGCTGCGCGCGCAGAAGGCGTACGACGTGCCCAGACGCTGGTAGGGCTGGCCGACCGCCTGCATCACGGCGCGCGTGGTCATGCCGCGGCGCACGAGACGCTCCACGACCCCCACGGGCTTGCGCAGGCCGGGGTTGCGGCACGAGTCGGCCGCGATCCCCTCGGTGCGCTCCCACATCTGCAGGTAGGCCTCGGCGCCCCGTGTCATGTCGTCCACGATGGCCGAGCCCTGACGACCTGCCACCTTGCGCAGGTCCTCGATCCAGTCGGGGTAGAGGCCGTACTGCGCGACCCCGTCCCGGTTGATGTCGTAGACCCGCTGGCCGGCGCGCTGGCGCTTGATCGTGATGCCGTTGAGGCCCGTGAAGGGGTAGGTCACCTTGTTGGCGACGTCGGTGCCGCGGGCGGAGCCCTGGGCGCCGAGGCCGTTGATGTCGGCACCGAAGCCCATGCCGTAGTAGTAGCGCTCGTCGGCCCAGCCGAGGTGACGGCGCCACTTCTCGACGAAGCCGGTCGAGTCGCCGGCGTAGGGGGTGATGAAGCCGCCCAGCTTGTAGATCCGGGGGTAGGTGTCGGGGGTCGACCAGGAGTGGCTGGAGATGATCCCGGGGTAGTCCATCCGCGCGATCTGGTTCACCGCGGCCTTGCGTGCCTTCACGCTGAGGTGGTCGGGGTCGAAGATCATCTTGCGCTTCGCCAGGCCGGTGATGGTCTTCTCGCCGAGGTCGGTCAGGCCTCGTGCGTTGCAGTGCCCCGGGGGGCCGTAGAGCGGGATGGCGGGCAGGATCGGGCCGAAGAGCTGCCCGACGGCCCCGAAGAGGGCGTCCTGCTGCTGCGGGTCGATCTCGGGCACCGCGAGCTGGGGCCGGTCGGTGGACTCGCCGTCGGCGGGCGAGCAGCTCTTCATGTCCCAGAACGTGCCGGTCTCGAGGAAGTTGGCGCCGTTGATGACGACCCCGGTCTCCCCGGCGTCACCGGCCACGCCGGCCAGCGCGTTGTCGAACTTGTTGACCAGCTCCATCTGCCGCACGCCCATGGCGTAGACCTCGTCGAGCTGGCGGTCGATCTCGGCCGCGCTGCACGCGGGCACCTCGGTGGGCCCGACCCGCTTGAACGTGCAGCCGAACGGCACGGAGGTCTCGATGCCCATGACCACGGCCATGCGCCCGGAGTTGATGACCTGGCGGGCCTGGAAGGGGTTGGTGACGATCCGGTAGAAGCCCTTGCCGGGCCCGCCGAACTGGGCGTCGATGTAGTCCTGGAAGTTGTGCATCTGCCGCGCCTGCAGCCGGATCGAGTCCATGTCGTCGCAGGAGTTGCGCTTGAAGGGGTAGACCTCGCAGAGCTTGTTGTTCTCCACCAGCAGGTTGACGAAGAGACGCTGGCCACCGCGCCAAGCGCGCTCCATCCAGCGGTAGTAGGTGCCCTCGTGGGTCAGGGACTCCGGCGCGGGCCAGTCCTTGAAGGTCGGCCAGCCGACCGGGTCGTGGCTGGGCTCACCGGAGAGGAACGTCTCGAGGGCGGCGCCGTTGCCGCCGGTCAGGGTGTGGTCCTCGCAGTCGACCAGGGCGTAGGGCACGCCGTACCTGTCCCAGGGCTTGCCGCAGTGGGCCTCGCCGCCGAGGAACTCGAAGGCCATCCCATGGGTGTGGGCGTCGACGTAGCCGCGCACCTCCTGGAAGTCCGAGACGCCGCCGTGCGGGTTGCCGACGACGTCGATCTGCGACTCGGGGTAGGCGGTGCAGCCGCGGGTGAGCTCCAGACGGAACGCCGTGGGGCTGGTCCCGGTCGTCAGGCTCGCCCCCGACGCACGCAGGCCGCGCCCGCCGCTGAGGGTGAAGGTGAATCCCTTGCCGCGCTGGCGCACGGTCCAGTCGGCGTCCGGGCTCGGCTCGGTCGCGAGGCCGTCGGCGGCGAGGAAGTCGCGCTTGGTGCCGAACACGAGGTAGCTGCCGAGGTCGGTGGCCTTGAAGTAGAACGGCGCTGCCTGGGCGCGGGTGACCTGGGCCAGCGCGACGCCGTCACCGGCGCGGCGTACGTAGCGACCGCTGGGGGCACGCAGGGCGTAGCAGCCGCCGGCCATCGCGTAGCGCGACGCCGGGACCGCGGTGCGCTTCGAGAGCAGGGAGAGGCGGCGCAGCTGCGGGTCCGGGAGCCTTCGCTGGCTCGCGACGTAGGCCGCGGCAGCGCGACGCTCTGCGGCCGAGGTGGGGTCCTGGACATCGGCGCCGACCTCTCCGGCCCGGGAGATCGCGTTCTTGGTGCTGGTGTCGGAGTGGTCGTGGCCGTCGCCCGGTGCGTCCACGTGGGGCCGCGACTCGAGGGCGGCCGCCTTGCTCGCGTCGTAGGAGTCGAGGAGGTTGGTGGTGCGCTGCCCGAAGGACGGCACGGCCTGGAGGGCGACGGCGAGGACGGTGCCCGCTGCCACGGCCGTCCACGCGAGCTGTCGACGGGATCGGTGGTCGGGTGCGCGCATGGGCTCTCCTGGCTCGGGTCACGACAGGATCACCCACGAGGTGGGCGCTGTCGAGGGTCCCAACGCGCCAGGTGTGGTGTCGGTTACGCGCGGCCGCTGATCCGGCGGGTCAGCACGGCTGCCGTCCGCTGCACCTCGTCGACCAGCATCGGGGCCGGATCGCCCGCGAAGGTGACGGCCACCGCTGCCACCGGGTGCCCGTTGTGGTCGAGCACGGCCGCGGCGACGCTCGCGAAACCGGGGGTGACCTCGCTGTCCTCGACGGCGTGGCCCCGACGTCGTACGTCGGTCAGCAGCGAGCGGAGCGCGCTCAGCGTCTTCGGGCCGGTGCCGGTGCGGTCGACGAAGGCGGCCGGTGAGGGGTAGAGCGCGCGGACCTGGGCGGCCGGCAGGCTCGCGAGCAGGGCTCGACCGCTGGCGGTCAGGTGCGCAGGCAGGCGTACGCCGATGTGGGTGACCAGGGGAGGGCGGCCCGGGGCGCGCTCCTCGACCACGTAGAGGACGTCACGTCCGTGCAGCACCGCGAGGTGCGCGGACTGACCGACGCGGTCGACGAGGGAGGCCAGCTGGCGGCGCGCGATGCGCTGCAGCGGGGCCTGGCGGGAGTAGCCGCTGCCGACCTCGAACGCCGCGACGCCGAGGCCGTAGCGCCGCTCCTCGGCGAGGTGGACCACGTAGCCCTCGGCGACCATCGCCGCCAGCAGGTGGTAGGCCGTGCTGCGCGGCAGGTCGCACTCGCGCGCGATCCGCTCGAGGGGGACCGGGTCGGGCTGGCTGGCGAGGAAGGTGAGCACCTTCAGCGTGCGCGTGGCAGCCGGCACCTGGGTCATGACCCTCGAACCTAACGTCGACGTGACGGGTGGCGAGGCCGGGGCCCCGCCACCGCGTCACGGATTCTTCAGGGGTGCTGCGGGAGGGATCAGCCCCTGCGCACCTGGAACTCGGCCATGCCGAGGTCGACCACGGCGCCGGAGCCGTCGAGCAGCGTCAGGCGCAGCGCGATGACCGAGATGCCGTTCTTGATCCTGCGCACGATCTTCTGCTGGATCTTGACCAGACCCGGGATCTCGATGACACCGCTGTCGGGGAAGCTGGTGGCCTCGCCGTTGACGACGATCGAGCCGACCGTCGTGCCGGTGGCGTTGCGGACCAGGCTGTCGCCCTTGCGGGTCACGTTGGCCTTGGCGACGATCGCGTTGATGACCAGCGCGCCGTCACCGAGGTTGACCTTGGCGATGTTGGCGAGCTCGTAGCCGGTGCCGATGCCCTTGGCCTGGCGGGCCTTCTGGTTGGTGTCGACGCCGCGGACGATGATCTGGCCGCCCAGGTCGACGCGGGCCACCGCCTTGGTCAGCTCCTTGCCGTTGGTGCCCTTGCACGGCATCAGCGACAGGGGCGTGCGACCGGACTTCACGGTCTCGCCGAGCCCGCGGGCGCGGGTGCCGGCGGAGTAGCCGCGGAAGGTGCCGAACGGCGCACCCTTCTGGATCTTGGTGGCGGTGTGCGCGACCTTGGCGAGGGTGTCCGAGGGAAACACCCTGATGTTGATGGCATCGGCCGTGGCACGCACGCCATCCAGGATCTTCGCGCTCACCTCGTTGCCGACGGTGATCCGGGCCAGGCCGGGAATCTCCAGCGGCTGTCCCGGCGTGGGGATCTCGAGCTCCTGCGGGGCGCCGCCGGCGGGCGTCAGGATGATGCGCGCGACGCTGGTGTCGGTCTCGGTCTTGAACGAGGTGCCGGTGTGGAAGGCACGCGACATGGAGCGCACGCCCTCGATGGAGAGGCTGCCCAGCGCGCTCTCGGCGATCAGCACCTCGGCGATCGAGTGGGTGGCGTAGGAGGAGACGACCGGCCCCTTCTTCTCCGTCCAGGTCCGCGTGCGCACGCCGGAGATGGTGCCCAGCCCTGGGACCTCGACCTGGGCCTCGTAGTTGCTGCGCGTCACGCCGGCTCGGACCGTGCAGCCGATCGCGGTGTAGGCGGTGTTGTCGGAGCTGGCCGGGACCTGGCCGCCGCTCACGAGCGTGCCGAAGCCGGTCGCGTTGAGGGCGAAGCCGGTCTTGACGATGGCACGGGCGTTGTCGGGCGAGCCGACGACGGCCGTGGCGGGGGATGCGGTGGCCAGGCCGGTGAGGGCGAGGGTCGCAGTGGCGACGATGGCGCCGAATCGGATCTGGTGTCGCATGGGGGGACTCCTCATTGGTGGTGAATGAACAAGCGGCCACCGAGCCCGAGAATGTGACGCCGTGTGGCTGTCGGGTTGTCAACCCACGTCCTCAGTACCCCAGCAGAGTCAAATTCATACCTATGCAGGTATTCCGGTCTCATATCTCGGATCTGAGACTGTTGGGGGGTGACGCCCCTGTCGTCGGGGGGGCGGCGCGGCGAAGGATGGCCGCATGCCTGATGAAGTCGTCGTCGACGTCGGTCCCCTGTCCCTTCGGGACGTCGTGTCGGTCGCCCGCGAGGGGGCAGTGGTGCGGCTGGGCCCGGACGCCCTGGTCGCGCTCGCGCGGGCCCGCTCGGTCGTCGACGCCCTCGCCGCGGCTCCGACCCCCGCCTACGGGATCTCGACCGGCTTCGGGGCGCTGGCGACCCGGCACATCCCCTCGGAGATGCGCGCCCAGCTCCAGCGCTCGCTCGTCCGCTCGCACGCCGCCGGCTCCGGCCCCGAGGTCGAGCGCGAGGTGGTGCGGGGGCTGATGCTGCTGCGGCTCTCGACGCTCGCGACGGGGCACACCGGCGTACGCCCGGAGACGGCGGAGCTGCTCGCCGCCCTGCTGACGCACAGCATCACGCCGGTCGTCCACGAGTACGGCTCGCTCGGCTGCTCCGGCGACCTCGCGCCGCTCGCGCACTGTGCGCTGGCGTTGATGGGCGAGGGGTCCGTGCGCGACGTGTCGGGCGCGTTGGTGCCCGCCGCCGAGGCGCTCGCCGCGGCCGGGCTCACGCCGGTCGAGCTGGTGGCCAAGGAGGGACTCGCGCTCATCAACGGCACCGACGGGATGCTCGGCATGCTGGCGCTCGCGATCCACGACCTGGGCGTCCTGCTGCGGACGGCGGACGTCGCGGCCGCGATGTCCGTCGAGGGCCAGCTGGGCACCGACCGCGTCTTCGCATCCGACCTCCAGGCGATCCGGCCGCACCCCGGGCAGGCGGCCTCGGCCGCCAACCTGGTCGCGCTGCTGGCCGACTCCGGCATCGTGGCCTCACACCGCGGTCCCGACTGCAACCGCGTCCAGGACGCCTACTCCCTGCGCTGCTCGCCCCAGGTGCACGGCGGGGCCCGCGACACGCTCGGGCACGCAGCGGTCGTGGCCGGCCGCGAGCTGGCCTCGGCCGTGGACAACCCCGTCGTGGTCGGCGACCGGGTGGAGAGCAACGGCAACTTCCACGGGGCGCCCGTGGCCTACGTGCTCGTCTTCCTGGCGATCGTCACGGCCGACGTGGCCTCGATCAGCGAGCGACGCACCGACCGCTTCCTCGACAAGTCGCGCAACCACGGGCTGCCGCCCTTCCTCGCCCACGACCCCGGCGTCGACAGCGGGCTGATGATCGCGCAGTACACCCAGGCCGCGATCGTCTCCGAGCTCAAGCGCCTCGCGGTGCCGGCGTCGGTCGACTCGATCCCCTCCAGCGCCATGCAGGAGGACCACGTGTCGATGGGGTGGTCGGCCGCGCGCAAGCTGCGGCGCGCCGTGGACGGCCTCACCCGCGTCGTGGCCATCGAGGTGATGACGGCGGCCCGCGCGCTCGACCTGCGCGCACCGCTCGTGGCGTCGCCGGCGACGAGTGCCGTCGTACGACTGCTGCGGGAGGGGGGTGTCCAGGGGCCCGGTCCCGACCGGCACCTCTCGCCCGAGATCGAGGCTGCCGTGGAGCTCGTGCGCTCCGGGGCCGTCGTCCGTGTCGTCGAAGAAGTGATCGGAGAGCTGCGATGAACCCCAATCCCCGCCTGCCCGTCCGCGCCGCGCGCGGCACCGAGCTGACCGCCAAGTCGTGGCAGACCGAGGCGCCGCTGCGGATGCTGATGAACAACCTCGACCCCGAGGTGGCCGAGAATCCTGCGGAGCTCGTGGTCTACGGCGGCACGGGCAAGGCGGCGCGCAGCTGGGAGGCCTATGACGCGCTCGTGCGCACCCTGCGCGACCTGGAGCCCGACGAGACGATGCTCGTGCAGTCCGGCAAGCCGGTCGGCGTGATGCGCACCCACGAGTGGGCGCCGCGGGTGCTGATCGCCAACTCCAACCTGGTGGGCGACTGGGCCAACTGGGAGGAGTTCCGCCGACTGGAGGACCTCGGGTTGACGATGTACGGCCAGATGACGGCCGGCTCGTGGATCTACATCGGCACCCAGGGGATCCTCCAGGGCACGTTCGAGACGTTCGCGGCCGTGGCCGACAAGCGGTTCGGTGGCACCCTGGCCGGCACGATCACCGTGACCGCCGGGCTCGGTGGCATGGGAGGCGCGCAGCCGCTCGCCGTCACGATGAACGACGGCGTGGTGATCTGCATCGAGTGCGACCCCGCGCGGATCGAGCGGCGCATCGAGCACCGCTACCTCGACGTCCAGGCGTCGTCATTGTCCGAGGCGGTGTCGATGGCGGTGGCGGCCCGCGACGCGCGCACGCCGCTGTCGATCGGGGTGCTCGGCAACGCCGCGGTGATGCTGCCCGAGCTGCTGGAGTCGGGGGCGCCGATCGACATCGTGACCGACCAGACGTCGGCTCACGACCCGCTCTACTACCTGCCGGCCGGGACGTCGTACGACGACTGGGCGAGCGAGCGCGAGGCCGACCCGGTCGGGTTCACCAAGCGCGCGGAGGAGTCGATGGCGACCCACGTGCGCGCGATGGTCGACTTCCAGGACCGGGGCGCGGAGGTCTTCGACTACGGCAACTCGATCCGCGACGAGGCGCGCAAGGGCGGCTACGACCGGGCCTTCGACTTCCCGGGCTTCGTGCCGGCCTACATCCGTCCGCTGTTCTGCGAGGGCAAGGGCCCCTTCCGGTGGGCCGCGCTCTCCGGTGATCCGGCCGACATCGCGGCGACCGACCGGGCGATCCTCGAGCTGTTCCCCGACAACGAGCGCCTGCACACGTGGATCACCATGGCGCAGGAGAAGGTGCAGTTCCAGGGGCTGCCGGCGCGGATCTGCTGGCTGGGCTACGGCGAGCGCCACCTCGCGGGGCTGAAGTTCAACGAGATGGTCGCCTCCGGTGAGCTCAAGGCGCCGATCGTCATCGGCCGCGACCACCTCGACTGCGGCTCGGTCGCCTCGCCCTACCGCGAGACCGAGGCGATGCTCGACGGCTCCGACGCGATCGCCGACTGGGCGCTGCTCAACGCGCTGGTCAACACCGCCTCCGGGGCCACCTGGGTCTCGATCCACCACGGCGGCGGCGTCGGCATGGGCCGCTCCATCCACGCCGGTCAGGTGTGTGTCGCCGACGGCACCGCGCTGGCTGCGGAGAAGATCGAGCGGGTCCTCACCAACGACCCCGGCATGGGCGTCATCCGCCACGTCGACGCCGGCTACGACCGCGCTGCCGAGGTCGCTGCCGAGCGGGGTGTGCGGGTGCCGATGACCGAGGGCTGAGCTGGCCGGGAAAGTACGGGACGTTTTCGACGTTCCAGGGCCTCTCGGAGGTCGATAACGTCCCGCACTATCCGGACGGTCGTGACGGCCCGAGCCACTCAAGCTCCACAGGTGGCAGCGAGGTCGCAGTTCTCCACAGGCGCCACGGGTCGTCGATTGGCACGTGCGTGCCGGCGGCATCGATCCGGACATGTCGATCATCCGCTGGGACCCCGTCTGCACGAGGCCGGACGGCCTGGTGGCCCCTGCCCGCACCGGCCGCATCGGAAGGGACGGACCGACCTGGCGCGCAGCCAACGGGCCGCGTTGGCGGAAGGTCGGGCCCGGTCTCTACGTGCCCTCGTCGGTCGAGGTCTGCGTCGAGCAGCGCATCGTCGAGCAGGCCGCGCGGCTGAGACCCAACGGCCGGTCCGGGTGCGTGACGGCATGGGCGGCCTTGCGGTGGCGCGGAGCGGCGTTCTTCGACGGGTTCGCTCCGGGTGGCGAGGTCGAGCTGCCGGTGCCGTTGTCACTCGGGGGCGCCGGCGCCAAGCTGCGCGCGGCTCCGGGTTGCCACGTCGAGCGGGTGTTCCTGGCTCCTTCTGAGCGCGAGCTGGTCGCCGGGATCCCCGTGACCACCCCACAGCGAGCACTCTTCGACGAGGTACGACGCCGCAACTCCCTGTGGTCGGCCGTCGAGGCGATCGACATGGCAGCCGCGGCCGGGCTCATCTCGGTCTGGCTCTTCGCGACGTACGTCGGCAACGCCAACTCGCGCAACGGTGCGCCGCTCGCCCGACACGCGGTGTCCCTGGCTGTCGACGAGAGTCGCTCGCCCCGTGAGACCTGGCTCCGCCTCGTCTACACCCAGCTGGCCGACCTGCCGGAGCCGATCGTCAACGAGCCGGTCTACGACCTCGACGACAACCTGCTCGGGATCCCGGACCTGTTCGATCCGGTCGCGGGCCTCGTGGTCGAGTACGACGGCGAGCACCACAAGTCGATCGAGCAGCACCGCCGGGACGTGACGCGGGAGCAGCGGTTTCGCGGGGTCGGGCTGGAGTACGTCAGCGTCGTCCGCGGAGACTCCCGCCGGGCAGCCGCGGCACGTATCCTCGGCGTACGGTCCCGAGCGCTCTTCCTGCCGCCCTCGCAGCGCGCGTGGACCCTCGAGCGTCCGCCGTGGGATCCCGCGCCCGAGACCCTCGATGCCCGCTTCGTCCGGCTGGGCAAGGTCGAGGAGCTGACGCACGCCTGATGGGCCGGATAGTGCGGGACGCCTTCGACCTCGCGGGACCAGCAGGAGGTCGAAAACGTCCCGCACTTTCCGCCAGATGCCGTCCTGCCGAAGGTACGAGAGCCCGTACTACTCCAGAATGGGGAAGCGACGTGACGGTCGTCACGTCGCGGTGCCTACTCTCTGCCGACGCCCCGCCTCAGCACCCACTCGGTGTGCCGGGGGACGGGGGCTCGTACCTGTGGGGACAGCACATGCGCACCAAGAAGATCAGCACCCTCGGCACGGCTGCGGCCGGCCTCGTCATCAGCCTCGTCGGCGTCACCTCCGCGCACGCGGCCGCTCAGACCATCCTGGTCCCGAACGACTTCAACCCGGCACGCTCGGACACCCGCACGGGCGGCTCCTACACCGTCGAGGGCACCGGCCTGCGGATCACGACCCAGAGCAACACCTCGCTCGACAAGGTCGCGGAGTACGTCGACACGAACAAGCCGCTCTCCTCGGTGGGCGAGCCGACGCTCGACTACACGCCGATCTCGGGCACCATCCCACCGGGCTTCCAGCTGGTCGTCGACTTCGACGGTGACGGCACGGACGACGGCATCCTGATCGGCGAGCCGCAGTTCTACGGCAACGTGTGGTGGCTGAACAACAGCGCGGACGCGGACGTGAAGGCGCGGGCACCCATGAACCCGGGCAGCTCCGGGAGCGCGTTCGGCTACGACGGCACGCTGGACGAGTGGCGCGCCGCGTTCCCGGCCGCCGTGGTCAAGGCCTTCGGGTTCTCCCTCGGCTCGGG
>NZ_JANNML010000173.1:0-19106 GCF_031397825.1 Nocardioides sp.
CTGGTCGTCGTGCCCACCATCGCCCTGGCCTGGGTGAGCTCGCGCACCGTCGAGGCGGCGGGGCTGCGACTGCTCAAGACCCAGGAGCGCGACGGCTCACCGCGCGACTACTACGCGCACCTGCAGGCGGACGACCCCGCCAGCGCGGTCAGGACTGAAGAGCGAGGACGAGCGGAAGCACCTCGGTAGCGCCGGCCTGACGCAACGCATGGGCCGCCCGGGTGAGCGTCCAGCCGGTGACGACCAGGTCGTCGACGAGCAGGACCGGCCCGGGTGGCACCTCGCCGCTGAGCGTGAAGCGGCGACCGACGGCGGCGACCCGCTGCGCGGAGTTCATCGCTCCCTGCCCGGGCGCGACGTCGGGGTCGACGATCGCGTAGTGGGCGACGACCGGCACCTTGAGGAAGCGCGAGAGGCCGTCGGCCAGGTCGGCGGTGAGCGCCGGCCGGGTGGCCGACTCGACCACGGCGATGCCCTCGACCCGCGGACGCCAGTCTCCGAGCACCTCGACCATCGCCTTCACCAGCCCCACGGGCACCGGTCCGTTGCCGGCGTTGGGGCGGAAGAGCTCGCGCAACGCCTGGCCGTAGCCCAGGTCGGTCAGCCGGGCGACCGCACGGCCCTCGGCGGCGCCGGCGGAGATCTTGCCCTTGAGGTCGATGCCCATCGAGGCCAGCCCGGTGGGCCACATCTTGCGGGGCTCGACCACGACGCCAGGGCGTGACAACCGTGCCTCGGCCTCCTCGACCGCGGCCGACGAGACCTCCGAGGACAGGGCGAAGCCACCGCAGTTGTCGCAGCGGCCGCACGGCACCGCGTCGGGGTCGTCGAGCTGGTCGCGCAGGAACCACATGCGGCACTCGGTCGTGCGGAGGTAGTCGAGCATCGCCTGCTGCTCACGCTCGCGTGCCTCGGCGACGCGGCGGTAGCGCTCCTCGTCATAGCTCCACGGCTGCCCGGTGGACTCCCACCCACCACGGACGCGGCGGACGGCTCCGTCGACGTCGAGCACCTTGAGCATCGTCTCGAGCCGGTTGCGGTTGAGCTCGACGCGGGTCTCCAGCGCAGCGGTGCTCAGCGCGCGGCCCTCCTCGGCCAGGACCTGCAGCGTCTGGCGCACCAGCTCCTCGCGCGGGAAGGCGAGCGAGGCGAAGTAGGCCCAGATGTCGCGGTCCTCGATCGCGGGCAGGAGCACCACGGTCGCATCGTCAGTGCCGCGCCCGGCACGGCCGACCTGCTGGTAGTAGGCCACCGGGGAGGAGGGCGCCCCCAGGTTGACCACGAAGCCGAGGGTGGCGTCGAAGCCCATGCCGAGCGCGCTGGTGGCGACCAGCGCCTTCACGCGTCCGGCGATCAGGTCGGCCTCGAGCGCGAGGCGCTCGGTCTGCTCGGTCTGGCCGGAGTAGGCGGCGACGTCGTGGCCTCGGGAGCGGAGGTAGTCGGCGACCTCCTGGGTCGCGGCGACGGTCAGGCAGTAGACGATGCCGGAGCCGGGCTGCTCGGCGAGGTGGTCGGCCAGCCAGGCCAGGCGCTGCTGGGCGGTCGTGAGGTGGACGACGCCGAGGCGCAGGGACTCGCGGTCGAGCGAGCCGCGCAGGACGACGACGTCGCGGCCGAGCTGCTCGCTGACGTCGGAGGTCACCCGCGCGTTGGCGGTGGCGGTCGTCGCGAGCACGGGGATGCCGGTCGGCAGGTCGTCGAGGAGGGTGCGGATGCGGCGGTAGTCGGGGCGGAAGTCGTGGCCCCAGTCGGAGATGCAGTGGGCCTCGTCGACGACCAGCAGCCCGCACGTCGCGGCCAGGCGCGGGAGGACCTCGTCGCGGAAGCCCGGGTTGTTGAGCCGCTCGGGGCTGACGAGGAGCACGTCGACCTCACCGGCGCGGATCGCGTCGTGGGTGGCCTCCCAGTCGGAGAGGTTGGTGGAGTTGATCGTCACCGCACGGATCCCGGCCCGCTCGGCCGCGGCGATCTGGTTGCGCATCAGCGCGAGGAGCGGGGAGACGATGACGGTGGGACCCGCGCCCTGCTCGCGCAGCAGCAGGGTCGCCACGAAGTAGACCGCCGACTTGCCCCAGCCGGTGCGCTGGACGACGAGCGAGCGTCGCTTGTCGACGGCGAGCGCCTCGATCGCGGTCCACTGGTCCTCTCGCAGCGTCACGTCGTCGCGTCCGACCAGCGCCCGCAGGTGGGCCTCGGCGCTGTCGCGGACGCCTGCCCGGTCGACGGGCCCGTCCATGGTCTGCGAGTCGGTCGAGGTCACCCGTCCTGTCTACCAGCGACCACGGACAGCGACGCGACCGCGTCGAGCAGGCGCAGCTCGCCCGCCCGGCTCGCGGTGGCGAGACCCTCCGGCGTCGTCGGGTCCAGGCCCGAGCGTCGATCGGTGACCAGCACCGTCTCGTCGACACGCAGCAGCGTGACGAAGGCGCCGAGCGGCGCCGCCGGGACGCGTGTGTCGTAGAGGTGCCAGGCCTCGGTGTCCGCGCCGGTGGGCACCCGACGCTCCAGGCGCAGCTCCGCCTCGTCGCTCCAGCTCAGCCGGGTCCAGGCCATGCGGGCCCCGTCGTGGGCGCGGCTGCGGCCGCACAGAGCGAGCTCGGCACGCAGGTCCTCGAGCGCCTCGGCGGCCGTCGCGACGTCCGGGTAGACGAGGTGCCGCTCGAGCAGGGTGGCGTCACCGGTCGCCACGGTCCGGCTCTGCTGGCGGACCGGCGCGGTGTCGACGAGCTCGGTCGGCGGGTCGATGCAGAGGTAGTCGTAGACGCGTGGCGTCGGCCGCATCCGGTCACCGACGCCGATGTCGGGCCACGCGAGCGGCTCCGAGGCCGCCGCGGGGGTCGCCGTCGCCGCCGCCGTCGCCGCCGTCGGTGACGGGCGGGGCGTCGTACGGCTTGCCGTCGGTGCGTCGGACGAGGCCGTGCAGCCGCCGACGAGCAGCAGGGCGAGGAGGGCGCCGAGAAGGGTTCGCATGCGTCTGGGACGCACGTCGGGGGCGGTTGGTTGTGCCGATCGCTGCTGCCTACTCGGCGCGGTAGGTCGACGCGGTCGTGACCGCGCGCGCGATCGACGTGCGGGTCTGCAGGTCCCAACGCGCGAGGATGTCCCCGACGTGCTTCTCCACCGTGCGCGGGCTGACCTCGAGCACCGTCGCGATCGCCACGTTGCTCAGGCCCTGGGCGACGAGGTCCGCGACGACCTGCTGCCGCTCGGTCAGCGGCGGCAGGACGGCCAGGCGACGGGCGTCGTCGGGGGCCAGCGGCGTGAAGCGGTCGAGCACCCCCGGCAGCGCGACCCGGGTCGGCACGCCGAACGCCGCGAGCACGCGGGAGACGTGCGCCCGCACCGTGTGCTCCGAGACGTGGAGTCGCGCGGCGACGTCCTTGTTGGCGCAGCCGTCGGCGACCAGCCGGGCGACCTCGGCCTCCCGGGCGGTCAGGCCCTGCCAGCCACTGCCCGACAGGGGCCGCAGCCGGAGCCCGATGGGGCGCAGCTCGCGGGCCGCCGAGCGTCGCGCGGAACGGTGCCCGCGCTGCTCGGCCTCGGCCACCATCGCCTGCAGCGCCTGGGCGGCGCTCGCCCGGCCACCAGGGCCGCGCTGGAGGATCCGGGCGCGCGACAGGACGATCTGGCCCTCGGCGTACTCGATCGCGCGCTCCACCTCCCGTGCCCGCGCCACCGCGCGCTCAGCCCAGGCGACCGCCTCGTCGACGTCCCCACGGGCGAGGGCCACCCGGCTGTGCAGCCGCGCGACGGTCGAGTCGGCGATGGGCGAGGCGAGCAGCGGCACCGACCGGTCCTGCCACGCCTCGGCGGCGTCGAGATCCCCCGCCGCCACGGCCAGCGTGGCGAGCAGCTCCAGCCCGAGGGCGCGGTCGATCACGTTGAGCGCCTCGAGCCCCGGCCCGTGCCCGGCGAGCAGGACGCGGCGGGCCGACTCGGCCACCTCGCCGACCGCGATCAGCCCGAAGGCGACCAGCATCTGCGCCCCGGCGGCGAGCAGGTGCGTGGGCTCCGGCACGTGGGCGTCGACCTCGGCGGCCAGGCGCCGCACGTCGGCGGGGTCGGCGTCGTTGCCGCGCACCAGGCACGCGGTGGCAGCGCTGACCGCGGCGATCGGGCCGCCGGCCCGCGGCGTCGCGGCAGCCCGTCGTACGGCGTCGGCGTCGGCGATGTGGCCGCGGAAGGCCAGGAGCCGGATGCGGGCGGCGACCATCATGTGGTGGAACGGGTGCACCTCCTGGCCCAGGCGGAGCTCGTCCCAGAGCCCGGCGCCCAGCCGTTGCTCGACCACGTGGGCCAGGTCGAGCCGGGCGTGGGCGAGGGCGGCCTCGACGAGGAGGTAGCCCGCGAACCGCCCGAGGGGGTGCGCGACGTCGGGCAGGACGGCGCAGGGGTCGGCGAGGTCCGCGAGGACCTGGGCGGAGTCGGGGCACGGGTCTCCCGACATCGCCCACGCCGTCGCCCCCGCCAGGAGCCAACGGGCGTCGACGTCGGCGGCGGGCGCCGCGGGGGTGGCCAGGGCGCACTGGAGCGCGTCGTCCCACCGCAGCGTGATCACCAGGCCCACGGCGCGCAGCGCACCGCTCCAGGTGGGGTCGTCGTCAGCGGTCGTGGCCAGGTGGTCATCGAGATGGCAGCCGACGATCGCGTCCAGCAAGGCCGACAACGACCTCTCGCGATCCCCCTCGGCGGCCACCCGTCCAGGGTAGGGGCGCGGGGTCCCGGGTGGGGGTGATCTCGCGGTACGGCGCCTCAGGCCGTCGGCGTACGACGGCGCGCGCGGTGGATCAGCCCGCCGACGCCCGCACCGGGCAGGGCCGGGACGAACACGAGCAACGCGAAGAAGAGCCAGCCGTCGCGCAGCTCGTCGATGAAGGCACCGGCCGTCTCGGTGCTGATCACGTAGGCGACCGTCACGGTCGCGCCGACCCCGGCGCCGGTGAGCAGCCACACGACGATGGCCGCGACGAAGCCGCGACGGGCGCCGTCCCAGGTCGCCCACGCGAGCGCGACGACCACCACGATGAGGAAGAACAGCAGGCCCGCGCCGAGGGCGTCGGTGCTGTCGCTGCGCGAGATCGCCTCGACGTAGACCAGGTAGAACACGGTGAGCAGGACGACACGGACGACGGCGGCGGCGATGACGCGCAGGACGGGCATCCGCACAGCATCCCCCACCTGGTGCTGGGGCGGCTGGTGGGGCGGCTGGTGGGGCGGCTGCTGGGGCGGTTCGGGGGCGGGTCGGGGGCGGGTCGGCGGCGGGGACCGGGGATGGCCGTCGGTCTTGTAACACGTCGTCCACCCAACTACGAGACCGTTGCAGCGGGCGGGAAGATGGGTGGACGACGTGTTACAAGTGCCGCGCCACCTCCTCGAGCCACCGCAGGACCAGCGTGAATAGGCCGGATCCCCACTGTGCCGGGGACGCCCCCGGTCCTACGTTGCGAGACATGACCCTCCTCCCGCGCTCCGCTCCCGTCCTCGTCCTCCTCGCCGGCGCCCTCGTGGTGGGTGCCTCCGGCGGTGCCGTGGCCGGCGCCATGATCACCGGCGCCCAGATCAAGAACGGCACCGTCACCAGCGCCGACATCAAGAACGGCAACCTCGGCACCGTCGACCTCTCGGCCGCAGCCAAGACCGAGCTGAAGGGCCAGGCCGGGCCACAGGGCCCCGCAGGCGCCAACGGGGCGACCGGACCCGCCGGCGCCCAGGGACCGGCCGGACCCGCCGGACCTGCCGGACCCGCGGTGATCCCGGGATACCAGATCGTGTCGGCCACCAAGGCGGTCGCCGCCAACACCGCCTCGACCCTCAACGTGGTGTGCCCGGTCGGCAAGAAGGTCCTCGGCACGTCTGGCTTCTGGAACGCCTCCAACATCGCCGTCCAGGCCGTCACGGCCGTCGACGGGCTGGGCGGCACGGCCTACACGACCGGCATCCCCACGGCCGACACCCTGCAGGTGCGCATCGTGTGCGCCACGGTCTCGTGACAGCCCTCCCCCGCTCCGGTCCTGCCCTCCTGCTCCTGGCCGGCGCGCTCGTGCTCGGCGCGTCGGGCGGTGCCGTGGCGGGCGCCATGATCACCGGCGCCCAGATCAAGGACGGCACGGTCACGGGCGCGGACGTGAAGAACGGCAGCATCGGGTCGAAGGACATCACCCCGGGCGCCAAGCAGACCTTCCTCCAACCGAGTGCGGTCAGCGGTTACGAGGTCGTGAGGGAGCAGGTCACGGTGGCGGGATCCGCACAGGGATCCATCCAGGTGAGCTGCCCTGTGGGGAAGGTCGTCGTGGGCGCCGGGTCGTTCTGGGGCCAGACCTCCGTGGCGCCCCAGACCTTCCCCAACGGAGGCAGTCCGGACACGACGTTCGTGGCCGAGGGGCTCAACCCGATCGCCTCCGACAACCTGCTCGTGCTGTCGGTCTACTGCGTCGAGGCCGGCTGAGCAGGCGTCGTACGACGGATGGCCGGCCTCACCAGATCCGCACACGCTCCTCGGGCGCCAGCCACAGCGCGTCGCCCTCAGCGGTGCCGAAGACCTCGTGGAACTCGTCGAGGTTGCGCACGATGTTGGCGCGGAACTCCGGCGGGCTGTGCGGGTCGATGGTGAGGTACTGGCGCTCCTGCTCGGTGCGGCGCTTGGTCCGCCACACGTAGGCCCAGTTGAGGAAGAGCTTCTCGCGGTCCTCGCGGGTGGCCGAGCCGTCGGTCGAGATCACGAACGCCTTGTGGCCGATGGTGAGGCCGCCGAGGTCGCCGATGTTCTCGCCGACGGTCAGCGACCCGTTGACCTTCTCGCCGGGCAGTGCGCGCGGCGAGAAGCCGTCGTACTGAGCGACGAGGGTCTTGGACTTCACCTCGAAGGCGGCCTTGTCGTCGGCGGTCCACCAGTCGTTGAGGTTGCCGTCGCCGTCGTACTGCGCGCCCTGGTCGTCGAAGCCGTGGCCGATCTCATGACCGATGACGGCGCCGATGCCGCCGTAGTTCTCCGCCGGCTCGGCGTCGGGCGAGAAGAACGGCTTCTGCAGGATGCCGGCCGGGAAGCAGATCTCGTTGGTGCCGGGGTTGTAGTAGGCGTTGACGGTCTGCGGCAGCATGAACCACTCGTCGCGGTCCACCGGCGCACCGATCTTGGCGAGCTGGCGATCGGTCTCGAAGCCGGACGCGGCAGCGACGTTGCCGAGCAGGTCGTCGGGCGTGACCTGGAGCGCGGAGTAGTCGCGGAACGTCTCGGGGTAGCCGATCTTGGGTCGGAAGGTCGCGAGCTTCTCGTAGGCGCGCTCCTTGGTCTCCTCGGTCATCCAGTCGAGCGTGGAGATCGACTGACGGTAGGCCGCGAGCAGGTTGTCGACCAGGTCGTCCATCAGCTCCTTGGAGCGCGGCGGGAAGTGACGGGCGACGTACTCCTTGCCGACGGCCTCGCCGAGCGCGCCCTCGACCAGCGCGACCCCGCGCTTCCACCGCGCGCGCAGCTCGGGCGTGCCGTTGAGGGTGCGGCCGTAGAAGTCGAAGTTGTTCTCGACGAGCTCGTCGGTGAGGTAGGGCGCAGCGGTGCGCAGCACGTGGCTGAGCAGCCAGTCCTTCCACTGCTCGAGGGGGATCTCGTCGAGGACGCTCGAGAGGTGGGAGAGGTACGAGGGCTGGCGGACGACCACCTCGGCGATGATGTCGGGCTTGCCGCCGAGGTTGGTGACGTAGGCGTCCCAGTCAAAGGACGGGCACAGCGCCTTGAGCTCGTCGGCGGTGAGCAGGTTGTAGGTCCTCTGCACGTCGCGGGTCTCCGCGCGCTCCCAGTGACCGGCGGCCAGGCGGGTGTCGATCGCGAGGATCGTCGCGGCGGCGTCGGCGGCGGACTCGTGGCCGCCGCTCTCGAGCAGCCGGGTGAGGTAGGCGACGTAGGCGTCGCGGGTCTCGGCGAACTTGTCGTCGCGGTAGTAGGACTCGTCGGGGAGCCCGAGCCCGCCCTGGGTGAGGTGGAAGAGGTAGCGGTCGGACTGGCGGGAGTCGGTGTCGACGTAGGACCCGAACATGCCGTGCCCGCCGATCCGCTCGAACTCACCGAGGAACGCCGCCAGGTCGCGCACGTCGCGCAGCGCCGCGACCGCGTCGACCAGGGGCCGCAGCGGCCGGGTGCCGAGGCGGTCGATGCGCTCGGTGTCCATGAAGGAGGCGTAGAGGTCGCCGATCTTGCGGGCGTCCTCGTCGCGAGGCTCGCCGGCTGCCAGCTCCTCGATGATCGTGCGCACGTGCTGCTCGGCCACGTCGGCGAGCTGGACGAAGGGCCCCCAGCTGGAGCGGTCGGAGGGGATCTCGACCTCGTCGAGCCAGCGTCCGTTGACGTGGCCGAAGAGGTCGTCCTGCGGGCGGATGTCGAGGTTCATGCCCTCGCGGGCGTCATCGAGGATGCTCACGCTCCGACCCTAACCAACCACGGGTCACGGGGGCCGGCTGCGTCTGGACAGGGCTGCTAGAACTGTTCCCATGAGCCAGCTGCGCGTCGTCGCCACCATCCCGATCAAGCCCGAGGGCGTCGCCGCCGCGGGACCCGCCCTCGCGGAGCTCGCCGCCGCGTCGCAGGCCGAGGAGGGCTGCCTGGGCTACGAGGTGTACGCCTCGAGCTCGGTGCCCGGCACGTTCGTGACGATCGAGTCCTGGCGCGGTGCCGACGACATGACCGCCCACATGAGCACGCCCCACGTCGCCAAGGCGTTCGAGGTCCTCGGGCCGTTCCTCGACGGTGACCTGGCGATCCACCAGCTCGACGCGCTCTGACCTGGTCGGCCACGCAACGTCATGCGGAGCGAGGAGTCGCCTCCACCGTCCGCATGACGTCCCGGGCGGCCGCGACCTCAACGAGCGTCGCGGAACCCGTCGTCGCCCAGCACCGGCACCACGTCGCTGACGTCGAGCTCCGCAGCCACCCGGACGTCGGCGGCGAAGTCGACGGCCGCGAGCTCCTGACCACCTGCGCAGGCGAGCAGCCGCTCGGGCAGCCGGTCGCGCACGGCGAGGAAGGCCTCGCGCGCCAGCTCGGCCTCGGGGCTGACCCCTCCCGGCACGGAGACCCCGGCGAGCACCAACGCGTCGACCACCGCACCGGCACCCCACAGGTCCTCGGCCGCGGGACGCAGCGTCCCGTCCGGCCACCGCTCCCCCGCCGGTACGACGGCGACGACCGCGCCGCCCGTCACCCGCGGAGCCAGCCAGCGCCCCACCGCCGTGGCGTTGCGCAGGCAGGCGCCGACGACCTCGACCCCGGCGTCACGCAGGCCGACGCTGATCGCCGAGCCGTTGGGCGAGGGCAGCACCACGCGCTCGAGGCCGCTGCCCGGAGCCAGGTCCGCCATCGCTGCCGGCGACAGGCTCGCCGTCGCCCCCGTCGCAGCCGCGCGCTGCTCGAAGCGCCCCACTGCCAGCACCGCACCGAGCTCCTCGGCGTGGGCCGCCGCGCTCTCGTCGCGCCACAGGAACGGGTGCACGACCCACCCCCGCTCGACGGCCACCGTCAGCGTCGTGGTGAAGGACAGGACGTCGACGACCACCGCGACGTCGGCCCCGGCGGCGATCGCAGCGGCCCCGGTCGGCCCCCACTCGAGCCGGACCCGGTGGACGCGCTGCCCGTGCGCGTCCGCCGCGCTCGAGCCGCTCACGACGTCGTCACGACCGCGTCATGACCGGACGTGGACGACGCCCTTGCCGAGCGTGCGTCGCTCGTCGAGGTCGACGAGCGCCCGCCCGAAGTCGGCGAAGTCGTAGGTCTTGCCGATCGGCGGCTTGATCACGCCGCTGGCCATCATCGGCTCGAGCGCGCGCCACTGCTCCTGCATGTAGCCCGGGCGCAGCATCGCGTAGGCGCCCCAGCCGACGCCACGGACGTCGACGTTGTTGAGCAGCAGCCGGTTGACCTTGACCTGGGGGATGCCCTGGCCCGAGGCGAAGCCGACGACGAGCAGGCGACCCTGCGGCGCCAGCACCCGCAGGGAGTCGGTGAACGCGTCGCCGCCGACGACGTCGAGCACGATGTCGACGCCCGTGCCTCCGGTCAGTGCCATCGTGGCGTCCTTGAAGCCGTCGAGCAGCACGGCGTCGTCGGCACCGGCCGCGCGCGCGACCTCGGCCTTCTCCTCGGTGGAGACGACCGCGATCGTGCGGGCGCCGTACCCCTTCGCGACCTGGAGCGTCGCCGTCCCGACCCCGCCCGCGGCGCCGTGCACGAGGACCGTCTCGCCCTCGCGGATCCCGCCGCGCTCGGCGAGCGCGAACTGCGCGGTCAGGTAGTTCATCGGCAGTGCCGCGCCCTCGTCGAAGGAGAGCGAGTCGGGCAGCGCGAAGGTGAACATCGCGGGGATGGCCGCGAGCTCGGAGGCGCCGCCGTAGCCGCCGACCGCCGCCACCCGCTGGCCGGGCTCGAAGCCGGGGCCGCTCACGACCGTGCCGGCGACGTCGACGCCGAGGGTGAAGGGCAGCTCGGGCTTGAGCTGGTACTCACCCCGGCTCAGCAGCAGGTCGGGGAACGACGTCCCGACGCTGTGCACCTCGATCAGCACGTCGTCGGGGCCGGGAGTGGGCTCCGGGACGTCGCGGATCTCGATGTCGGTGGGACCTGTCGTGGTGATGACCTGGGCTGCACGCATGGGGCGAACGCTACCGACCCGCCATCGTCCCCGGTGATGCCATCCGCGCAGGCGTCGGCACCGAACGAGAGGGGTGAGGCTCAGCGACCGGATCAGCGCCACGATGATGCACGCGAGCGCCCGCTGGACGGTGCGGTACGGCGAGGAGCTGAGGTTCGCAGGCACCGACCTGCCGGCGCCGCGCAGGACCAGGGTGCCGACCCGGCACGGCTCGGTGCCCGTCCACGTCTACGCCGACCCCGCGTGGGACACGGCCGAGCCCCGGGGTGTCTACGTGCACTTCCACGGCGGCGCCTGGCTGATGCGCTACCCGCAGATGGACGACTTCTGGTGCCGCTACCTCGTGGCCACCGCCGGCGTGGTGGTCGTCAACGTCGACTTCACGACCGGTCCCTACGCGACCTACCCCGTCGCCCAGGAGCAGTGCCACGACGTGTCGGCCTGGGTGCACGACCACGCCGCCGACCTGCTCGGCGAGGTCGCCGGAGTGCTCGTCGAGGGCGACCGGCTCGTGGTCGGCGGCTTCAGCTCCGGGGGCGGCCTGGCGGCCTCGGTGTGCCTCCAGGCCCGCGACTCGGGCCGCTTCACGCCGCGGCTCCAGGTGCTCGGGGTGCCGGCCCTCGACCTCGCCACCGACGTCTCCTCGAGCCCGGGGATGATCTCGCCCAGCCTGCGCGGGCTGGTGCGCCGCGTCTACTTCCCCGACCCGGCCACCCGCGCCGATCCCTACGCCTCGCCCGTCCTGGCCCCGGACCTCTCCGGGCTCCCTGCTGCCGTCGTCCTCACCGCCGAGCGCGACAGCCTGCGCCCCGACGGCGACCGCTATGCCGAGCGACTGCGCGAGGTCGGCGTCCCCGTGCTGCACGACGTGACCCCGGGCGCCGACCACTACTTCCTCTCCGCCGACCTCGTGCGGGCACGGACCACGATGGCGATGACGGCCGAGGCCGTCCGCACCGCGACGGGCGGCCAGACGCCTGACCAGACGGGTGCTCCGTAGGCTCGGTGACGTGAGCACCCCGACCCTCGTCTACGACGCCGACTGCGGCTTCTGCACGCGCTGCGCCGACTTCGCCCGCGCCCGCGGTGCGTTCGAGGTCGCCCCGTGGCAGGCGCTCGACCTGCCCGCGGTCGGGCTGACCGAGCAGCAGGTCAGCGAGGCGGCGTACTGGCTCGACGGCGACACCACCCGCCGGGGCAACCGGGCTATCGCCGCGGCCCTGCGGGCCTTCCGGCCGGGGGTCCGGTACGCCGGCTACCGGCTGCTCGGCCGGCTCATCGACCTGCCACCGGTGCGACCCGTCGCCGCGCTGGGCTATGCGCTCGTCGCGCGCTACCGCTACCGCTACCGGCTGCCCGGCGGCACCGCCGCCTGCCGGGTGCCACCGGCCGCCTGACCTGGGCGCGCGGGTGGTGGCTCGGGCGGCCGCGGGACGTGCGCCCGATCAGCGCGGGTCGACCAGCGCGTTGACCTCGAAGTGCATGGGGTCGGTGTAGCGCCAGTCGCCGCCCCAGGCGAAGCCCCACTTCTTCATGATGCTCACGACCTGGCGGTCCATCTCGCCGACGGTCCCGCGCTGGTTGCCGGGGGTGTTGAGGTCGAGGGCCGTGCCGAAGGAGTGGTTGGACAGGCTGGTCGACCCGGCGATGAATCGCGGGTAGTAGCAGCCGGCGTACTCGCCGGGGTTGATCTCCTCGGAGAGCCCGCGGGCCACGATCTCCTCGAAGGCCGCCCGCAGCTGCGGGAAGATGAAGCGGTTGCAGGTCACCGCGCCGAGGATCGGGATCTCCTCGGTGGAGATGTGCGAGGCGACCCAGGACGGCTCGGGGGCGATCCGGCCGCCGCCGATCACGGTGTAGTTGAAGGTGCCGACGACGTCGGCGACCGAGCCGACCAGCACGGCCGTCTGCTGCACCGAGGGGTCGATGCCCTGGCTGGTCGCGACATCGGTGAGCTGCACCGACACCCCCTCGCCGGCGACGGCCTGCACGGCCTTGCGCACGGACTGCGGAGCGACGATGCCGGTGGAGATCAGCAGCGCGTTGCCCTTCGTCATGCCGAGCTCCTCGCCCCACGCGGAGTTGACGACCGCGTCGACCAACGGGCTCTGCGGCGCGAAAGCCCCGACGTGGACCTGCGGGGCGTCCTCCTCGACACCCAGCCTGACGAAGCCGGCCTTGTCGATCGGCAGCTGCTTGCGCAGCTCGGGCAGCACCGCCACCTCGCCGGCCGCGACCCGGTCCCAGACCTCCTGGAGGTCGGCCGACTCGACCGGGGTGTAGTTGCGGTAGGTCGACGGGTCGACCGCCGCGATGTCGAGCACGTTGCCCTCGACGGTCACCTGCGCGTGGGAGAAGCTCACCACGCGCTGGATCCCCTCGATGCCCTCGATCGCCGCGACGGTCTCGTCGCTGAAGGCCGTCTTGCCGATCAGGATCATGTCGGAGGGCTCGATCGCGCCCTCCCGCGGACCCGGCGGGTCCACGGCGTACGCCGGGTCCAGCGCCGGCGCGCTCGGCGCACCGGACCCGCTCGGGTCACCCGGGCCGGGGGCCGTCGACTCCGAAGGGCCCTTCTCGGCGCCGGTGCTGACCTGCGTGCCGGGCTCCTCGCCCTCGGACGGCGACGCGCACGAGGGCAGCACGGCAAGAGCGACGACCAGCCCGGTCGCCGTCAACGCGCGCGTGATGTGCATGTGACCTCCACCACCGAGGGTAGGCGGGGCGCGCAACACCCGCTGGCGGTTGCCCAACCTTCGAGTCGGCCTTGCTTTACTGGCCCCTCACGCTCACGGCTGCCAGGGGGACCCTTGACCACGATCGAGGCCAGCGAGCTCGACGACGCCAGGCGGCTGCTGACGGCGGTGGAGCGGACCTTCTCGTCGCGGGTCTCCGGCCAGGAGCAGGTCCGCACCGCCCTTCTGGCGACGATGCTGGCCGAGGGGCACCTCCTGCTCGAGAGCGTCCCGGGACTCGCGAAGACCCTGGCCGCCTCGACGCTGGCGACCTCCATAGGCGCCCACTTCGCACGGATCCAGTGCACGCCCGACCTGCTGCCCAGTGACATCATCGGCACCCAGGTCTACGACCCGCGCACCCACGAGTTCGACACCCAGCTCGGTCCCGTGCACGCCAACGTCGTGCTCCTCGACGAGATCAACCGCGCCAGCGCCAAGACCCAGTCGGCCATGCTCGAGGCGATGCAGGAGCGGCAGACGTCGATCGCGGGCGTCGTCCACCGGTTGCCCGAACCCTTCATGGTGCTGGCGACGCAGAACCCGATCGAGGAGGAGGGCACCTTCGTCCTCCCCGAGGCACAGATGGACCGCTTCCTGCTGAAGGAGGTCGTCGACTACCCCTCGATGGCCGACGAGGTCGCGGTCCTCGACCGCATCGATGCCGGGACGCTCGGGCCCCACGCCGTGCCGGTCACCCCGGTCCTCACCACCGAGGACGTGGTCGGGCTCCAGCGGCTCACCGAGCGGGTCTACGTGGACGCCGCGATCAAGGACTACATCGTCCGCCTGGTGCATGCCACTCGCCACGTGGGCGAGCTGCTCGGCGCCGCCCAGGGTCGCTACGTGGAGATCGGGGCGAGCCCGCGCGGCAGCATCGCGTTCCTTCAGGTCGCCCGAGCCCTGGCGATCCTCGACGGTCGCAACCACGTCATCCCCGAGGACGTGGGTCGGCTGCGCCACGGGGTGCTCCGGCACCGCCTGCACCTCAGCTTCGAGGCGCTCGCCGACCAGGTGCGGCCCGAGGAGATCGTTGACGCCGTCTTCGACGCCGTCCCATCCCCCTGACGCCCGCATGACCACCCACCTGCCCCGCATCAAGGCCCGCCTGGCCCTGCACTCCCACCGCAGGGTGCGCGGAGTGCTGCAGGGTGAGTACCCCTCCACCCATGTCGGTCGCTCGCTCGACCTGCACGACCTGCGTACCTACGTCCGGGGCGACGACGTGCGCGACGTCGACTGGAAGGCCTCGGCCCGCGGCGGGCAGATGCTGGTCAAGCGCTACGTCGCGACGCGCAAGCACACCGTGCTCCTCGTCGTGTCCACCGGACGCAGCATGGCGGCCGTCAACGACCGGCTCGTGCCCAAGCAGGACCTCGCGGTGTTCGTCGCCGGCGTCGTCGGCTGGCTCGCCGTCCGGCACGGAGACCTCGTCGGGGTGGCCTACGGCGACGCGGCGGGCGGTCGCTCCCGCCCGGCGTCCGGCGGCGAGCTGCGACTCGAGCACGCGCTCGGGGCCGTGCACGACGCCATCAGCAGCAGCGGTGCCACCTCCGACCTCGCCTCCGTCCTCGAGCACGTCGCCCAGGTCGTCCGGCGCCGCCGCACGATCATGGTCGTGGTCTGCGACGACCCGGTCCTCGACGAGCGGTCGACCACCCTCCTGCAGCGGGCCCAGGCACAGCACGAGGTGCTGCTCGTGACCTTGGGTGACCTCGACCCGACCGGAGACGACCTCCCCGGACTGGCCGACATCGACCACGGCAACCCCCTGCCGGACTGGCTGGGCGGCGACCGCCGGCTCCAGGAGGAGTACGCCGCCCGGCTGGCCACCGACGCCCAGGACCTCGCCTCGGGTCTCGCCCGGCTCGGCATCCCGCACGAGCACGTCGTCGACCACGAGTCGGCCGTGCCCGCGGTCCTCCGGCTCCTGGAGAGGCACCGCCGTGCTCGCCGCCGCTGATCGGGCCGCAGCCGAGCTGGCGACCACCGAGCTCACCGGGCCGACGTCGTACGCGCCCTGGCTGACCTGGGTGGCCCTCCTGCTTCCTACGCTCGTGGTCCTCTACTACGTCGGTGTCACCTGGTGGGCGCGGCGTCCGGCTCGCCCACGCCCCACCTCGTCGCTCGCCCAGGCCCGGAGCGCCCACCTCGCGCGGCTGGACGAGGTCGAGGCGTCGGTGGACCAGGCAGAGCTGTCCCTGCGCGGCGCGCACCAGGCGATCAGCGAGATCGTCCGCTCGTTCGTCACCGCCACGGGCTCCCTGAACGCCCGACCCCTGACCCTCGAGCAGCTCCGCGTGGTCGGACCGGCGGGTCTCGTCGACGTGGTGGCGCTGGTCTACCCATCGGAGTTCGCTCCCGCGGCCCAAGGCGAGCCGTCCGAGCGCCTGGCGCCGGCCCTCGCCGACGCGCGCGCGCTGGTGTCGGGCTTCGAGCCGTGAGCACCCTGCGCTGGCCGCTCCTGGGCGTCTGCCTCGCGGCGCTGGTGGTCGTTCTCCTGCTGCTATGGGCCCGCCGACCGCGCAGCCGTGCGGACGCAGGAGCATTGCTCGTCGCGCACACGGCGCGGCTCCGCAGCCTGCCGCGCTTCCGGGCCCTCGCCCGACGTGAACAGGTGGTCGCCGGGATCACAACGCTCGGCGCGGTGGCCATGGTGGTCGGGACAGTGCTCCTCGCCAGCCGCCCCACCCGGCCGGTGTCGATCGAGCCGGATCGCAACGGCCGCGACATCATGCTCTGCCTCGACGTCTCGGCGTCGATGGACCGGTGGAACCTCCAGGTCGTCGCCAGCTTCCGACAGCTGCTGTCCGAGCTCGACGGCGAGCGCCTGGGACTCACCATCTTCAGTGGGTCCTCGGTGGCGATCTTCCCGCTGACCGACGACTACGAGTACGTCGCCGACCGGCTGGATGAGGCCGAGTCGGCGTTCGCGGACGGGGACTTCGACTACTTTACCGGCGCCGAGGCCAAGGCCCGACGGGCCAGCCAGGCCGGCGACGGACTGATGTCATGTCTCGCCCGGTTCGAGGACTCCGGCGAGCAACGAGGCCGGGCCGTCGTGCTCGCCTCGGACAACGACCCGCTCGGCGAGGGGATCTTCGTGCTGCCCGAGGCCGCGGAGGAGGCTGTCCGCGCCGAGGTCGTGCTCTACGGGGTGGGGACACCCGACATGACCGCCGAGCGCGCCCGGGAGTTCGCCGACGCCGCACTGGCCACGGGCGGGGAGATGACCGTGGTCGAGGACGAAGGGGCCGTCGACAAGCTGGTGCGCGCGATCCAGCGGCTGGAGCGGGAGCGGCTGGAGTCCCGGGCGACCGGGGTCGCCGTGGACGACCCGGCCACGGCGTTCTGGATCACGCTCGGAGGTCTCATCCTTCTGCTCGGGACAGCCCTGGTCGGGAGGCGCAGGTGAACCCCCTGATCGACCTGCCCCTGGTCGTGATCGGCACCCTCGCGCTGGTCGCCGTCACGGTCGTCGGCGGCGTCTGGTCGCGGCGCAGCGAGCTCGGCTCCTGGATCCTGCGCGCCCTCATGGTCGTGGTGCTGGCCGCGATCGCGCTGCGTCCCGGCCTCGGCACCGAGCCGGTCCCCACGAGCCCCGCACAGGTCGAGGTGATCGTGGTGATCGACCGGACCACCTCGATGTCCGCGCTCGACTGGGACGGCCGGCAGCCACGGCTGGACGGCGTACGCCGTGACCTCACCGACCTCGTCGCCGCCCTGCCTACCGGTCGCTTCACGGTCCTGACGTTCGGACGTCGTGTCGCCACCGAGCTCCCCTCGACCCAGGACGACTCCCTGATCGAGGACACGCTCGCGCTGGTCGGACGCGAGCAGCCCTTCGCCGGCACCGGCTCACGACTTGACCGACCCCTCGAGACGCTGAGCGACCTCCTCGACCAGGTGCGCGAGCGGGTGCCCGACCGGCCACGGCTCGTGGTGCTGATGAGCGACGGGGAGAACACCAACCGCCAGGCCCAGGCGTCGTACGACGTCCTGGCGTCGTCCGTGGACGACGGCCTGGTGCTGGGCTACGGGACCGTCGCCGGTGGCCGGATGCCCGCCGACGAGGAGCAGCCCGGCAGCGGTTGGATCCAGGACGTCCGGACCGGCCGGGACGCCTTGTCGCGCCTCGACGAGGCGAATCTGCGCTCGGTCGCTGCCGAGCTCGGGCTCCCCTACCTGCACCGCACCGCTCCGGGCAGTCTCGACGAGGTCGCGGCCGGGTGGGCCGAGCGCTTCCGCGACAGCGAGCCCACCCCCGGCGGCGAGGTGCCCGTGGCCCTCGAGCTGACCTGGCTGCTCGCCCTGGCCCTACTGCTCCTGGTGCTCGTGGACCTGCGGAGCCATTGGCAGCGTCTGCTCGAGGCCCGGCGGGCGCTGTCGTGACCGGCCCCTCGCGTCGCCGCACGCGCAACCGGCTCTACCTCGTCGGGCTGCTGCCGGCCCTGCTGCTGCTCCTGGTCTCCGGACGGATCGCGCTGGTGCTCCAGGCAGAATCGTCGGGCCAGGACAGCTATGTCCGTGGCGCTTTCGGCCAGGCACGGGACAGCTTCGCGACCAACGCGGTGCTCAACCCGTTCGAGCGCTGGATCGCCCCCTTCGACGAGGGCGTCGCTCGTCACCGGGCGGGCGACCTCGCGGGCGCGGTCGGTTCCTACGAGGAGGCCCTCGAGCACGCGCCGGAGTCGTGGAAGTGCGCTGTCCGCAGCAACCTCGCGCTCGCACACGAGGCCATCGGCGACGCCGCGTCGGTCGAGCGGCCTGTCGACGCCGAAGCGTCGTGGGCGGCGGGACGTGAGGCCCTCGCCGACTGTCTCGCGCTCGAACCGCCCGTCGACCAGGACGGCGGCTCGGAGGACGACCGGTCGGACGCGGCACGCCAGCAGGAGGACCAGGCCACGGCCGAGGTCATCGATGCGCGGCTGGCCGCCAACCTCGTCGACGCGCGCACCGACCCTGCTCCTGAGCCCGCTCCCCCGGTGCCGCCTGAGGAGACCTTCGACGAGCGCGAGCAGCAGCTCGACGAGCGCGACCGGCGCTCGCTCGAGGAGCGACGACAGCAGGAGCAGGACGAGCAGGAGGTCGAGGATCGGCCCGACCCCGACGACCCGCCGCCAGTGCCGACCTGGTGAGTGCCGATTCGGCGCGATGCTGGCTCTTGGACTGTGGCTGTGGATCCTCCACGCGTGAACGGCAGTGCCCGGTCGTGCTCGGCAGTGCCGGGTCGAGCACTGCACCGGCCGGTTGGTCTGGGCAGCACCAGGACGCAGCCACATCCCCAGCGATGCCCAGCCGTAGGAGACGGACCCGGCCACGGTGGGCGTCGACGTGATGCCGCCGGATCACGTCCTACGTCGAGCTCCGGCGACGCACCCACCTCGCGGTCGGAAGCTGAGCACCCGACGCACTCACAAGATGGTCAATCGTTTGACCACCGATTCAGTGATCAAACGACTGACCACCCCGACAATGGTTTCCCTGACGACGGGGGTCGATGCCTGCGATGCGGCCACCGCCTGTGGAAGGCCACGGCACCACCGGCTCCCGACCCTCGTCGAGCTCCGACCGACACTCGCAACGCCGGCGAACCCCCAGCCCCCGACGCACTCCCGCCCGACCATGACCCACGGACCGATCACGAGAGGCGCGGTGGTGCGCGGGCGGCCACCAAGCGCCGACACGGCCCGGCAGCGCAGGGCCGGCGGGGTGCGGGGCGTCCGGCACGACACCC
>NZ_JANNML010000012.1:0-2070 GCF_031397825.1 Nocardioides sp.
GCCGCCGAAGCCGAACGAGTTGTTCAGCGCCGCGAGGTCGCCCTCGGCCGGCAGGTCGCGCTTCGCGGTGGCGATGTCGAGGCCGATGTCCTCGGGGTCGTCGAGGTTGATCGTCGGCGGCACGACCCGGTGGTGCAGGGCGAGCACCGTCGAGATCGACTCCAGCGCCCCAGCGGCACCGAGCAGGTGGCCGGTCATCGACTTGGTCGAGGTGAGCACCACGCCGTCGGAGGCGTCGCCGAGCGCGTTCTTGATGGCGCCCGCCTCCGCCACGTCGCCCTGGGGGGTGGAGGTGGCGTGGGCGTTGATGTGGACGATGTCGGAGGCCGAGAGCCCCGACTCACGCAGCGCGATCTTCATGGCCCGGGTGGCTCCGAGGCCGGCCGGGTCGGGCTGGGCGATGTCGTGGGAGTCCGCCGTGATGCCGGCGCCGGAGGCCTCGGCGTACACCTTGGCGCCGCGGGCGGTGGCGTGGGCCTCCGACTCGAGAACCAGCACCGCAGCGCCCTCACCGAGGACGAAGCCGTCGCGACCCTTGTCCCAGGGGCGGGAGGCCAGCTCGGGCTCGTCGTTGCGCTTGGACAGCGCCATCATCTGCCCGAACGCGGCCATCGGCAGCGCGTGGACCGCGGCCTCTGTGCCACCGACGACGACCACGTCGGCCCGGCCGAGGCGGATCAGGTCGATGCCGAGCGAGATGGCCTCGTTGCCCGAGGCGCAGGCCGAGACGGGCGTGTGGACGCCGGCCTTGGCGCCGATGGACAGGCCGATCGCCGCCGCGGGCCCGTTGGGCATGAGCATCGGGATCGCCAGCGGCGAGACCCGACGCGGTCCCTTGTCGCGCAGGCTGTCGTAGTTGTTCAGCAGCGTCGTGACGCCGCCGATGCCCGACGCCATCGCCACCGCCAGGCGCTCGGAGTCGACGGACGCGCCGTCCTCACCGAAGCCGGCGTCCGCCCACGCCTCGAGCGCCGCGACCAGCGCGAGCTGGCCGGAGCGGTCGAGACGGCGGGCCTTGACGCGGTCGAGCACGTCGCCGGGCTCGACCGCGACCTCGGCCGCGATCTGCGTGGACAGCTGCTCGGCCCAGTCGTGCTTGAGCACGTCGACGCCGGAGCGGCCCTCGAGCAGACCGGACCACGTCGACTCCACGTCGCCGCCGAGCGGCGAGGTGGTGCCGAGTCCGGTCACCAGGACACGGGTGCTGGTCATGGGTTCTCCTGTTCGTGGGCCGTCGCGGTCAGACGTCGGCCGGGTCGTGCGAGCGAGCGGGCGGGACCGAGCGGGCCTGGGCTCAGGCCTGGGCGTTGTCGATGTAGTCGACGGCGTTGCCGACGGTCTTCAGGTTCTTCACGTCGTTGTCGGGGATGCGCACGCCGAACTTCTCCTCGGCGGCCACGACGATCTCCACCATCGACAGCGAGTCGACGTCGAGGTCGGCGATGAACTCCTTGTCGGGCTGGACGTCGTCGGCCGGGACGCCGGCGATCTCCTCGACGATGGCGGCGAGGTCGGTCTGGATCTCGGTCTTGCTGGCCATGGGGGCTCCTAGGTGAGTCGTGTTCGGTTCGTCGTACAGGGATCGTGCGGGTCGTGCGCCCGCCCACCTCGGGTGGGAGGTACGGCGGCTCCTGCGGGCGAGGTGCCCGGCAGGTGATCAGCGGGGGCGGTGCATCAGGGGATGGTCACCACCTGGGCGGCGTAGGCCAGGCCGGCGCCGAAGGCGATGAGGAGGGCGGTGTCGCCGCTCTTCGCCTGACCCTCCTGCACCAGCCGGTCCAGGGCAAGGGGCACCGAGGCGGCCGAGCTGTTGCCCTGGTCGGCCACGTCGCGGGCGATGGTCACGTGCTCGGGCAGCTTCATCGCGCGCGCCATGGCGTCGATGATGCGCATGTTGGCCTGGTGGGGCACGAAGACGTCGAGGTCGTCGACCGTGATGCCGGTGCGGTCCAGGGTGCTGTGGGCGACCTTGGCCATCTCGAAGGCGGCCCAGCGGAACACGGCGTTGCCCTGCATGACCAGGTGCGGCATGCGGGGCTCGTCGGAGGCCAGCACGTCGCGCCAGTCCTC